>JBAXPR010000050.1:0-24079 GCA_037132135.1 Rhodospirillaceae bacterium
CCATCCCGGCAGCAAACGCAAGCCTTTTCGGCTACCCAATGAGTCGGGGTATATTATATATTCTTGATGCGCCATAATGTCGCACTCGCTTTGGATGTATCTCATTTCGCTAATGGTTGCTTCGCGCCGGGGTCGCGGCGCCCGGCGATGCCGGTGAAGCCAGCGAAACCGGCCCGGAGATTGCTGATCGGGGCCGGCGTCACCGCAACCCCGGCAACAGCGGCGGTCAATCTCCATGCTTGGAGAGTGACGGAGCATTGCGTGATTGTGCGGTGCGATATGGGCGATGATGCGCCAATATCCGGCCTGACAAAACACGCGGAGGTCACCATGTTTGCAAGCATTATCAGCTTTCTCAACGGGCTGTTCAGCCACGGCATCGAAAATCAGATCGCGCTTTCCGGCGGAGAGGTTTGATTTTTTGTGAGATTGTCTCACAGGGCATCAGCTTGATGACAGACGAAGGCCACCGGAACTTTTCCGGTGGCCTTCGTCTGTCCTCTCGGCTCGAGGAATATTTGCCGATTTGGCAACAATCCTGACGCCACGGCCGATCCCGGCCAAATCAACCCGGGTCCGGACCGGATGGCATCGGCGGCGATGCACTCATGATCGAATGGTGCCGCCGCCGACCCCGCCGGCGGGTGGTGGTTCCGGGGGCGAATTGCGACCTTAAAAGCCGGGAATGGGAAAAATAAATATTGATGGACTTTTTTATTAATTCCCAACCCGAGCAAAATTTATGAGATACTTTTTGATCGGTGCGGTTTTAGATCATTGGTGGTGTCCGACTCATTATTCGCAGGGGGGAGTCAATTCGCAGGGGGGAGTCAAAATGGATCAGAAGTCGATTTTTGACGCGGGATATCGCTCCTACGAAGACGGAAATCGCGAGGGAGATTTTGCTGCCGCATCCGCCACTTGGCCGGACAAGGCGCAATGCGCCGCGACTTGGCGTGCGGGCTGGCAGCGGGGCCGGGAAGACAGCGTGCTGCCGCGATACGGTCAGGCCTGACCGCCTGCCCTCGAGCCGGGGCTCTCATCGGAGTGCATCCGGTGACCGGCCGCAAACCCTGACGCCCCGCCCCCGTCCGCCACGGCGACCGGACCCGCGCGGGTGCTTGCCATCATCGGAAGGCTGACGCCGTGTTCAGTTTTGACAACAAAACCGTTGCCACCGTCCGCACCCGGTTCAGACAGAAGGGCCGTGAAGCAGCGGCGGTCTGGCTGTGCTCGCTCACGCACGGCCTGTCGCTGATCACGGCCCGGACTCTGGTCGATAGCGTCGTAGGCTGCCACGCCGCGCCGGCGGCCCGAACTCCTGCGGCGATCCCCCGCTAAGCCTCAGATCGCCACTTCCACCGCCGGCCACGACCCGAAGTGCTGATCGACTTCAGCGAGATGATGCCGGGTCTGGGCGCGGGACGCCTGCAAATAGTCCCTCAGCTGCGGCACCCGGCCCTGAACGGCGCGGGCTTCGTCATCGTCGCCAGCCTCGGTCACCACCAGAACGGTTGCGCAGCCGTCAGCTACGGCGGCCGGCCCGCGCAGCGCCCGCATCTCGATGGTCTGCGGCCCCGGGGCGCCGCGACCGTCGCAGGCGGCCCTGGCATGCATCAGCAGCATCTGATTTTCCGTGTTCGCCGCCGAGCGGATGATCTCGATCTTGGCATCGGTGATCCGGCGCACCTGCTCCTGCTGGAGATAGATCAGGTCCCGCAGGGTGGGCGCGGCCAGACGCGGCAGGGCTTCGCCGGCGAGTCCGGGGTCGCCGCCATCCTGCCGGACGTCGCCGCGCCGCAGCTCCACAGCCAAACGCTTGATCCGCCTGGTAGAAAAGAGGTGGACATAGAGAAACATCAAAAGCCCGCAAAGGCAAAATATGATGACCATGCTCTGAGCGGCGACGACGAACATGACAAGCCTCCTACTATGATCAAGACCTTACGGTCTGTTGCTTATGATCGATTGTCCATTGCCGGGCATTCTATGACATGATTAATAATTTGTAAATTAGGGTGGTCGCGTAGGGGTTATAATGATCCGGAGTCTTCCTCATCGGACGTCTCGCATCGAAACCGGCATATCGAGACCTGATCCAGGACGCATTAACCGGCGGCGCCGTCTCAGTCCTCGAAGCCATTCACGGGCCGGACGGAGAGACGGCGCCGCTCCGGGTCTATGACAGATTTTGCCACTCCCCGCGCAGGTACCATTTTCTATTGAACGGGTCGCCGGTTTCGTCGAACTCCTGAAATGCCGGTCCGTCGGGCCGGTGAAACAGACCATCCTGATACCAGCCTTCAAGGCATTGGTAGCGGGAGGTTTTGGACTGAATCCACTTTTCCTGAGCCGGGCCGTCCAGCCGGTGCAATTGGCCATGGATGTAGAAGGATTGGAGCATCAACTCTTCATGGGCGTTCCATTCCTGGACTGCCGGGCCATCGGGCCGGTGCAGCACACCATTCAGCCGCCAGCTTTCATGCATCAGATATCGCAGGTGGCCGCCCCGGAACCATTGCCGGCACGACGGGCCGTCAGTCCGGTGCTCAGCGCCATGGTGGAACCAGCGCTCGTACTGAACATTGCCGTCGACGTCCCACTCGACCACCGCGGGACCATCCTCGCGATGATTGACGCCCTCGAAAAACCAGCTCTCCTGGCGCACCCGGCCGAACTGATCACAGGCTTGAAAGGCCGGTTGCCCCTCGGCATGGTGCCGGCCGTCGACCAGCCAGCGCGCCTCCTTGAGCTGGCCGTTGTCCCAATAGGTTCTTTCGGGTTCGCACATGGCTGAGGTCTTTCTTTGCTGGCCGGAAACGCCGGTGGTCTTTGTCAGGGAAAAATCGGCGATCAACTGCGAATCGCCGCCGCGACGATGCGGATCTGCCGATCGATCATCGCCAGTTGCCGCTCACTTTCCGCCTGGGGCTCAAGGCTCTGGCTGGCGAGCAGCGCGGGATCGATCGCGGCGATCTCGCTGCCGGCCCCTCCCTCACTGACCTGACGGATCGCGCCGCACAGCGTCTCGGCCTGCATCACCAGAATGCGGTTCTGGGTCAGGCTGGTGTTGCGGATGATGTCGACCTTGAGATCGATCAACCGGCGAATCTGCTGCTGATAGAGGTCATTCAGCGCCCGGCGGTCCTCCGGGGAGAGCGGAGCCACCGGCGAAGACGTCGGGGGCGGCGCGTCCCCGGCCGGCACCGCCCGACGCGACAAAATCCTGCGACCGGTGACGGCGGTGGCCGCGGCACAGGCGGCGGCAAGGCCGATGGCGATCAGAGTCAGGGTATCGGGCGAGTCCATGGGATTGACGTCCAGTATTTCTCTGCCAATATGAGGGCAGTGTGGAGCCCAGCGCCCGACCCCTTCAATACTGACCGGGTTGGACGCCTGAGTCTCTGCAAGAATATGGATATTGTTATTCGAAGACAATTCGGTTATTACCATACGTGTCGGTATGAATGGGGTGTTCCTTAAGTGAATCAGCGTTTCCCTTTCCAATTGTCACCGCGGCGGTCCCTCAGGGCTCCTGCGGTGAGCACGGGGGACCGGCGACCGGCGGAGCCAATAATCTTCGTACTTGCGTAAATACGAAGAGATAACTATCCTGGCTGAACACCGGCCCGACAGCAAGAGCCCCCACCGGCGTTGTTACCGCGAGGAATCGATGAAAAGACGTTTTCTGGGCTTGATCTCGCTGATCATCGGCGCGCTGTCGCTGTCCGCCGCCACCGCGGCCGACGGCCTGATCGCCGCCGATGACGCATTAGCCGCCGCCCGGCGCGGCGACCTCCTGATCATTGATGTCCGGACGCCGGCCGAATGGCGCCAGACCGGCATTGCCGAACCGGCCAAGACCGCCGACTTCTCCGGCCCGGGCGGCATCGCGGCGTTTGTCGCCCAGGTGGCCGCGATCACCGGCGGCGACCTGGCGCGGCCGATCGCGGTGATCTGCCGTTCGGGCAACCGGTCGGCCCGGGCCGCCGCCGCCCTCCGCGCCAATGGCTTCACCGCCGTGTCCGACATCGGCGAGGGCATGGCCGGCGGCAGCCATGGCCCCGGCTGGCTGGCCCGGAGCCTGCCGGTCACCACCTGCCCGACCTGTCAATAGCACCGCCGGAGACTGCAGCCATGCTCAAGATCATACCGTTCGTCGCGGCGCTGGCCCTCGGCCCGGCCGCCTTCGCCGAGACGCCGCCCGCCGCCGCCCACACCGCCGCCGGCGCCCCGGCGGTCCCGGCCCCGGCCGCGCCGCGAACCGACCCCCTGGAGACCTTCAACCGCACCATGTTCGGCTTCAATCAGGCGGTGCTGGCGACGGTGATCAATCCGCTCTCGGATTATCTCGGGCCACGCCTGCCGGCGCCGGTGATCACCGGTCTGGGCAACGCCTATTCGAACCTGACCGAGATCGAATTCATCCTCAACAATCTGCTGACCGGGGCGCCGCTCTCGGCCGCGGTTTCGGCCGGGCGCTTTGTCATCAACTCGACGATTGGCATCGCCGGGCTGTTCGACGTCGCCAGCCTGATCGGGCTCCAGCGCCGCGAGCTGGATTTCGTCGAATCCCTCTGCCAGACCGGGGTGCCACCCGGACCCTATCTGGTGCTGCCGCTGGTCGGTTCGACCAATCTTTACAGCGCCGGCACCCTGGCCTCGGCGGTCGCTCTCGAGGTCTATGGCCTCAGCTTCATTTCGAGTGCGCTGGCGGCGGCGGACTTCATCGTCATCGATCTCGGCGGCTCGGCGGCAACACTGCGCTACATCGACAGTGTTCCGGTGGCCAAAGACCAGGACCCCTACCATGCGCTGCGCGCCGACCACCTCGATTATGTCGACAAGGCCTGCCACAGCGACCCTGGCGCCCGGTTGAACGCCGCCGCCCCCTGATCGCCCGCCCTCCCCCCCCCGGGGACCAGCCGCCAAGAGAGGAAGCCCCGCCATGACCGCTCCCGACCCCCATCCCCGGGACCGGGCCGAGATCATCGCACTGCCCCCGGTGATCTTCGCCGTGTTCGTGGTTCTCGGCCTCGTCCTCGGCCTGTCGTGGCGTCTGCCGCTGCCGCTCGGCGGCCTCGGGCTGTGGCTCGGCGGCGGCGTGATCGCGATCGCGCTCACCAATGCCGGTTGGGCCATCCGCGCCATGAAGCGACAGCGCACCGAGATCAATCCCCGCCGGCCAACCACCGCGATCGTCGACACCGGCCCGTTTCGCTACACCCGCAATCCGCTCTATCTGTCGCTGGTGCTGCTGTTTGCCGGCCTCTCGCTCGGCCTCGAGTCGGCGTCGATGCTGATGCTGGCCCTGCCGCTGGTGATCGTGCTTCGGCAGGGCGTGATCATGCCCGAGGAACGCTACCTGACCGCCAAGTTCGGCGACGACTACCGGCGCTATCAGACCCGGGTCCGGCGCTGGCTTTAGCCCCCGGCCCGCGGCCTCAGTCGAGAGCCGCCGACCGCGGCGCGTCCGGTTCGGGTTCACTGGTCCGGCGCCGCCGCTCCAGTTCGATGTAGGCGTCGGCCGTGAGGTCGGCGTCGAGCAGAGCGCCATGGAAGGTGAAGCGCTCCGAGCGGTCGAGCCACAGGCGGTCGGTCATGGCATCCAGCGACTTGGGCGCACCGGGAAACATCTCGGCATAGAGTTCCTGGGTGCAGATGAAGCGGCCCTCGGGAAAGGCCTCCTCGTCCCAGCGGATGCGTTTGACCCGCGCCATCTCATAGTCGAAAAACTGTTTTTCATTGCGGTAGGCGTGGGCGACGAGGTCGGACTCGCCGATGAAGGCCAGAAAGGCCGGCAAGATCTCGTCGAAGCGGGGCGCCTGCTTGAGGTCGCCCGGCTTGATGCCGTGGATGCGGATCGCCGTCGGGTTGATCGGCGCGTCCGGATTGATCCGGGTTTGCCAGGTTTCGCCCTTGCGCCATCCGGCCGGCTCGCGCAGCAACTCGACGCAGCCGATCTCGATGATCAGACCGGGCAGCCGCAGACCCTTCGGCGCCCGGCGCACCTGTTCGGCGGTCATGATCTTGTGTCCGGTGGTCTCGGCATCGATGGCGACGAGCCGGCGCGGCCCGTCGGTGGGGTCGAGATCAAGCACTGGTTGGGTCTCCCGATCGTCTGGCCAGAGGCTTCATTCGGCGAGGTCGCCGACGCTCGTGACCCCTGGCCCAAGGATTACAGCACCGCCGAACCAACCGGTTGGCGGGCCACCCCCTCTCCCGCGGCAGCGGCGGAGCCTGGGGCCAAGGCCGGCTCCGTCCGCGGGCATTTCTGAACCCTCAACGGCTCTCCCGCCTCACCCTCTCCCGGCGGAAACCGCGAGAGGGTGGCGGACGGCGACGGGTCAAGACCCGGACCCCGGGGTGGCGCGGCGGGCGTCAGCCCGGACGGCGGCCCAGGCCCAGCTTGAGGGCCAGATCGGAGCGGGCCTTGGCGTAATTCGGCGCGACCATCGGATAGTCGCTGGGCAGGCCCCACTTGCTCCGGTACTCGTCGGGAGTGAGGCCGTAGGATGACGCCAGATGCCGCTTGAGCATCTTAAGCTTTTTGCCGTCCTCAAGACAGACGATGTAGTCCGGAAACACCGACTTCTTGATCGGCACCGCGGGCTTCAGGTCAACGACGGCATCCACCGGCTGCGGCGGCTGCCCGGCGGTTTTCAGAGATTGATGAATGGCATTGATCAGGGTCGGCAGGTCTGACGGCTGAAGAACGTTCCGCGACACATAAGCCGCGACGATCTTGGATGTCAGCTCAATCAGTTCGCTTCGATGTGCGGTTTCCATCGTTCCTCCGGAATACATTTGACCATCCGCTCGGGAGGTCAGCTCTCAATATATAACAATGTTCGGCTTGCCAGACAAGGATAACCGCGACAGCTTGAATTTTTCCGAACTCTTAAACTGCTTTATTTTTTGCCACCACCCGGGCGGGCAACGGCGGCAGAGCGCCGGGGGCGCGACATAACGACTCGGCATGACACAGAATATTGTGCGTCGTCGCCGAATCGGATTCAAGATGTGCCATCCCGCCGACGTGATGATGACCGCCCGGAGACGCGATCCGTGCCGCCCTTTCCAAAGGCAGCGTCCGCCGGCAATCGTGGGGGCAGCAGGCATGAGCAGCGATTACCATGAGACCAGTATTCAGCTCGCCATTTCCCGCCGTATTCGTGACCTTTCGGAGAGACTGACCGAACTCGGCGACGGCAAATATGCCGCCGAAGCACTTCGGCTCGCCGATGCCGTGGCTTTTCTTGAAGCGGAGATCGCCAGACACCGGACCGCCCATGTCTGCGACCGCAGCCGCCGCGTCCGGGACACCGAACGGCCGGAGCGGCCGCCCGCCATGGCGGCGCGGCCCCTGCCCGACCGGCGGCGCGCCGGCACCCCGCCTCTGATGGTCGTGCCGCCGCCACGGCCGATTGAGTACGCGGTCTGGACCGCACCCTGAAGCCCCCGGACACCGCCGCGCGGACCCTGCCGGCCGGCGCCGCAGGCCATGCCCGCTGTTGCGGCAAATTTGCTTAACATCGGCCGGCCGGCCGGCGCATAGTCGGCGGCTGGGGGGAGCGGCGCGGCCGGTCTCCGCCACTCATCAGGCCCAACCCTCCGATCTCGTCATGACCACCACCAATCTGGCACCCACCTCGGTCGATGAAATCGAAATCAGCCGCGACAAGGTCACCCAGGCCGAACTCGACCGCATCCTTGAGTCCCACGAGGCCTTTCTCCGCCACCGCGCCGGCGGCGCCCGCGCCAATCTCAAGCTGCGCGATCTCTCGTTCATGGATCTGGGCGGACGCGATCTCTCGGAGGCCGACTTCTCCGGCGCCCGGCTGTTCGGCAGTCAGCTGGCTGGAACCAGGCTCGTCAATACCAATTTCTTTGCCGCCGACCTGCGTTCGGCCAATCTGGAGCGGGCCGAGTTGCGGCGGGCGGATCTGCGCGGCGCCTGCCTGCGCGGCGCCCGCATGAACGACGCCGTGTTCATCGAGGCCGACCTGCGCGGCGGCGTGATGATGAAGCCGGGCAAGGACGGCAGTCTGCAGCAGCTCACCTTCAAGGACGGCCAGACCGAACTGGGCTCGGCCAGCGCCCAGCGCGCCGACATGAGCCGGGCCAAGATGAGCAACGCCTTCATCCTTCAGACCGACCTCACCGACGCCACCCTCTGCAACGTCCGCTTCATCCGGGCCGATCTCAGCAATTCCAACCTGACCGGCGCGACCCTGGAGGGCGCCGACCTTACCGAGGCCAACCTCAGCGGCGCCATTCTCCACGGCACCGTGATGTCGAAGGCCTGCCTGATGCACACCAACCTGCGCGACGCCGATCTGATCGGCGCGATTCTCGATTCGGTCGACCTCTCGTCCGCGGATCTCACCAACGCCCAGCTGGCCAAGCGGCTGGACGAGATGGAGCTGCCGCTGCGCGAGATTCTGGAGGCTCACAATCTCTGGATCAACAGCTCGGGCCACGAGGGCAGGCGCGCCAACCTCTCGAAACACAATCTCAGCAATCAGGATTTCTCGGGTTTCAATCTCTCGGCCGCCAATCTCAGCTATACCATCCTCAAGGGCGTCACCTTCACCAAGGCCAGCCTCGTGATGGCCGATCTCTCGTTTGCCGACATGCGCGATGTCAATCTCAGCTATGCCGACCTCCGGGGCGCCAACCTGACCCGGGCCACCCTCAACGGCGCGAGGCTGGTCAGCGCGCGGCTGGGGCCGGTCGAGATTTCGGGCTCGACCACGGTTTCCCACTGGACCGCCAACCTCGAAAGCGCGCGGCTGGCCCGCTGTGCCCTGGGCGGCGCCGATCTCAGGCTCGCGCGCCTGACCCGGGCCGATTTTCTGCATGCCGATCTCCGCGAAACCGATCTGCGCAAGGCCGTGCTCAACGAGGCCAACCTGACCCATGCCGACATGCGCGGCGCCAAACTCGAGGGCGCGGATCTCCGCGCCGTCGTCGGCTACGACGCCGGATAACGCCGCAATGTCCGAGACCGATGACGACAAGACGGCGAAACGGAGCCCGGCGCCCGACCAGGAGGCCGAGGCTGATCAGGCGTTCGGCCTGCGCCGGCTGACCCAGCAGGAACTCGACGAGGTCTGCAAGCGCCACGCCCGCTTTCTCAGCTGCCTGACCGGCGGGGCCCGGGCCAATCTCAGCCTCTGCGATCTGACCTATCTCGACCTCGCCGGCCGCGATCTGACCAACGCCGAGCTGAATGGCGCCCGGCTGTTCCGCACCCGGCTGCGCGGGGTCAAGCTGTCCTGCGCCAGCCTGTTTGCCGCCGATCTCCGGGAAACCGACATGGTCGGGGCCAATCTCTGCCGGGCCGATCTCCGCGGCGCCTGCCTGCGCGGCGCCGATCTCAGCGAGGCGCAGATCATCGACGCCGATCTCCGCGATGGCCTGATGATGAAGCCGGGCCGCCATGGCGCCCTCAAGACCGTGACCTACGACAAGCAGGCCACCGACGGCTCGCTGGCCCGCCTGACCGCCGCCGACCTCAGCTTTTCCAAAATCTCGAACGCCTTCATCGTTCAGACCGACCTCACCGACACGGTCTTGCGCAACGTCAAGCTGATGCGCGCCGATCTCTCCCATTCCAACCTGACCGGGGCCAACCTCGAGGGCGCCGACCTCACCGAAACCATCTTCACCGGCGCGATCTTCCGGGGCGCGATCCTGACCGCCGCCATCCTCAACAAGACCCGCCTCGACAGCGCCGACCTCTCGGGCGCGATGTTCGATTTCGGCAGCCTCGCCACCGCCGATACCAGCGGCACCCGGCTGCCGCGCCGCCTGGAGTCGCTCGAGCGGGAACTCGGCCAGATTCTGTCGGCCCATCTGGCCTGGATCGACACCGCCGGCAAGAGCGGCCGCCGCGCCGACCTCTCCTCGGTGGATCTGACCGGCCAGGATCTGTCGGGGACCAACCTCGCCGCGGCCGAACTCGAGGGCGCGATCCTCAAGGGCGCCGATCTCAGCGGCTGCATCCTGACCATGGCCCGGCTGCCCTTCGCGGATCTGCGCGAGGCGCGGCTGGTCGGCGCCGATCTCCGTGGCACCAACCTGATGCGCGCCACCCTCAGCCACGCCGACCTCAGCCAGTGCCGCGGCGGCCCGGTGCCGCTGATGGGTGCCACCGTGCACCAGTGGCCGACCAGCCTCGAGCACGCCCGGCTGGTCGGCGTCACCATCGCCGGCAGCAGCTTTGTCCAGGCCCTGGTGGTCAAGGCCAATTTCGCTCAGGCCAAGCTCAGCGACCTGGATCTCAGCGGCGCCGATCTCCGCGATGCCGACTTCACCGGCGCGGTGCTGACCCGGGTCAAGGTCGATGGCGCGGATCTGCGGGGCGTCCGGGGCCTCGGCGGCAACGACTGAGACGGCCTCCCGCCGCGGCGCCGGAGCCATCGCCCGCACAGCCCGCTTCCCCCGCCGGCGCGATGGCGCTAGTGTTATCCTGCGGGCCAGCGAGGACACGGATCATGCCGATTGCCAACGATCAATGGCTAAGATAGGTATTGTCAATAGTCCGCGGGATTTTTCGACAGGTAAGGCGGCGTTAACATTATGCGGATCAAGACAATGCTCCCCAGCATCCACCCCGCGGGCCGGCCGTTCATCGGCCTGTTCGCCCTTGGCGCCCTCGGCTTGATCGTGGCGTTCGGCGGCGCCGGCGCCGCGCTCGGCGCCCTCCTGCTGGCTTGGTGCGTCTATTTCTTCCGGGATCCCGTGCGCGTCACACCGAGCCGCCCGGGGCTGGTGGTCAGCCCCGCCGATGGCCGGGTGGTCGCGGTCGCGACCGTGGTCCCGGACCCCGATCTCGGGCTCGGAGTCGAGCCGCGGCAGCGAATCAGTATCTTTCTTGACGTCTTCGATGTCCATGTCAACCGGGTGCCGCTTGACGGCCTTGTGGTTCACCGCCACTACCGGCCGGGAACCTTCGTCAACGCCTCGCTGGACAAGGCCAGCGTCGACAATGAACGGGCGGCGATCGCCCTCGAGATCACCGGCGGTCACCCCTTTGCCGGCCAGCGCATCGGCGTGGTCCAGATCGCCGGCCTGATCGCGCGCCGCATCATCTGCGGCGCCGGCCCCGGCGACCGCTTCCGCGCCGGCGAGCGCTATGGCCTGATCCGCTTCGGCAGCCGGACCGATGTCTATCTGCCGCCGGGGCTGGCGCCGCTGGTGGCGGTCGGGCAACGGATGATCGGCGGCGAGACGGTTCTGGCCGACTGTCTTTCCGATGAACCACCACGACAGGGCGAGGCGCGATAGACGGGATGAAGACCAGCGATCACCACCTGACGGCCGAGAAGCTCAAGAACATCCCCATTGCCCGGCTGGTGCCCAACATCCTGACGATGTTGGCCCTCTGTTCGGGGCTGACGGCGATGCGGTTCGCCTTCGCCGGGGACTGGCCGCATGCGGCGCTGGCGATCGTGGTTGCCAGTGTCTTCGACATCCTCGACGGCCGGGTCGCCCGCCTGCTCGGCCTGACCAGCAAATTCGGCGCCGAACTCGACAGCCTAGCCGATCTCACCAATTTCGGCGTCGTGCCGGCGCTGGTGCTCTATTTGTGGGCCTTGCAGGGGACCAGTCTCGGCTGGATCGCGGTGCTGGTCTATGCCGTCTGCACCGCCACCCGCCTCGCCCGCTTCAACACCATGCTCGAGGACCACACCGCCCCGGCCTGGGCCAAATGCTACTTCACCGGCGTGCCCTCTCCCGCCGGGGCCGGCATCGCGCTGCTGCCGCTGTTCGTGGTGCTGGAATTCGGCCCCGATTATCAGCTGCCCCAGGTCATGCTCTCGCTCTGGCTGATCCTGGCCGGCCTGTTGATGGTGACGCGGATGCCGACGCTGTCGATGAAGGGACGCAAGATCTCCCATGTCTGGGTGGCACCGATCATGGCGGCGGCCTGCCTCCTGGTCGCGGCGCTGATCACCGACCCCTTCCTGGCGCTCTCGGTGCTGGCGGTCGGCTATATCGTCTGCCTGCCCTATGGCTGGATCTGCTACCGGCGGCAGGAGCGCCAGGAGCAGCAGCAGAGCCAGCCCTGACCCGACGCTACAGCAGCCAGATGTGGGCCAGGGTCCGCACGGCGATGCCGATGCAGGCGCCCAGCACCGCCGGTTTCCAGACCGCGGCCACCCGCCGGCCGGCCGAAATCAGCACCGCCACCCCGGGCAGGTCCATCGGGTGAACCAGGAAGCCGGCGCTGTGGTTGAGCAGGTCGACGGTGATCTGGCCCTGGCGCAACAGGGTATCCATTACCCCCATCATCGCGGTGCCGCCGGCCAGATACTTGGTGAAGGCGGGCAGCACGATCTCGCCGCCGATGCCGGCGCGACCCAGCAGCGGCCCAAGCAGCCAGGTCAGGCCTTCGACGGCGCCGGCCCGCTGCAGGCCGATCACCGCAACCAGCGACAAAATCAGCAGCGGAATCGCGCCGATGGTGATCCGGAACGCCTCGGCGCCGGCGCGGTTGATGATGTCGAGCACGCCCCTGCCGCCCTCGGCCTCGGCGTGGTGCGGCCGGTCATCGACCAGATGCTCCTCGGCCGGGAGCGCGCGACCGAAGCCGTAATAGGTCACCGCCGCCGCCACCAGACCGCCGATCACCGAACAGATCAGCAGCGGCCCCAGCCGCAGCCCGAGCGCGCCCAGGGGAAAGGCCGAATTGGCCTGGGCCAACGCCAGCACCATGGCCAGAGTCGCGGCAAGGTGGCGGTCGGAAGTGCCGCGCTGCTCCATGATCGCCAGCGTCGCCACCGGGGCCGCGAAATTGACCAGCGTGATCTGCAGCGCCGCACACACCCCGAGGCCGGTGAGGCCAAGCGGACGCAGCAACGGCGCCAACCGGGCGACCAGCCAGTCCAGCACACCGCGCGCTTCGAGCAGGCGCATGATCGAGAGCATCACGACCATCACCGGCAGCAGCACGAAGAGACAGAGGTCCATCGCCGAGCGGCCGGCGGGCAGGATGACATCGCTGAGCAAATTCATGGCAATGCAGCCCGTTATATACCCGCTCCCGCTGATGGCCCCGCGTCAGCGGAACGCCGCGCCTACTCCTTCGGCCGCATGTCGATGCAGCGCACCGCCTTGCCGACCGAGCGCTCGATCGAGCCGACCGCGACCAGCCGCACCGTGGCGCTGATGCCGATCATGCCCTTGATGTGGTGGGTCAGTTCGCGGGCGCAGGCGCTCCGGGCCTTCTCGTCGGCGCCGGCGGCAAACTCGGGGCGGGGCTCGACCACGACCTCCAGGCTGTCGAGATGGCCCTTCCGGTGCAGTTCCAGGAGATAGTGGGCCGACAACCGGGAATCGGCGAGCAGCAGTTCCTCGATCTGGGACGGGAAGACGTTGACACCGCGGATGATCATCATGTCGTCGCTGCGGCCGGTGATCTTCTCCATCCGCCGCATCGAGCGGGCGGTGCCGGGCAGCAGCCGGGTCAGATCGCGGGTGCGGTAGCGGATGGCCGGAAAGGCTTCCTTGGTCAGGGTGGTGAAGACCAACTCGCCATACTCGCCGTCGGGCAGCACCTCGCCGGTCACCGGGTCGACGATCTCGGGATAAAAGTGATCCTCCCAGATATGCAAACCGTCCTTGGTCTCGGCGCACTCGTTGGCGACGCCGGGGCCAATCACCTCCGACAGGCCATAGATATCGATCGCCTGCATGTCGAAGGTGCGCTCGATCTCGTGGCGCATCGCCTCGGTCCAGGGCTCGGCGCCGTGGATGCCGATGCGCAACGAGCACGAGCGGGGATCGATGCCCTGACGGCGGAACTCGTCACCCAGCGCCAGCATGTAGGAGGGCGTGACCATGATGATGTCGGGCTTGAAGTCCTGGATCAGCTTGACCTGCCGCTCGGTCTGGCCGCCGGAGATCGGAATCACGGTGCAGCCCAGCCGTTCGGCGCCGTAGTGGGCGCCCAGGCCGCCGGTAAAGAGGCCGTAGCCATAGGCAACATGGACGATGTCGCCCTTTTTGCCGCCCGAGGCCCGGATGCAGCGGGCGATCAGGTCGGCCCAGGTATCGATGTCGCGCTGGGTATAGCCGACCACGGTCGGCTTGCCGGTGGTGCCGCTGGAGGCATGGATGCGCACCACCTGCTCGCGCGGCACCGCGAACATGCCGAAGGGATAATTCTCGCGAAGATCGCTCTTGGTCGTGAAAGGAAAGCGCGCGAGATCGTCCAGGGTTCGCAGATCTTCGGGGTGGACCGCCGCCTCTTCAAATCTTTTGCGATAGTGCGGCACGTTGTCGTAGGCGTGCCGCAGCGACCAGCGCAGGCGGGTCAACTGCAGGGCGGCGATCTCGTCGCGGCTGGCGGTTTCGATCGGTTCCAGATCATGTCTCGTTTGCGCTACCACGGTCACGCCACACCCCATCAACGGCAAAAACGCTGGTTCAACCGCCGTTTATGCCAGCCCGGCCCCGATCGGGCAACGGGATTTCGCGCCGGGCGCGCCATGGGCAGAAATTGCCCCGGGGCGGCCCGCAACCGGGCAAAAAACGCCGCCGCCCGCAGCAGGACGTCAAAGATATCCCCGCTATGACAAGGGCTTGCCCGCTCCCGGCTCCTGGCGCGCCGCTTGCTGATGGCCGGACCAGGAACCATCACCGGCCTGTCACCCCCATCCGCCAGGGAGAGACTTCATGAGTTATTCGTCCGGCATCGCGGGAGGGCCAACCCTCTCGGATCGTCTCAGATACCGACAAGAGCAAACCAGCCGCCAGGGACCGGCCGACAGCGCCTCGGCCGCGGGCTGGCCCGGCATCGGCCAGGCGCCCGGCCAGCCGCCGCCGACATCGCCGATGGCGAGCAGCGGCAGCACCCCTCAGAGCACAGCGCCGGCCACGGCGGCACCAGCCGCCGGCATCCCGGCCGTCAGCAGCGAAATCTCCAGTCTGTTCCTGCAATTCCAGCAGATGCTCAGCCAGTTCGAACCGAGCGGCGAGGCCGCGGCCACGGCCGAGCCGTCGTCCAGCACATCGGCCGAGGCATCGACCACCACCGCGAGCAGCGATTCGGCGCCGCCCGCCGATGCCGCCCGCCCGCCGCGCCATCGCCACCACCGCCAGGGCCAGGGCGTGACCGCCGCCGCCGGTTCGGCATCAGACCCGGCGGCAACCTCCGACCCGCTGGCCCGGCTGTTCAGCACTGCCGGGGACGGCGCGGCCACGGCCAGCAGCCTGTTCTCCCAACTCGCCGCCGACAGCGGCGGCACCGGCGGCGGCCCGTCCGATGCCCAGACGGCGCTGAGGCAACTGCTCCAGGTGCAGGGTGCGGCGGGATTGCAGGCGCTCTCGGGCGGCCTGCCGGCCACGGGTCCGCGGCCGCCGCTTCCGGCGGGCCGGCTGAGCGGTGCCAGTCTCCTGCTCTCGGCCCAGCAGATGGGTCAGGCGGCCTGAGTCCGATCGATCGCCAACGGGGGCGCGCAGAAAGCGGCCCCTCGCGCGCCGGCCCCGGGCCAGTCCCGACGTCGGCCGGAGCAGCCCTCAGCGCCTGAGCGAGCCGTTCATCAGCATGGCGTTGGTCTGGCCGTCGAAGGGATTGGGCGGGGGCGGCAGCGGCAGCGCCGCCATCAGGGACTGGCCGACATACCCGCTGATCACGCCGATGCCGCAGCCATAGATCGCCTCGTGCAGCAGCGCGAAGGTGGTCATGGTGGTCAACGCCACCGTCACCGGTTTCAGCACACCGACCGCGGCGGCGGCCGAAAACAGCACGCCGCTGATCGTGCAGTCCATCACGATCTGCTCGGTGGTCAGCGGCGGCACCTGAACGCTCTGGGCCGCCTGTTTCTGCCCCGCGACGGCCGGTCCGCCCGCCACCGCCAGCACCATCACCATCGCACAGACCGCGATCACGAGCCGTTTCATCGCTTCAAGCCTCACCGGAGAAAAACGCCGGGGCGCGTTCCGGCGCGCCCCCGACACTATCCAGCATAGCGGATTTCGGGCGCCGAGTGTAGTCCCAGCCGCACCGACGAAAAAGGGGCCTCCCGCGAGGAAGGCCCCTTGATCAGTCCGGAGTTCCCGAGTCGGGATCAGCCGACCTTGAGCACGATCTGCGCCCGGCGGTTGGACGGCTCGCGCACGCCCTCGGCGGTCGGAACCAGCAACTCGCTCTCACCCTTGCCGATGGTGCGGATCAGGGCCGGGTTGACGCCCCGCAGTACCAGTTCCTGCTTCACGGCGGCGGCGCGATTCTCGGAGAGCTTCAGGTTGTAGCCCGGCGAGCCCGAGGTGTCGGTGTGGCCGGTGACGAGGATGGTGATCGGCTTGGTGATGCCGGCCGCGGTCGCCGCGTCGCTGATGATCTTGCGGGCTTCCTTGGTGATATCGGTCTTGTTCCAGTCGAAGAACACCAGATAGTCGGCCGCCACCGCCGGCGACGCCTTGACCGGCTCGACCATCGGCGCCGCGGCGCCAAAGGTCCAGCGCAGGCCGGCCATCACGGTGTGGTTGCCATTGGCCACCCGTGCAGTCAGGCCGGTGCCACTGAACTTGGCATCGGTGGTGGCGAAATAGCGGTAGTCGGTGGTCAGGCTGAGGTTATCGTTGATGGCGTAGGAGACGCCCGCGATGCCCTGATAGGCGAACTGGGTATCAGTGCCTTTGTAAATGGTCGTGCTGTTGCCGGTCAGCTTGGCGTCGACGATGCCGAGGCCGATGCCGGCACCGACATAGGGGGTGAAGGCGGTGCCGGTGTTGATGTCATAGAGGCCATTAACCATCAGGCCCCAGGTCGTGGTGCTGCCGCCCGGCCGGGCCACGGTGTTGTTCTTGAGGCCGTTGACGTTGTTGCTGCGCACGCTGGCTTCAAATTCGGTGCGGAACCCGTTGCCGTAGCCATAACCCAGGCTCAGCGCCCCGGCGGGGCCGGTGTCGAACCGGACGGTGTCGGAGGCACCGACACTGGGCTTCATTTTGGCATCGGCAGCGAAATTGGCGCCCGCGGCGCCGCCGACGTAAAGACCATTGGTGCCGGCCTGAGCGGCCAGCGGCAAGGACACGGCCAGGGCTGTGCCGATCAGCAGATGCCGAAACTTCATGGATGCGTACTCCTCGTTGCCGACGGCCGTCGTGACGACACGGTCAGGGCCTGATTTCTATCCATGAAGCTAGGGGGCCGGACCGAGGAGCGCAACCAGCCATAACGGCTTGAGTCCGGCATTTCCCGAAGCTATTGCATTTTTGCCGCGCCGGTGCCCGCGGCCCGGCCAGCCCGGCCGGCGGCGGAACAGGGTGGCCGGCGGGCAAGGTGCAACGCCAGATCGTCGGCCAGAATCTTGCGCACGTCGGCATCGCTGAGCGCCGGGGCCTGGACCGCGAGCGGCACCATCAGGGCGCAATAACCGGTTTCGCCGATCATCGCCGCCCGGCGGCTGACCTGATTGGCCAGCTCGGTGCGGAAGCTGTCGAATTGCTGGGTCGCGCCGCGCCCGCCGGCATGGCGGAGGTGATCCATCACCTGCCGCTCCGCCGCCGAGATCATCGAGCGGTGCCGCCGGGTGAACTCATGGTAGGCGCCGAAGGGATTCTCGGCCGGATAGGCGGTCCGGCACTTGAGACCGATCACCATCAGTTCGGTGTGCAGTTCCAGCACCTGATCGGCTTCGAATTCGGCCTGGGAATAACAGGCCTCGCCGCCGCCGCCGGTCGACCGGGCCGGCTTGTTCCGGGCCGCCTGCGCCGGAGCGGCGGCGGCGAACACGAGGCAGAGGGCGAACAGCCCGACAGCAGGCCAGCGGGGAATGAGCATGAGGGCTTCCAGACATCAATGAAGGGGAAAAAGGGAAAACGTCAGCGGCCGAACAGCTTGCCGGGATCGACCGGCACCGGCAAGCCCTTGGGCAGGGCCTTGCCTTTGAGAAGATCGTTCACCGCCTTGCCGGCGGCACCCTTGGCCAGCGCCTCCAGATCGGGGCGGAAGGAGAGCCCGTCCCACGGCCCTTCGACGATCACCGGCACCGTGATGCCGCCGAGGTCCTTGGCGCCGCCCTGGCCTTCGAGACTCGCAACCAGCTTGGGCTCGACCCGGTAATTGGCGGTGCGCCGGGCGAGATCGACGCTGCCGGCGCCGCCGACCCGCAGCAACGGCGATTTCAGGGCCAGATCGGGATTGCTGACCACCCCCTTGCTGATGGAAAACGTCCCCGACAGCTCGGCGAAATCGGTCTTCTGGGTGCCCCCGGTGTCGGTGAAGGCGCTGGTGAGGTTGCGGGCCATGGCCGCAAGGTTGATGCCGCGAATCGCGCCGTTGAGGAAGCTGACGCTGCCCTTGCCGGCCAGCGAGGCGACGATCTGGCGCTGGTTGGCGCCGCGACCATTCACCTGCAACTCGGCATTCCCCGCGCCCTCCAACCGCTCGAAGCCGAAGGCGGCGAGGAACGACTCGGCGCGCAGCCCCTTGAGAGAGAGAACCGCGGTCAGCCCGGGGGCCGGCTGGCTGCCGTCGAGGGTCACCTTGCCCTTGGCCTTGCCCTGGTAGAGCGCCAGCTCCGAAAGATCGGCGGTCAGGCGGCCGTCGCGCACCGAAAGTGCGAGCACGCTGCGCCCGACCTCGAAGCGACGCAGCCGGATCGCGGCCACGGTGAGAGAGACCTCGGCGTCGAAAGCCTTCAGCGCCGAGGCGTCGATCGTCTCCTCGCTCCAGCCCGGGCGGCTGTCGCCGGCCTTGCCGCCGCCGGCGGGCCGGGAATCGGCCGCGGCGCCCCGGCCCTCGGGCGCGAGATAGGGGGCAAGGTCAAGGGTTTCGAGATCGAGTCGGCCCCGCAGCGCCGGTCGCGCCCCTCCGGTGACCACCGACAGTTCGCCCACCGCCTTGACCGCGTCGAGACCGATCACGGCCTGAGTCAGGGCAATCTTGCCGCCGCCCGCGGCCAGCCTGGCCTTCAGCGACAACGGCCCGAGACCGCTGCCGGCAAAGGCCAGCGGCTTGCCGCCGGCCCAGCCCGCCAGCGCCCGCGCCGAGGATGCGGTCAACTCCAGCGCACCCGCAGTGCCGCCGGCGCCGGCCAGCTCGCCGGTGAAGGCCAGCGTCACCGGTGCGGCACTGACGCTGATCCCGGCGGCGCTGCCCCGGCCCTCGATCAGCGCCCGCGGCTTGGCCACCGTCAGATCGAGGGTGACCGCCTGACCGTGCCAAGTCAGCCCGCCCCTGGCCACCAACGGCTCATCCAGGCTCTTGAGGTCGAGCGTGAGATTGATCGCCTCGGCGGTCTCGGCGCTGCCGCCCTTGTCGTCGAGATAGGCCAGCTTGCCGCCGACGATGCGGACATCGCCCAACCGGACATCGGCCAGCAGCGGCTTGGCCGCCTGATCGCCGGCCCCGGGCATGGTTTCGGGCTTGGCGCCGGCCGGCCTCGCCGGAGTCGGAGTCGGAGTCGGAGCCGGAGCCGGAGCCGGAGCCGGAGCCGCGGCGGCGGTTTCGCCGAACACCCAATTGCCGCGGCCGCTGCGGTCGACCTCGAGATTGATCACCGGTTCGCGCAGCACGAAGCTTTCGATCTCGACCTGCCCCGAGACCAGCGGCCACAGCTTCAGCCGGACATCGAGGCTGCCGACCCGCATCATCTCGCGCAGCCGGGCGCCGGGCGGATTGGTCAGCGCCACACCGGCGACCTGGACGCCGAGCGCGGGCAGCACCGAAACCGACATCTTGCCGTCGATGATCAGATCGCGACCGGTGGCCGCCTTGACCCGGGCCACCAGTTCGGCCTTGATTCGCGCCGCCGGAACCAGGGCCGGCGCCAGCATCACGGCCAGCACCAGACCGGTGACGACGAACCCAAGAACGATCATGATTTTTTTCATGGACCGGCTCTCCGACCAGACAGGCGCAATAATCAGCCCGGCGAGGCTAGACGACTTTCCGCGAGACCGCAATCGACGCCGACGAATGGCCGCAATTCCTTAAGAAAATTAACGCCTCCGCACCCCTTTGCCGGCCCCGGGGCGCGGCTCCAGGCGCGGTGAAACCGGGACCCTGCAAGCTAACTGGCTGTGATCAATCGAACACAGCTGCCAGAACGGTACCGGGGGTGCGACATTTTGTCTTGCCTTCCCGGGCCAATCTGTTAACGTTGGCTTAACGAACAGAGAGCGACAGGAGATTCCCATGCCCCTCTTCGAACAGTCCGATGACGCCGTCCGCGCCGAAGTGTATCGCCGGGCCGTCCGTGCCCGCCGCAACGGCACCGTGTCCTGGCAGGAGTGCCTCAATGGCGCGTCCGACACCGTGCTGGTGGAGATGGACATCTGGTTGATGGCCCCGGGCGCCGCACAGTAAGCTCGGTCGGCACCGGCCACGCCGGTTCGAGAAATCTTTGAACGGGGGCGGAAGCACACCAGCGCTTCCGCCCCCGTTCCGTTCGCCGCCTTGCGCCCTCCCGCCCGTGCGGCCTATAAGGGCGGCCAGCGGGGGAGATCTTTCGAAAGGGCGGCGGACCATGATCGTGGTTACCGGCGGGGCCGGCTTCATCGGCTCCAATCTGGTCGCCGGACTGGAGCGGCGGGGCGAGACCGCGATCGCGGTTTGCGACCGTTTCGGCAGCGACGACAAATGGCGCAACCTCTCCAAGCGCGAACTTTGCGCCCTGGTGCCGCCCGAGCGCCTGTTTGAGTTCCTCGACACCAACGCCGGCCAGATCGAGATCGTCTATCATCTCGGCGCCATCTCGGCGACCACCGAGCGCGACGTCGACCTGATCATCGAGAACAACTTCAATCTCTCGGTCGCGCTCTGGCATTGGTGCGCCAAGCGGTTCGTCCGGCTGGTCTATGCCTCCTCGGCCGCGACCTATGGTGACGGCGCCCGGGGGTTTGACGATGACGACAGCCTCGAGGCTCTGGCCGAATTGCGGCCGCTCAACCCCTACGGCTGGAGCAAGCACGCCTTCGACCGCTTCGTCGCCCGGGCCGTGGCCAGCGGTGCCCGCACGCCGCCGCAGTGGGCCGGTCTCAAGTTCTTCAACGTCTATGGCCCCAACGAGTATCACAAGGGCGACATGGCCTCGGTGATCTCGAAGCTGCATCCCCGGATCGTCGCCGGCGAACCGGCGCGGCTGTTCCGGTCCCATCGCCCGGAGGTCGGGGATGGCGGCCAGAGTCGGGACTTCATCTGGGTTGGCGACTGCGTCTCGGTGATGCTGTGGCTGGGCGACGCCCCCGGCGTCTCCGGCCTCTTCAACGTCGGCACCGGCGTTGCCCGCAGCTTCAAGGATCTGGCGCTGGCCACCTTCGCCGCCGCCGGCCTGCCTCCGGCGCTGGAGTATTTCGACATGCCCGAGGGCCTGCGCGACCGCTACCAGTATTTCACCCAGGCCCGGATGGAGCGCCTGCGCGCCGCCGGCTATTTCCCGCTCTTCACCACCCTCGAAGAGGGCGTGAAGACCTACGTCCAGGATTACCTCGGCGCCGCCGACCCCTACCGCTGATCCCTCCCGCCAAGGCTGCTCTCCCATGCTCTACGCCCTGCCCTTCCCCGGCATCGACCCGGTGGCGATCGCGTTCGGCCCGCTGGTGATTCGCTGGTACGCCCTGGCCTATCTGGCCGGGCTGGTACTGGGCATCCGCTATGCCATGGCGCTGGCCAGGCGCAATCCCGGGCCGCCCCAGCCGGCCGATTACGACGATTTCCTGGTCTGGGCGGTGCTGGGGGTGGTGCTGGGCGGGCGCACCGGCTACGTCCTTTTCTACCAGTTCGACCTCTATCTCGGCGACCCCTTGGAAATCTTCCGGGTCTGGCACGGCGGCATGTCGTTCCACGGCGGCTTCATCGGCGTGATCGTGGCGGTGGTTCTCTTTTCCCGGGCGCGGGGCTTTTCCTGGCTGGCCTTTGGCGATCTCTTGTCGTGCTGCGCCCCGATCGGTCTTTTTTTCGGCCGCCTTGCCAACTTCGTCAACGGCGAGCTTTACGGCCGGGTCACCGATGTGCCCTGGGCCATGGTGTTTCCCCGCGGCGGGCCGTTTCCGCGCCATCCGAGCCAGCTCTATGAGGCGGGCCTCGAGGGGCTGCTGCTCGGTCTGGCGCTCCATCTGCTCTGGCGCCTGCCCGGCGTGCGCGGGCGGCCGGGAACGCTGGTCGGCGCCTTCTTCATCGGCTACGGCCTCGCGCGCTCGCTGGTCGAACTGTTCCGCGAGCCCGACGCCCAGCTCGGCTTTCTGATCGGTGGCTTCACCATGGGCCAGTTGCTGTCGCTGCCGATGATCCTGATCGGCCTCGGCCTGGTCCTCTACGCCCGCCGCCCGGCCAAGACTGCGCCGTGACCGCGCTGCTCAGGCACCTCGCCCGCCGCATCCGGCTGGAGGGGCCGCTGACCGTCGCCGATTTCATGGCCGAGGCGCTCGGCAACCCCAGGCACGGCTACTACATCACTGCCGACCGCTTCGGCGCCGCCGGCGACTTCATCACCGCGCCGGAAATCAGCCAGATGTTCGGCGAGCTGATCGGCCTCTGGTGCGCCGATTGCTGGGACCGCCTCGGCCGCCCGGCCGAGGTGACGCTGGTCGAACTGGGCCCCGGCCGGGGCACCCTGATGGCCGACGCCCTCCGCGCGATGTCCGGCGTGCTGCCGGCCTTTGCCGATGCGGTGCGGCTCCATCTGGTCGAGACCAGCCCGCTGCTGCGGCGGCGCCAGGACGAGGCGCTGGCCCGCTGGACTCCGGTCTGGCACGACAGCCTCTCTGAAATCGCCGAAGGGCCGCCGCTGCTGCTGGTGGCCAACGAGTTCTTCGACGCCCTGCCGGTGCGCCAGTTCCAGCTGACCCCGGAGGGCTGGGCCGAGCGGATGATCGACCTCGCGCCCGATGGCCTGTCACTGCGCTTCGTGCTCGGCAGCCCCGGCGGCCTGACCACCCTGATCATCCCGCCCCGCCTCCGCGCCGGCGGCCTCGCCGTCGGCACCGTGATCGACCTCGCGCCCGCCGGGCAGGCGGTGGCCCGCGAACTCGGCCGGCGGCTGGCGGCCGGCGGCGGCGCGGCGCTGATCGTCGATTACGGCCACACCGCGCCGGTGCCGACCGACACCCTCCAGGCGCTGCGCCGCCACCGGCCGGTACCGGTGCTGGCGGACCCCGGCGAGGCCGACCTCACCACCCACGTCGATTTCACCGCCCTGGCCGAGGCCGCGCGCGGCGCCGGCGCCCGCGCCTTCGTCCCGGTGACCCAGGCCGCCCTGCTCCGCGCCCTCGGCATCGACACCCGCGCCGCCACCCTCCGCCGTGCCGCCGGCCCCGATCAGGCCCGCGAGATCGACGCCGCCCTCGAACGCCTGACCGCCGGGGGCGCCATGGGCCGTCTCTTCAAGGCCCTGGCCCTGACCGGACCGGACGGGCCGGTGCCGGCGGGCTTTTCATGAACCCGTTCCCGCTGATGAGGCGGGCCGGGGTCGGGGTCAGGCAGCGTGGCCGCCCATGCGGGACAAGGCCTCGGCCATCAGCGACAGATGCTGGGCATCCATCGGAAACTGGAGGCGGGTTCCCTTGTCCGACCGGCCGGCGGCCCGGGCCCGGATGGTGCGCGGGATGCCGTCGATGGCGAGGTCGATCAGGGTGCCGGCCGGCTGATCGATACGGGAATCGAGCCAGGCGCCGCCGATCGAGAGCTGTTTCACGAGGCTGTCCACCGTCCTGCCGGCAACGGTGACCCGGGCTTTCAGGTTGGCCTCCAGCCGCTCGAAGTGGTTGCGATCACCCGCACCCTTGACCGCGGTCAAAAAGTCTCCAACCTCGACGTTCAGCTTCTCGGTCTGGCCCGACATCGAACTGGAGGCGGTGTGGACCTGGTCGGACGCCGCATTGATCGAGTTCGTCGAGGCCCGGACCGTCGCCATGCTGGCGTCGACCCGCTCTGCGCTCGCTGAGACAAACGTATTTGCTCAGGTCCCGAGGCGCGGTTATGCGGCTAACGGCAACGGCGTCCCTTCGAGGGTAAGGCGGATGGCATGAAGAATTCGGATGCCTCGTCGTCGAGCGGTTTCGATGACCGTAAGCGATGTTCGCTCACCACATTGTAATGGGGGATCGAACAGGCGAGGAT
>JBAXPR010000051.1:0-24046 GCA_037132135.1 Rhodospirillaceae bacterium
TTGAACAAACTCTATCCCTAGTGGGTGTATGTGTCAACCGGATAGGCATGGATCATTCCACCGGATATAGGGGGAGGGCCGGAGGCAAGAATCGTTAATCCCCTTCTGTTCTAGGGAATTTCAGAAAAAAACTTTGCAAAATGTGCTTGACCCTTGGGGGTGCTTTTGATCAAGGTGGCCGTGGCGTTCGCTAGTGCAGCGCTTTGGTCCTTTGGGGAGGCGGTGGCGGTATTGGACCGGCCACCGGTGATTCAAGGGCGTGCCTCCCGGCACCCACCCGCCCGCAAGCGGGGTAACGACAGCCCCTCTCACGAGAGGCGGAAGACAGGGAGAATGGACATGACGGTATCAGCGCAACGGTTTCGACGAACGGCCAGCAGTGTTGCGGCCATGATCTTCGGACTCGGACTCGGACTGCCGCTGGACCGGCCCGCCCATGCCGGCGAAAACGATTGCCACACCAACACCTCGGCGGTCGAACGCCAGCTTCATATTCCGAACGGCCTGCTGCTCGCGATTTCGCTGGTCGAAAGCGGAATCGACGGCGTGCCCCAGCCCAATGCGGTATCGCTCGGCGCCCGCACCGTTCAGACCAGCAGCCGCGCCGACGCGCTGCGCCGCATCCAGGGCCGCGATGGCGCGTTGCGCCGCGATGCCTTCGTCGGCTGCATGCAGCTTTCGGTGCGCCACCACCGCGGCGCCTTCCATTCGATCGAAGCGATGATCGAGCCGAAATCCAACATCTGGTACGCCGGGCACATGCTGGTGCGGATGCACGCCGAGACCGGCAGCTGGTCCCGTGCCGTCGCCCGTTACCAGGGCGGTTCGCGCAGCCAGTCCCACGCCTATGTTTGCCGGGTCTGGAATCATCTGGCCGAACTGGATTGGGGCAGCGCCAAGACCCTGGAACCCCGCCGCTGCGGCGAAATGAACCCGCCGGAAATCGCCCCCAAGACCCGCCGCGCCTTCCAGCAGGCCCAGGTCGCGGCCAATCCGGAATAAAGGGCGGTCTGAGATACGGCATCGTCTTCGGTGTTCAGGTTGGGATTCGGGGCTGCCTCTGGGTAGCCCCGTTCTATTTTCTGGAAATTGACCCCGGGCGCCGTTATCGTCGTCCCTTCGCGGGAGTGTCGGCGGCGGCTGGGACTCGCGCCTGTCGTCTTGACCCCATTTCGAGCCTATTTCGGAGCCTTGCCGGCCATGAAAGCCTCTGACATCCGCAACCGGTTTCTCGATTTCTTTCAGGCGCGCGGGCACACCATCGTGAGGCCGGGCAACATCATTCCGGCCAACGATCCGACGCTGCTCTTCACCAATGCCGGCATGAATCAGTTCAAGGATGCGCTGCTGGGTCGCGAGACCCGCTCCTATAGCCGCGCCGCCGACTGCCAGCCCTGCATGCGGGTCGGCGGCAAGCACAACGATCTCGACGCCGTGGGCAAGGACGGCCGCCACCACACCTGGTTCGAGATGCTCGGCAACTGGTCCTTCGGCGACTACTACAAGGAAGAGGCCATCGTCTATGCCTGGGATCTGATCACCAAGGATTATGGTGTCGACACCTCGCGCATCTATGCCTCGGTCTACAAGGACGACGACGAATCGGCGGCGATCTGGAAGAAGGTCGCCGGGCTGCCCGACAGCCGCATCGTCCGCCTCGGCAATGTCGAGGCCGGCGACGAGGAGAATTTCTGGTCGATGGGGCCGACCGGTCCCTGCGGCCCCTGCACCGAGCTTTATATCGACCAGGGCGACAGCTTCGGCGAGGACGTGGTCGGCGGCGAGACCGACCGCTATCTCGAATTCTGGAATCTGGTCTTCATGGAGTTCGACCGTCAGGAAGACGGCTCGCTGAAGCCGCTGCCGATGCGCTCGGTCGATACCGGCATGGGGCTGGAGCGGATTGCCGCGATTCTGCAGGGCAAGACCAACGTCTTTCACACCGATCTCTTCATGCCGATCATCCGGGCGATCTGCGAGAAGACCGGGCGCGACTTTGCCGGAGACGATGCGCCGCCGATGTGCGTGGTCGCCGACCATATCCGCGGCCTGACCTTTGTCCTCAACGATGGCGGCGAGTTCGACCGCGTCGGCCGGGGCTATGTCCTGCGCCGGATTCTGCGCCGCGCCGTGCTTCATGGCGACCAGATCGGCATGAAGGAGCCCTGGCTCTATACCCTGGTGCCGATCGTGGTCGAGACCACCGGCGCCTATCCGATCGACCCCGAGCGCATGGCCACGATCCAGGCCACGATCCGCGACGAGGAGGCCAAGTTCTTCCGCACCCTCGACCGCGGCCTCGTTTACTTCAACCGGGTGGTCGGCGATCTCCGCGGCCGGTCCGAAAGCGTGATTTCCGGTCCGGCCGCCTTCCAGCTCTACGACACCTATGGCTTTCCGGTCGATCTCACCCGCATTCTGGCTGAAAAGCAGAAGGTCGAGGTGGATCTGGCCGGCTTTGAGACCGAGCTTGAGCAGCAGCGCGCCCGCTCCCGCGCTTCCGAGGCGTTTTACGATGCCGGCGGCTGGGTCGCGGTGGCCGAGGGCGCCGACAGCGGTTTTGCCGGTTATGATCTCGAGAGCCTCGACGTCCGGGTGCTGCGCTATCGTGGCCGGGCCGATGGCGGCGTCGATCTCATTCTCGACCGCACGCCGTTCTATATCGAGGGCGGCGGCGAACAGGCCGATCACGGCACGCTTGCGGCGGGCTCGGTCGAGATCGCGGTTGACGAGGTGCGGCGGATCGATGTCGGCGTCGTTCATGGCGGCCGGCTGGTCCGCGGCACCCTGGCCGACCTCGCGAACGAGCCGCTGCTGACGGCGGGGGTCGATCTCGGCCGGCGCCGGGCCAAGGCGGCCCACCACACCGCGACCCATCTGCTTCATGCGGCGCTGCATCAGATCGTCGATCCCGGGGCCCGCCAGAAGGGCTCGCTGGTCGCTCCCGACCGGCTGCGCTTCGACTTCGCGGCCAGCCGGGCGCTGACCGCCGACGAGATCCGCGCCATAGAGGAGCGGGTCAATGGCTGGATTCTTGAAGATCATGCCCTCGATAAGCAGCTCGATGTGCCCTATGCCGACGCCGTGGCGCGTGGCGCCATGGCCTTCTTCGGCGACAATTACGGTGAAACGGTGCGGGTGATCGAGGTGCCGGGGGTGAGTCTCGAACTCTGCGGCGGCAACCATGTCCGCCGGACCTCGGAAATCGGCTCGCTGATGATCGTCTCCGAGGAAAGCGTCGGCGCCGGGGTGCGCCGGATCGAGGCCGTGACCCATCTGGCTGCGGTGCGCCGGGTGCGCGAGGTCCGCGACCTGCTGGCCGCTGCGGCCGGCGCGCTCAATATCACGCCCGAGCAGCTGCCGGCTCGGGTGGTACAACTGACAGACGAAATCCGCAAACTGGCCAAGGAAAAGGAGCAGCTCTCGCGCGATGCCCTCACCGGCAAGGGCGGCGACGCCCTGATGGACGGCGCCGAGACCCTGAACGGCGTCCTGGTTCAGATCAAGCTGCTGCCCGGCACCGATGCCAATCTTCTGAAGCAGGCTCTCGACACCCTGCGCAACCAGCACGCCAACGGCGTCTTTGTGCTGGTCACCGAGGCGGAAGGCCGGGGCTCGATCCTGATCGGTTGTGGCACCGAGGCGGTCCGGCGCGGGCTCAAGGCCGGCGATCTGGCCAAGGCGATCGCCAGTCAGGTCGGCTCGGGCGGCGGCGGCCGTCCCGATTTCGCCCAGACCGGCTTCAAGGGGGTCGCGGCGGCGAAGGTGGTCGAGATCGCCCGCGCGGCGGTGAAATCGGCGGTTGCGGCTTGAGCCTGTCGCCCCTTACGTGCGGTTTAACCTCGACGAAACAGTCCAGTTCCGTATAATGAAGATCATGGGGGGGCAGAGGACGTGCGGGATGGGCGCCAGCCCGGATGAAGAGCCATGATCCTGTTTAATCTGAGATGCGCTGCGGGCCACGATTTCGAAGCCTGGTTCAAGGACGGTGACGCCTGGGAACAGCGCGGTGCCGGCACGGTCAGTTGTCCGGCCTGCGGCGGCACCGAAGTGGCCAAGGCGCCGATGGCGCCGCGCATCGGCCGTCACCGGGGCGAGACCAAGCCCGCCGCGTCACCGCCCGCCGGCGAACTGGCGGGGCAGTTGCGCGCGCTGCGCAAAACCATCGAGGATCACTGCGACTATGTCGGCGACCGCTTCGCCGAAGAGGCGCGCAAGATCCATTATGGCGAGACCAAGCCGCGCGACATCTATGGCGAGGCCAGTGTCTCCGAGGCCGAGGAGCTGCGCGAGGAGGGCGTGACCTTTCAGCGCCTGCCGGTGGTGCCGCGCACCAACTCCTGATTCTGATCCTGAGCGGGTACCGCGACGGCGGCTTGCGTCGCCGGTCCGGCTGGGCTACCACGGCGCATGGATAACGCCCGGTTTTCCGCTTCCGACCTGACATGCCTGCGCGGCCAGCGGCTGGTGTTTGCCGGGCTGGCGTTTGCGCTGAGCGCCGGTGAGGCCCTGGTGCTCGTCGGACCCAACGGCAGCGGCAAGTCGTCGCTGTTGCGGCTGCTGGCGCTGCTGCTGCGACCGTTGCGGGGCGAGCTGCGCTGGAACGGCGAGCCGGTGGCCGATGATCCCGACAGCCACCGGATGCGGCTGCGCTATGTCGGTCATCTCGATGGCGTCAAGGCGATGCTGACCTGCCAGGAGTCCCTCGCCTTTTGGGCCGCGCTCGATGGCGCCCCCGAGCCGGGCCGGCGGGCGACGGCGGCGCTGGAGCGGCTGGGGCTGGAGCGGCTGGCGGCAGTGCCGGGGCGCTATCTCTCGGCCGGGCAGAAGCGGCGGCTCACGCTGGCGCGGCTGCTGCTGCGGCCGGCGCCGCTATGGCTGCTCGACGAGCCGACCAATGGCCTTGATGTCGCCGCGATCGCCCGACTCGAGGCGGCGCTGGCCGGGCACCGGGCGGCGGGCGGCATGGTCATCGCCTCGACCCATACGCCGCTGGCCCTGCCCGGCGCGGCCACGCTCCACCTCGACGATTTCACCCCGGATCTGCACGATCATCAGCACGGGGAAAGCGCATGACCCGCTTTTGGCATCTGGTCGGCCGCGACCTCCGGCTGGCGCTGCGCCAGGGGTCCGACGCCACCATGGCCGTGATGTTCTTCGTGCTGTGCGTGGTGCTGTTTCCCTTCGGCGTCGGTCCCGAGCCCAACATTCTGGCCCGGATCGCCGCCGGGGTGATCTGGGTCGCGGCGCTGCTGGCCTCGCTTCTGTCCCTGGAGCGGCTGTTTCTGACCGACTACGAGGACGGCTCGCTGGAACTGATGGCGCTTTCGGGGTTGCCGCTGGAACTCGTCGTGCTGGCCAAGACCGCCGCTCACTGGCTGGTCACCGGTGTGCCGCTGCTGGTGGCGGCGCCGCTGCTGGCGGTCCTGCTCAATATGGAGCGTGGCGGCTTCGGTGTGCTGCTGCTGACCCTGGCCCTCGGCACCCCGGCGCTGTCATTGATCGGCGGCATCGGCGCCGCGCTGACCCTCGGCGCCCGGCGGGGCGGCGTGCTGATTTCGCTGCTGATCCTGCCGCTCTACATTCCGCTGCTGATCTTCGGTGCCGGCGCTATCGACGCCACCCTCACCGGCCTTTCGCCCCGGCCCCACCTGCTGATCCTGGCCGCGATGCTGGTGGCGGCGCTGCCGCTGGCGCCGATCGCCAGCGCCGCGGCCCTGCGGCAGGCGCTGGAATGATGCCCGCCGCCGCTCGTCCCCGCCCCCGTCTGCTTCTGGTCTCCGGACTGCTGGCGCCGCTGGAGCTGCGCGAAAGTGCCCGGGCGCGGCGGATGACGCTGCGGCTCGATCCGGCGCGCGGTCTGGTTCAGGTGGTGGTGCCGGCCGGGCTGGCCGAGGCCGAGGCGGTGCGGTTCGTCGGCCGCCATGCCGGCTGGGTGCAGGCGCGGCTGGCCACCCTGCCGCCGGCCCGGCCGTTTGCCGACGGTGTTCATCTCTCGGTGCTGGGCCGGGACCATATCATCCGTCACGAGCCGTTTCATCGCGGCGCCGGCATCCGCGCGGGCGGGGAAATCCGGGTTGGTGGCCGCTTAGAGCATCTGCCGCGCCGGGTACGCGCACTTCTGATCGCCGAGGCGCGCAGTCTTTTGACCGAACGGGCGCGGACGATGGCGGCGGCGCTGGGCGCCAGGGTGCGGGCGGTGACGGTGCGCGATACCCGCAGCCGCTGGGGCAGTTGCTCCTCGGCCGGGCGGCTGTCGTTCTCCTGGCGGTTGATCCTGACCCCCGAGCCGATCTTCAACTATGTCATCGCCCATGAGGTCGCGCATCTCTGCGAGATGAACCATTCGGCGCGCTTCTGGGCGGCGGTGGCCCGGCTTAGCCCCGACGCCACCCGGGCGCGGGCCTGGCTCAGGGCCCACGGTCCCGAGTTGCTGAGAGTCGGATGAGGCCGCGCAGCGATTCCCTGGCGGTGGCGGCGCTGCTGACGGCGCTGGTCGCGATCGGGCCGCTTTCCACCGATATGTATCTGCCGGCGCTGCCGGCCCTGATGCGCAGCTTCGGCGGCGGTGTCGCCCCGGCCCAGTTCACGCTCTCGATCTTCTTGATCGGTTTTGCCTTTGGGCAGTTGCTGTGTGGGCCGCTGTCGGATCGGTTTGGCCGCCGGCCGGTGCTGTTGGGCGGCATGGTGCTCTATGCCGTGGCCTCGGTGGGCTGCGCCCTGGCGGCGGATTTTCAGCAGTTGGCCGCGGCGCGGCTGCTTCAGGCCCTTGGCGCCTGCTGCGGTCCGGTACTGGGGCGGGCGGTGGTGCGCGATGTCTATGGCCGCGAGGGCGCGGCGCGGATGTTCGCCTACATGGCGATGGCCATGGCGCTGGCCCCGGCGGTGGCGCCGATGCTCGGCGGCGTAATGACCCAATGGCCGGGCTGGCGCGCCATCTTTCTCGTGCTCGGGCTGATCGGCCTCGCGCTGGCGGCGGCGGTGGCCCTGATGCTGAGCGAGACCAACTCCCAACTCAGCCCCGACGCCGTGCATCCGGGGCGGCTGCTGTCCAACTATCTGCTGCTGCTGGGCGAGCGGTGCTATTGCGGCTATCTGCTCTGTTTTGCCGGGGTGTTCAGCAGCCTCTTCGCCTTTATCTCAGGCTCGTCCTTCGTGCTGATCGATCGCTTCGGCCTCAGTCCGGTCGGCTATGGCCTCAGCTTCGGCGTGGTGGTGCTGGGCTACATGATCGGCAGCTTCGTTTCGGGCCGTCTCACGGTCCGGCGGGGCATCGGCCCGATGATCCTTGCCGGGCTCGGGATCACCAACGCCGGCGGCCTGCTCGGACTGGCGCTGGCGCTGGCCGGCGTCGACAGCGTGCCGGCGATCGTCGGGCCGATGGCGCTGGTGATGATCGGGGCCGGGCTGGTGCTGCCCAACGCCATGGCCGGCGCCATCGCCCCCTATGGAGCCATGGCCGGCACCGCCTCGGCGCTGGTCGGTTTTGCCCAGATGCTGCTGGCGGCGCTGGCCGGAATCATCATCGGTCAGTTCGGCGCCGCGGGAGCGCTGCCGATGATGCTGGGGATCGCGCTGGCTAATCTGTTGGCACTATTGGCCTATCGGGCACTGGCCGCTCCGCCCCGCCCCTGAGGGCGCCGAGGTGTTAACGAAAAGCGAATTTTTTGGGCCGCGGCGATTTTTCCCTTTTCAAGCCGGGCGGGTGCGCGTATATCGCGGTTACTCGCAAGCGCACGTGCCGCTGGCCCGCCCTTGGTTGTCCGCAGATGGAAGCCGAGAAGTGGTTATGCAACGACGTAACGCGTATCCCCGAACCGCCGCCCATCGCGGGCGCCCGACTTGGAGGTTACGATGTTTCACGTTGTCGGTGGGTATTCGCCCTCCTGTCAGCCTCATCAGACCCGTCACTCGCAGTCCGTCACTTTGAAACACATAAGTACGGGCGCGAACGCGTGATCGTTTTCGCGTTCGTGTGATGGGGACTGAGCCATTTCTGACAATCCGGTAAGACCTACCGCTTTATCCTGGAGGACGGGATGAACGACAAAATCGCGCGCTTCTTCGCCGAACGACGCCCGGCGACTCCCTGCCTGGTCCTCGACCTCGACGTTGTCGAAGAGAATTACACGGCGCTGGCCCGGGCTTTGCCCGAGGCGCGCATTTACTATGCGGTCAAGGCCAATCCGGCCCCGTTTATCCTCCAGTTGCTGGCCCGGCTCGGCTCGTCTTTCGACTGCGCCAGCATTCAGGAGATCGACATGGCACTGGCGGCGGGCGCGAAGCCGGCCGACATCTCCTATGGCAACACGATCAAGAAGCAGGTCGACATCGCCCGCGCCTTTCAGCGCGGCGTGCGGCTCTATGCCTTCGACAGCATCGCCGAACTCGACAAGATCGCCGCCGCCGCTCCGGGCGCGCGGGTGTTCTGCCGGATTCTGACCAGCGGCGAGGGCGCCGAGTGGCCGTTGTCGCTGAAGTTCGGCTGCTCGCCGGCGATGGCCAAGGATCTGCTGCTTCAGGCCGCGGGCAAGGGCGTGGTGCCGTTCGGGGTTTCGTTCCATGTCGGCTCGCAGCAGCGGGATCCCGGGCAGTGGAACGCCGCCCTGGCCGCCACCGCGCAGCTGTTCCGCGAGTTGGAGGCCGAGGGCGTCGAGCTGAAGATGGTCAATCTCGGCGGCGGCTTTCCCACCCGCTACCGCAACGACATCCCCTCGGCCGAAGCCTATGGCCGGGCGATCTTTGCCGCGTTGCGTAGCCATTTCGGCAACCGCATCCCCGAAACCATCGTCGAGCCGGGCCGCGGCATGGTCGGCAACGCCGGTGTGATCGAAAGCGAAGTGGTGCTGATCGCCAACAAGGGTGGCGATGACGACCGGCGCTGGGTTTACCTCGACATCGGCAAGTTCGGTGGCTTGGCCGAGACCATGGACGAGGCGATCCAGTACCGCATCGAGAGCGACCGCACCGGCAAGGCCGAGCGGGTGATTCTGGCCGGCCCCAGTTGCGACAGCGCCGACGTGCTCTATGAGAAGGCGGACTACCGTTTGCCGGTGGACCTCCAGATCGGCGACCGTCTGCGCATCGACGCCACCGGCGCCTATACCACCACCTACGCCTCGATTGGCTTCAACGGCTTCCCGCCGCTGGAGGAGCATTATATCTGAACGATGCCGCCGGCCGGCGCTTCAGCCGAAGCGCCGGTAGCGGTCGTAATGGCGGTAGAGGCTGAGCCAGCGCGGCGCGATGTGCCCGACACTGTGGTGGCGCAGCGCGAGATCCCGCGAGGCCTCGCCCATCGCGCCGAGGGCGGCGCGGTCGGCGTCGAGCGCCTGGATCCGGGCGATGAACGAGACGGCATCGGGGCAGAGGAAGCCGTTGGCGCCTTCGATCACCAGTTCGGTGTTGCCCACCGCCGGGCAGGCCAGCACCGCCAGCCCCAGCACCATGCCTTCGAGCAGCGCGATCGGCAGCCCTTCCCAGAGCGAGGTCTGCATATAGAGGTGACAGCCGGCCATCCGGCGCAGCACCTCTTCCCGGGGCAGCCAGCCGGTGATCTCGACGCTGTCGGGCACGCGTACCCCGGCCGGAATCTCGCCGCCGCCCAGCCAGAGGAAGTGAAGATCGCGGCCTTCGAAGGCGCGGGCGACCGCGCAGAAGAGGGGAAAATTCTTCTGGGGCCGGATGCCGCCGGCCATGGCGATCCGCAAGGGTGCCGCCGGGTCGGGGCGGAGGCCCAGGTCCGGGGTCGGGAAGTCGGCCGGGTTGATCATGTTGGGAATCAGCACCGCCCGGCGGGCGACGGTGCGGGCCAGGCTGTATTCGCCGAGGCCGCAGCCGACCGTGATATGAGGCAGGCGGCCGAGCAGCCACTCGAGGCCGCGAAAGGCGGTCCGGCCGGCCAGACCCTTGTCGAGTTGCAGGAAGGAATAGCCGCGCGGCGAATATAGCACCGGCACTTGGCCGCGCGGATAGGCGAGGCGGGCATAGGCGCCGGCCTTGCTGGAATGGGCATGGATCAGGTCGGGCCGGATACGGGCCACGGTCTCCTTGAGTTCGGCCACCGCCCGCCAGTCGCGGCCGGGATCGATGGCGCGGCCGGCGGCAGCCCAGGGCGTGAAGCCGACCGCGGCCGGATACTGGCGCTCGACGTCGGCCGGAGTTTCGGGGCGGCGGCCATAGAGGATGTGGAAGTCAACCTCGCCCTCCAGCGCCCGGCAGATGGTCCGGATCGACTGGATGATGCCGGTGCTGAAGGCTTCGACGACGTGCAGAACCGTGATGGTCATGGCGCGGGTGTCCGGGCTGGGGGCCGGCAGGTCGGCCGGAGGCCCGTGATAACCCTGCCGCGAGGCCCGGTAAAGGGCCTTTCGGCAGGGGCCGCACCGGCGGCCATGGCGTCAGGCGAGGGTGGACAACAGTGAGGCCACGCCGGAATAGCCGCTCGATGAGGTGGCGCTGGTGGTGTAGCTGCCGGCGCCGACCTGGGGATTGTTGAACTTGATGACGTTATCGCCGCTCAGTTTCTTGGCCACGAGGTGGCCTTGGGGATCGAAGTCGAGCATGTAGGGCGTGCCGCTCTTCATGTAGCCGACCGCATCCTTCTTCCAAGATTCCATTTTATTGGTATTGATATCATAGGGTTCGGCCGCAGGTTCCAGCGAAGCCGGCATCTCGACGCTGGTCACGGGCGTCACCGTGATCGTTGGCGACACGACATAGTTCAACTTGAGATTCGGCAGCGCGCTCTGCATCAGGTTGGGATTGACCACCTCGTTGCTGGTGTAGGAATAGGTCGTGGACGAGGTGTAGGCGGCGGGGGTGTCGAGGTGGGTCGCCGGACTGGTCAGGTCGAAGGTGCTGGTGTCGTAGGTGGTGTCGAAGCTGGTGGCCGAGGTCAGGGCGCTGTGCAGGGTGGTCTTGTTGAAGACATCCCAGCGGGCGGCGTCGGTGCCGGCCATGCTCGTCCAGGGCTTGCTCAGCCCGGCGACGCCTTCAAAGCTCTGGGTGGAGAGAGTGTTGTTGGCGTTGTCGTTGTGATTGATGCTCAGGGTCTGGGCGGCGCTGTCGTAGCTATACTGATCGACGAAGCCGGTGCTCTTGTCGGTGATCGAGAAGCTGCCGGGGCCGGTATCCTGGAACGAAACCGGGCTGGTGTAGGACGGCGGCGCGGCGCCCGAGGTATCGGTCAGCGCGGCGCCGCTGGCATCGGTTACCCCGATCGTGACCGGCGAGGTCGAGAGATTGAAGCCGGCGACGTCGCTGGCCGTCTGGGTATAGAGCTGGTTGCCCTGGTTGTCGTAGTGGGAGATGGCCAGCGCGCCTGTGCCGGCGTTGCTGTCATAGGTGTAGGCATAGGTTTCGTAATAGCCGGTCGCGGCGTCGGTGACCTGATAGCTCTTGTCCGGCGAGGTGCTGGTGTCGGCGATCGACACCGGACCGCTGTAGCTGGGTATCGCCATGCCCCGGGAATCGAGGATGGTATTGCCCGAATCGTCCGCGAATTTCACGGTCGGGGTCTCGGAGACCTGCACGCCCAGCCCGCTGCGGTTTTCCAGGGTCGCGCCGTCGCTGATGACGTTGCCGGCGGCGTCGGTGTGGGAGATCGAAATCGTGTTGTCGAAGTTGTCCTTGTAGGTGTCGATGTGGCCGGTCTGCCGGTTGGTGACCGCAATCGTGCCGGCGCCGTCGTTGCTGATCGAGACCGGGGCGGTATAAGTGCCGAGGGCGGCGCCGTTGCCGTCGGTGATCACGCTGCTGAGCTTGTTGCCGTTGCTGCCGGTCGCGGCGCTGTATTTGTCCATCGGCAGGATTGTCGTCCGCGAGATCGAGGTGGCGACGCCCGAACCGTCGGCCTGCACGGTCACGGCGTTGGCGCTCGGGACCTCGAGGGTGCTCAGGCCCGGTTTCGACGATCCCAGCGCCTGGGTCGGGGCGATGGTCCGGCCGAGACTGTCGGTGTGGCTGAGAGAGAGCAGGTAATTGCCCTGGGCGTTCTGGACCGGATTGTTCGACTCGTCGAGGGTGGTGGTATAGGTGTCGACGTTGCCGGTCGCGGTGTCGGTCACGGTCAGGTTGTAGGGGTCGGTCCGGTTGATGCTGACCGGCTTGTTGTAGCTGATCGGCATGCCCGACCCGGGGGCGAGGATGCTCTTGCCCGCGCCGTCGACGACGCTGATCGTCGGTGCCTGCCAGGCGACGGCGCTCAGTCCGGTGGCCGGGTAGGAGACGGAGCCGAGGTCGCTCCCGAGTTTGTTGGTGGTGCTGACGGTCAGGGAACCGGTACCGCTGTCGAAGCTGTAGTTGTCGGTGGTGCCGGTCACGGTGTCGGTGACCGTGAGGGCGTTTTCCGCGCTCGACACGATGTTGACCGGATTGGTGTAGTTGATCGGCGAGATCGGGTTCCCCGAGTCATCGGTGATGCCGAGGATGGTGGTGTTGATCCGGTTTTTGCTCGCGAAGGGCTGCGGGTTGGCGGCGTCGGTGGTGGTGTCGGGAAAGCCGAAGCTGTCGGTGCCGCTGTTGTTGATGGTGAAGGAGTTGACCGCGTTTGGCTGGCCGTTGCTGAACGTGGTCTTTTCGGTCTTGGTGACATAATTGACCGAGGTCGTCCGCTGGTTCGGGTCGGCGTCGAGGGTGAAGGGGATGCCGAGCGCCGCATAGGACGAGGCTTCCTGAACCCAGCCATACTGCGAGTATTTGGTTTGCTTCTCCTGAAGCGCCTGCGGCGGCGTCAGCCCCTGAGCGAGGTATTTGTTATAGCTGAGATCGGTCGACACGGCATCGGCCGCCATCCGCGAGGCCTTGATCAGGGCGTCGCGGACCTGGGGGTCCTTGTCCTGAAAGGTGCTGACGGTCTGATCCTGAACCGCGACCGTGCCCGAGCTGTCGAGAGAGAACGAGATCGGGTGATTGAGCATCATGATCGTCGAGGCTTGCTGCTGCCAGGCAGTGGTCGGGATCAGATTGTTGTTCTTGATGTCGACCAGATTGACCGAGATGCTGTCCCACTGATTCTTGAGGTTGTCGTGATCGGTATTGGCCTGGACCTGCGGCGCCAGATCCAGCAGTGACGACACCGCCTGTCCGAGCTTGGTGCGCTGGGAGACGGAGTAGCGCGAGGCATCCATTTGCTCCTGGGGCGTGATCACCGGTTGGCCCTTGGTGTCGAGGCTGATCACGAAGGGCTTGCCGGTGGCGGCATAGTAGCCGCCGAGCTTCTCCCAGTCGGCGCTCGGTTCAAGCTGGCCGGTGGCCACGGCATTGATCCGGTCCGAGATGATCCGGTAAATGTTGTTGCGCTGGGTCTGGATGCTCTGGTTGCGGGTCAGCTGCTGAATGCTCTGGGCGGCGTTGCCGCTCGAGGCGCTGACTCCGAGTGCCGAGATCGTCGGCGAGGTCGACGTGCCCGCCCCCGACAGGGCGCCGAAGACGCCGCTCGACGAACCCATCGAATTGAGCAAAGAGAGCGCGCCAGCGCTGCCGAAGCTGTCGAACCCACCGATGGAAGTCATGGCAGACTCCTGATTTCTAAGTCTATCGGTTCACTCTTCCCATTCTAGGAAGTGTCACCCCTGGGGCGCGGCCCCACGCCGTGCTGCCGACACACGACAACCACGGCCGGACCTTCGCGACCCTGCAGAAGAGTGTACCAGAAACGCCAGGAGAATGTCCAGGAAAGCCAGCACCGCCAACTGGCGGGATAACGCCTTGACCCGGGCCGGAGACTCCGGCCCTCGGGCTCGTCCGCCGCTGCGGGATGGTCAGTGGCCGGGGGTGGGGTTCAGCTGACCTGGACGATTAGGGCCATCGCGATCGCACCCACGGCGGCCAGGGCCAGATAGAGGCGCGTCTTGTCGTCCATCTGCTGCTCCCGCATCGCCATTGATCCGGTGGCCACCCTGCCACAGCCCGGCCGTGGCCGCAAGGCCAGCGCAGACACTGGCGCGGGGCGGCGGGCTCGTGTTAGGTTCCGCCGGTTTCTGATCAGCGGGTTGAGGGAGAGGCGGGCATGAGCCAGGCTGGCGACGAATTTCACGGGCGGCAACCCCATCCCGGCGCCTGGACCTTTTTCAAGCGCTGGTTCGCCGATCCGGTGGCCATGGGCTCTCTTGTGCCCTCCTCGGCCAGCCTGCGCCGGCTGGTCACGCGGGAGATCGTCTGCGGTCCCGACGAGATCGTGGTTGAGTTCGGCGGCGGCACCGGCGCCATGACCCGGGCCATTCTCGAGGCGGGCGTGCCGGCCGAGCGGGTGTGGTCGATCGAGATCGATCCCGAACTGGCCGGCTTTCTGGCCCGGCTCTACCCCAAGGTCAATGTCATTCACGGCGACTGCCGGGAGATCGAGTCCCGGCTCGGCCCGGAGCTGATCGGCAAGGTCGGCACCGTGGTGCTGGGGATTCCCATGGTCCTGCTGCCGATCGCGCTTCAGCGCGAGATCGTCGCCACCATGTTCCGGATCATGGTGCCCGACCGGCGCTTTTTGCATTACACCTTCTGCATCACCTCGCCGCTCGACCGCGGCGCCCTCGGCCTGTCCGGCCGGCGCCTCGGCTGGACGCCGGTCAATGTGCCGCCGGCTTCGGTCTGGGGCTATGCCGCGGCTGCAACGGTGTGACAGACCGGCGCGGCAGTGCCGCCGGTCGCTCGATAAAACGCTTCATAAATCAACATCTTGCCCTCTTTTTGACCGGTGAACGGAGGCCCCTTTGAGCAAGACCTGGGTATTCGGTGAAGACGGTCGCTGGAGAACCAACGCCCGCGGTGCCACGCTGATTATCGAACAGCGGGATTGGGGCAACTGGCACTGGTACGTGACCGTCGATGAATGCGCGGTCAAGGAAGGCGCCTCGGCGACGCTGACCGAAGCCCGCGCCGATGTTGCCGCCGCCGCCGCCGGAGCCTCGGACGCCGACCGGGAAGACTGAGCGGGGCTCAGGACGCGGTGCCGGCCGCCGCCGCGCGCTTGCGCCGGTCGGGCGGGTTGACGATGCCGCCGGACATCACGACCTTCAGCCCGTCGTCGACCGACATGTCGAGCACGACCAGATCTTTTCTCGGCACGAACAGCAGATAGCCGGCGGTGGGAATCGGGCTGGTCGGCACCACCACCGTGATCAGCTCGTCCGGCGAGACCCGCTGGATGTCGGCGTGGGGCGGCCCGGTGATGAAGCCCATCGACCAGACACCGTGGCGCGGATATTCCAGCACCACGACCTCGCGGAAGGCGGTGGAGCGCTGGGCGAGCACCGACTCGAAAATCTGCTTGATGGCGCTGTAGATGCTGCGCACCACCGGCATCCGCTCGACCAGTCCCTCGCCGATCCCGACCACCAGCCGTCCGACATAGCCGGCGGCGAAGGCCCCGACCAGGATCAGCAGGATCACCACGGTAACCAGCCCGAGGCCCGGAATGGTGAAGGGCATGAACTGCTCGGGATTGTAGCGCCCGGGCAGCAGGGTGCCGATGGTGCCGTCGATGAAGTTGATGAACAGCCAGGCCAGATACATGGTGATCGCGGCCGGGGCGGTCACCAGTACGCCGGCCAGAAAATAGGCGCGCAGGCGCCCGACCAGTCCGAGCTTGTGCGTATGAGAAGAAGCGGGTGCCTTTTCCGACCCTGCGGGTTGAGAAAAGGGCGGTTCTTTCTCCATGGCGGGGCAACTCGCAGGTTGGTGCTCGACGGTGACCGGCTACCGCGCTGGTATAGCATCGTTCCGGGCGCATCGCCAATGGGAACCGGCGCTGGACCGGCGCCGCGGACTTTGGCTATGATCGGCCCGGGCCGAGCGGCCCCAGGAGTCCAGTCCGTGACGGAAACCCGCCCCGCTTCCCTCGATCACATCACGCTGCTGGCGCCGCTGGCGCCGGCCGACCGCGCCGCCCTGGCCCGCCAGTGCAAGTGGCGCCGCTTCGATGAGGGTGAACAGATCGTCGACCGTCTCGACGATACCCACGACCTCTGTTTCATCGTCGACGGCCGGGTGCGCATCGTCAACCACTCGATGAGCGGGCGCGAGATCAGCTTCGACGATGTCGAGGCCGGGGCTTTCTTCGGCGAGCTGTCGGCGATCGACGGCCAGCCGCGCTCGGCGACCGTGATCGCGCTGTCCTCGACCGCGGTCGCCTTCCTCTCGCCCAAGCGCTTCGAAGACCTCGTGCTGGGCACGCCGCGGATCGGTTTCGCGGTGATGCGGCGGCTGGCCGACATGGTCCGGCGCTCCAACGAGCGGATCATGGATCTCAGCACGCTGGGCGCCAACAACCGCATCCACGCCGAACTGCTCCGCCTCGCCAAGCCCGACGCCAAGGGCGGCAACCGCGCCGTCATCAGCCCGATTCCGGTTCATTCCGACATCGCCAGCCGGGTCAGCACTACCCGCGAAACCGTGGCCCGGGTGCTCAGCGACCTTGCCCGCGACGGCGTGGTCGAACGCGGCGACTCCGCCCTTCTCATCCGCGATCTGCGGGCGCTGCGGCGGATGGTCGAGGACGTCCGGGGCTGATCCCGTCATCAGCGGCCGACCGCGTCCAGCGGCACGAAGCTGCGCGCCGGCCCTTGGCGAAAGACCTTGAACAGCCGGGCCTCCCGCGCCTCGATGCCGGTCAGGGCGTTGTAGGCGTTGGTCAGCGCCGCGGCATAGGCATCGCGCAGCGCGCCGTCGTCGAGGCCCGACAGGTCGAGCCGGGCCAGCCGCTCGTTGAAGCTTTTGAGGATGTGCAGGCGCTTGATCGCGACCATGCGCGGATCGTAGGGCACGCCAAGATACTGGAAGAAATCCTCGGCGGCCGAGAGGGCCGTGAAACCACTGTGAAAATCGGTCATGCCCGTCCTCCGGGTTCGGATTGGCTGAGCGCTTCGCCGAGGAAGCGTTTGAGGTCGTCGACGCTGGGTTCGGTCTTGGCGGTGCTGGCGTGGCGGCGGATGCGGGCCAGCACCAGCCGGGCCTGACCGACGCCGATCTGAAGCCCGTGGCTGCGCATCACCTCGATCACCGCGGTGACGCCGGAATGCTTGCCGAGCACGATGCGATGGTGACGGCCGAGGCTGGCCGGGTCGAGGGCCTGATAGTTGCGGCGGTCGCTGAGCAGGCCGTGGACGTGAATGCCCGATTCGTGGGTGAAGGCGGCGGCGCCGACGATGCTTTTGCCCGCCGGCACCGGCCGGCCGGCAGCCAGCGCCACCAGGTCCGAGAGACCGGGCAGGTGGCTGAAGGCGAGGCCGGTATCGCGCTGGTGCAGGTAGCTCAGCGTCACCGCCACCTCTTCGAGGGCGGCGTTGCCGGCGCGCTCGCCGAGGCCGTTGACCGTGACGCTGACGTGGCCGGCTCCGCCCAGCACCGCCGCCACCGAATTGGCGGTGGCCATGCCGAGATCGTCGTGGGCGTGGATTTCCAGCTCAAGATCACTGGCGGCCCGGAGGCGGCGGAAGGTTTCGCGGGTGGTGAAAGGGTCGAGGATACCGAGGGTGTCGGCATAGCGGTAGCGCAAGGCCCCGGCCTGCGCGGCGACCTCGATCACCCGCAGGATGAAGTCGGGATCGGCGCGCGACGAATCCTCGCCGCCGACCGCGACGCTCATGCCGTGGTCGCGGGCGCGGGCGACCATCGTCCCGACATGGGCCAGCACCCAGGGGCGGTCGCGGCCGAGCTTGCGCACGATTTGCTGGTCGGAGACCGGAATCGAAATGTTGACCATCGGCACGCCGCAGCGGGCGGCGGCGTCGATGTCATCCTGGCGCATCCGGCACCAGGCGATCGGCAGGGCGTTCAGTCCGAGGCCGACGATGGCGCGGATTTCATCCTGTTCGGGCTCGCCCATCGCCGGGACGCCGATTTCCATCTCGGGCACGCCGGCGGCGTCGAGGGCGCGGGCGATGGCGATCCGTTCCCCGGCGGTGAAGGCAACGCCGGGGGCCTGTTCGCCGTCTCGGAGCGTGGTGTCGTTGAGGATCACGGGACGCATGGCGGGACTCCTCTCATGCCCTCGGGCGGTTCGGTCTGCTCAGGCGTAGGCCGGTTCGAAGGCCTGATTGGCGCTGCCGGTTTCGCTGTTCCAGTAAGGCGAGAGCCGGCGCAGCTGATCGATGATGCCCGGCATCACCGCCAGCACGCGGTCGATCTCCTCGGCCGTGGTCTCGCGCGAGAGCGAGAAGCGGGTGGCGCCGTGGGCGGCGGTGTAGGGAATGCCCATGGCGCGCATGACATGGGACGGTTCGAGAGAGCCCGAGGTGCAGGCCGAGCCCGAGGAGGCGGCAATGCCGCTGCGGTTGAGCAGCAGCAGGATCGCCTCGCCCTCGATGTATTCGAAGGCGACATTCGCGGTGTTGGGCAGGCGGTTTTCCGGGTCGCCGGTGACGAAGCAATGGCCGATGCTCCGGGTCAGGCCGGTTTCCAGGCGGTCGCGCAGCGCCCTGACCCGGGTGTTCTCGTCGTGCATCGAGGCAAGAGCCAGTTCGGCCGCCCGGCCGAGGCCGATGATCGCCGGGGCGTTCTCGGTGCCGGCGCGCCGGCCGCGCTCCTGGTGGCCGCCGCGGATCAACGGCCGGAAGCGGGTGCCGCGTTTGACATAAAGGGCGCCGATGCCCTTGGGCGCGTGCAGCTTGTGCCCCGAGAGCGAGAGCATGTCGATCGCGCTCGATTTGAGATCGAGAGCGATCTTGCCCACCGCCTGCACGGCGTCGGTGTGGAACTGGATATCGAACTCTTTGGCCCATTCGGCCAGGGGTTCGACCGGAAAAAGGGTGCCGGTCTCGTTGTTGGCCCACATGATCGAGACCACGGCGACCCGCTCCGACAGCGCCGCCCGGTAGGCGTCGATCTCCAGCCGGCCCTTGCGGTCGACCGGGATGATGTGGAGGGTGTAGCCCTCCTGCTTCTCCAGATGCTGGCAAAGCGCCAGCACCGCCGGATGCTCGACCGCGCTGATGACGATTTCGCGTCGCTCGGGGTTGGCGGCCAGCGCCGAGAGGATCGCCGTCGAATCCGATTCCGAGCCGCTGGCGGTGAACACCACCTCGTGGTCATGGGCGGCGCCGAGCAGGGCCTGGACCTGCTTCCGCGCCGTGGCCAGGGCGCCGCCGACCGCCGAGCCGAAGGCGTGCATCGAGGACGGGTTGCCGAACTGCTCGGTGAAGTAGGGCAGCATCGCCTCGACGACCTGCGGATCCACCCGGGTGGTGGCGTTGTTGTCGAGATAGATCGGCGGGAAGGGGGTCATGCCGGGATCACCTTGAGCGGACGTCCGAGGGCTTGCGAGAGCTTGTCCTCGACCATGTGCAGCGTGAACGAGGACATTGAGCAATCGACACAGCTGCCTGAGAGCTGGACCGTGACGGTGTCGCCCTCGACCTCCGCCAGTTCGACGTCGCCGCCGTCGCGCTGGAACGTCGGGCGCAACTCCTCGATCGCGGCCTGGATCAGCATGATGGTCTTGACCATGCCGAGGCCGGCGGCGGGCGGCCCGGCCGCGGGCCGGGGCGGGGCTGGCCGGGTCACCATCGGTCTTGGCGCCGGCGCCCGGACCGGTTCGGGCGTGCCGGCGAAGCGGCCGCGATAGCGGAAGGCCCGGGCTTTTTCCAGCAGGCCCTCGCCGACCATCTCGGCGTTGACGTCGGCCAGCACCAGTTCGATCTTGTCCATGCAGGTGGCGCAGGAGCCGCCGGCCTTGGTGTAATCGGTGACTTCGCCGACCTGGGTCAGACCGTTGGTGCGGATGGCGCGGGTCAGCAGGCCCTCGGTGATGCCGAAGCACTTGCAGACCAGGGCGCCGTCCTCGTCGTCGTCCTCGGCCAGGGCCTCGCCGCGATAATTGGCGATCGCGGCCCGGAGCGCCTCGGCGCCCATCACCGAGCAATGCATCTTCTCGGGCGGCAGGCCGCCGAGATAGCCGGCGATGTCCTGGTTGGTGACGTCGAGCGCCTGGACGATGGTCTTGCCGATGATCATCTCGGTCAGCGCCGAGGAGGAGGCGATCGCCGACCCGCAGCCGAAGGTCTGAAAGCGGGCGTCGGTGATCCGCTCCTCCCCGGCATCGACCTTGATCATCAGCTTGAGGGCGTCGCCGCAGGCGATCGAGCCGACCTCGCCGACACCGTCGGGATCGTCGAGCGCTCCGGCGTTGCGCGGATTGAAGAAGTGGTCCTTGACCTGCTCGGAATAATTCCACATGGCGCCGGTGTCCTCAGCAGGTCTGAGAGTTGCAGGAACCGCATCCCAGCCGGGCGTTGGGGTTCTCGATCACGAACCCCGCGCCTTCGGGGCCGTCGACGAAGTCGACCCGCACCCCTTCGAGGGCCGACCGGCTGCCGGCATCGACCAGCAGGGTGATGCCGCCGACGTCCCATACCGTGTCGGTGTCGAGCACGGCGCTGTCGAGGCCCATGGTGTAGCGGTAGCCCGAACAGCCGCCGTCCTCGACCATGATCCGGAGGCCCGCCGGCGGGGGTTCGGCGCCGTCGATCACCCGGCGCAGGGCGGTCACGGCACTATCGGTCAAAGCCATCATGGCGTCTCTCCTTCCGGGGCGGGGCTCGCGATGAAGGCAGAGAGGTGCAAGCCGCATGCCGGGGAGGCATGCGGCTTAAGTCATTGATCTTGGGAGGATGTTGGGATGGCGGGAGTCGGACAGCGCCGCCGCGCCGTTGTCAGTTTTACGACAAGCGGCGGCCGGTCGCCGGGGTCACTGATACCAGATCGCGTACTGGGTCTGATGCTCGGTGGCCCGCTGGGTACGCCACTGCTCCTCGCGGCGGCGTTCGGCCTCGCGCTGGCGCAGGCGGAAGGCGCGCAGGGCCTCGTCCTCGCGGCGGTGGACGAGGTCCGCCGGCTGCCGGGGGCTGTGGTCGTGCAGCAGGCGTTCGACCAGACTTTCGTCGTGGCTGAGATGGAGGCCGGGATGGGCGTCCTCGAAGGCGGTGACCAGATGGCTCCAGAAATTGCCGCCGGCTATTGTCAACCGCCGCCCGCCCTCCGAGTCGATGGCGGTCAGGGTCGGGCCATCCTTTTCGACATCGACCGTCCACTGGTCGAGGTCGCGGCCGGTGACCGTGAAGACCTTGGTGTCCCAGGGCAGGGCCTGGAAATGGCGGGTCAGCGCGGTAACCGAGCGGTCGCCGTCGATCAGCCGCTCGATCCGGGTTTCAGCGATCAGCTTGCGGAATGCCGTCGCGACCAGAGCCTGTTCTTTCACGCTTTTCATGCCGGCCTTCCCAAGGGTTCGGACCCTAACGGTTTTGGTGCTCCCGGTGATTAAAGGTGGGAGGGCGTCCTCGGATTTGCCACCTGTCAGAGTCGACATCTTAACGATTTCGGGCCGATCATCAAAACTGGCGCTCAGAGGGCGGCAACCGCCGTCCGGACCTTGTCCGCGTGGCCGTCGACCCTGACCTTGCGCCAGAGCGCCCGCACCACGCCGGCGCCGTCGATGACGAAGGTGGCGCGGTCCATGCCCATGTAGGTCTTGCCGTAGTTCTTCTTTTCGATCCAGACGCCATAGGCCTGGGCGAGGCTGGTGTCGCTGTCGGCGGCCAGGATGAAGGGCAGGGCGTACTTGGCCTTGAACCGGTCGTGGCTCCCGACGCTGTCCTTGGAGACTCCGATCACCACCGCGTTCGCGGCCGAGAAGTCGGGCATGGCGTCGCGAAAGGCACAGGCTTCGCGGGTGCAGCCGGGGGTGTCGTCCTTGGGATAAAAATAGAGCACCACGGTCCGGCCGGCCAGGGCCGAGAGCGAGACCGTGCCGCCACCGTCGGTGGGCAGGGTGAAATCGGGGGCGGGCTGGCCGATATCGAGGGTCATGACGGGACTCCTTGGGTGGGCGGATTCCGGGGTCGGAGGGTCAGTCGGGCGGAACCTGATTGCGCCGGCGGGTCAGGTGCTCCTGCTCCGCCGGCTCGTCGATCAGGGCCTGAAAGTGCTGGTAGGCGATGGCCGCAAGTTCGCGCACCCGCGCGTCGGTGTCGCGGAACGGCACCGGCTCGGCCTGCTCGGGAAAGACGCAGCGGCCGAGCGCGGCCTGGATCGCCCCGGGGGCGTCGTTGGGCTCCAGGCCGCCGCCGGTGGTCAGGCGCAGGAAGCCCTGGACCCGCCGCCAGGTGCGGTGAACGGTGATCAGGTCGTCGGCGACCGTGGGCTCGAGGGCGCCGGCCGTCCGCAGCGCCTCAAGGGCGTGGACGGTGTTGGAGCGGATGACCTCGGGATGCTGCCGGGCATGGCGCAGCATCAGGTACTGGGCGACGAAGTTGATGTCGATGAAGCCGCCGCGGGCGTACTTGACCTCCCAGGGGTTCTTGGTCGCGTGTTCGCGGTCGATGCGCCGGCGCATGTCGGCGACGTCGAGCACCAGCGTCAGCGGGTCGCGGTGTCGGGTCAGCACCGAGCGGATCACCTGCTCCAACTGCTGGCGCAGCGCCGGGGCGCCGCTGACGATGCGGGCGCGGGTCAGCGCCATGTGCTCCCAGGTCCAGGCGCTTTCCTCCTGGTAGCGGGCGAAGGCGTTGAGGCTGATCGCCACCGGCCCGGCGTTGCCCGAGGGCCGGAGCCGCATGTCGACCTCATAGAGCCGGCCCTCGGCGGTCGGGGCGGTGATGACGCCGATCAGGCGCTGGGTCAGCTTGATGTAATATTCGGAGGGCGAGATCGCCCTCGGGCCATCGGAGAGCGTGACCTCGGGCGGCACCTGATAGACCGTGATCAGGTCGAGGTCGGAGGCGATGGTCATCTGGCCGCTGCCCAGCTTGCCCATGGCGATGATCGCCATCGAGCCGCCGGGAATCCGCCCGAAGCGGCGGACGAAATCGTCCTCGACCCGGCGGGCGAGATCGTCGAGCACGATGTCGGCCAGCGCCGAGAGAAACGGCCCGCAGCGGTCGCCGTCGGTGATGGCGCGCAGGATATGAACGCCGGCCCGGAAGCTCTGATCCTGGACCCAGCGCCGCGACTGGTTGAGCACATCTTCGAAATTGCCGGCCTCGGCGATGGCGCGCCGGTATTCGGCCAGGAGTTCGGGCTTGCCGGGCAGCGGGTCGAAATAGTCGGGCGCGACCATGGCATCGAGCAGGGCCGGCTTTCCGCTCAGCCATCGCGCCAGCTGGGGCGCGGTGCCCATCACCTCGGCGATGAAGCCGAGCAACCGGGGGTTGGCGTAAAACAGCGAAAACAGCTGGATGCCCGAGGGCAGCCGGCTCATGAACTCGTCGAAGCGGCCGAGCGCCTCATCGGGCTGGTGGGTCTGGCCGAGGGCCAGGAGCAGCGCCGGGGTCAGCTCGGTCAGCAACTCGCGGGCGCGGGCGTTGCGCATGCAGCGGTAGCGGCCCCGGTGCCAGCCGGCGACGGTGGCGATCACCGCCGAGGGATTGCCGAAGCCGAGACCGCGCAAGGTCTCGATCGTGCCGGGATCGTCGTCGGTGCCGGTGAACATCAGGTTGCCCGGGGCGGCCAGCGACGGCGCCTCTTCGAAGAGATCGGCGTAATGGCCCTCGACCCGCATCAGGTGGCCGAGCAGGGCATCGCGAAACTCCGCGGCGTGCTCATAGCCGAGGAAGAGGGCGATCTGCGCCACCTCCTCGTCGGTCTTGGGCAATTGATGGGTCTGGCGGTCGTCGATCATCTGCAGCCGGTGCTCGACCTGGCGCAGGAAGCGGTAGGCGGCGATCATCTCGGCGGCGACCGTGGCGCCGATCCGGCCGAGCCCGGCGAAGGTGGTCAGGGCGGCGCAGGTCTGGGCCACCCGCAGGCGGTCATCGCGGCCGCCATGGATCAGCTGCTGGGTCTGGATGAAGAACTCGATCTCGCGGATGCCGCCGCGGCCGAGCTTGATGTCGTGACCGTTGACCGCCGGCACCCGGTGGCCCTTGTGGGCGTGAATCTGGCGCTTGACCGAATGGATGTCCTGGATCGCGGCGAAATCGAGGCTGCGCCGCCAGACGAAGGAGCGGATGGTGGCCATGAACCCGGCGGCGGCGACCGGATCGCTGGCCACCGGCCGGGCCTTGATCATCGCCGCCCGTTCCCAGTTCTGGCCGACGCTGGCATAGTAGATTTCGGC
>JBAXPR010000052.1:0-24045 GCA_037132135.1 Rhodospirillaceae bacterium
GGAAGGGGGAGGATTCGAACCTCCGTACTCCTAAGAGGGCAGATTTACAGTCTGCTGCCATTAACCACTCGGCCACCCTTCCACAGGGTCCATCGCGTCGGCCAGCGATGGCGGGGCACTATGGCGTTTTTCCTCTCTCTGTCAACTGTCGTTGTCGTCCGCGAGGAAAAAAGCCGGTGCCACCGCCGGTTCCCTTGGGGATTACGGCCGCCGCTCGGCGACCAGCTTTTGATAGAGGCCGCCAAAGTAGGTCTGTTTGCGCCAGACGATGTCGGGGAACCCGGCCCCGGCATAGCTGAAAATCTCTTTCGTCCACAGGGCCTTGGCGAAGGGCTCCAGCCAGTCGAAGACCTTGGTCATCACCGGTCGCAGCGGATGCCAGCGCGCCGGGCGGTGATAATCGACGAACACGGCGCGGCCTCCGGGCTTGAGCCGGCTGAGGGCGCCTTCGACGATGCGCGCCTTGTAATCCTCCGGCACCTCGTGAATCAGGAAGAAGCTGATCACCAGATCGTACTGTCCCGGCGGCGGCGTGGTGGCGTCGCAGAGCAGCACCCGGGCGTTCTTGTGCCCTTTCAGCTTGTTGCGCGTCATCTCGACCTGGATCGGTGCTACCTCGATCAGGTCGAGGCTGCCCGTCGGTCCCAGCGCGGTCATCAGGTCGGGGGAGAACGGCCCGTAGACGGCGGCCAGTTGCATCGCCCGGTCACCCTCGCGAACCTCGGCCTTCACCGCCCGGAACAGCCGGCCGTAATTGCCCCAGAGAATCGCGGAAACGATCGGCCGATGGTCGAAGACCGCCAGAGCCAGCGGATCGAGATAGGCCCAGGTGTAGACCTCGCGCAGATATTTCGGGACCAGACCTTCCGCTGCGGCGCGCCCGGCCATCAGTTCGACCTGATCGCCGCCCGCGACCGCACTTGTGATATTCTCAACCGACATAAAGGGCGCCCTCCCGTGACCTGACCCGAACCCTGTGCCGATACCCCGAAAAAAACCAGGAAATCGCGCCCGCCCGGAGCGGGCCGTGGTCCTGGCGGACCCGGACTCGTCCCGGTCTCTCGGGGCCAAGACTACAGCCGAATTGTGCTTGACGGTATAAGCGCCAACACCATGTCGATTTGCCTTACGGGTTTCTGCGCCCATGAATGTACCTATATGGCCACGGTGGCCGGGGTTGTTCAATCGTCCTCGTAAAGGCCGCGCTCGGCGTCCCGGTGGCAGGCGGCACAGTCGGACCTGGCCTTGGCTTTGACCGAACCCTCGGCGCGCAGCCAGTCGGTCCAGCGTTTGCGGTGCTCGTGGCGCCACCAGCCCTGCTCGGTGATCCGGCTCAGCGCCGGGTCGCCCTCACCGGCGTTGGCGGTGAGATAGGCGGTGATCAGGGCCACCTGATCCGGGGGCAGGGTGGCGCGGTCGCCGAAATGATCGGACAGGGTCTGCATGATCCGGCGCCAGCTGCCGGCGGGCAGCAGGCCGGGCTGGAAGGCCATGTGGCATTCGCCGCATTCCTTGCGGACCAGAGGGTCGCTGACCGGGGCGACACGATCGGGGCCGTCGGCCCGGACCGGAGCCGCCACGGCCAGGGTCAGGAGCAGAAGACAGAGCAGGGGCATCGGCAGGAAACGCATCACGGACCTCACGGGCTGGAGAGAAACTGGATGATGTCGCCCTTCTCGCGGGCGGTGCAGGCGCGGCCGAGGACGTTGGGGCAGTCGCGCGAGAAGCGCTTTTCCACCTGGGCCGGGTCGGTGAAGCGCGCCGGGTTGATCCGCACCGCCATCGGCTCGATCTCGCGGCCGGTCTTGACGTGCTGGCCGACCCGGCCGGGGTCGGGGGTGTGGCAGGCGGCGCAGGCCGGCATGTCCGGCTGTCCGCCGGCATGGGGGCCGAGATAGAGCGCCCGGCCGCGCTCGGCCGAGAAGCCGGTGAAGCCGGGCTCGGCCTGACCGGCCTCGGCGCGCAGGCTCTCCAGGAGGCGGTCCTGGGCCGGGCCGGCCGAGGCCGGCGCCGCGAGGGCGGCGGCCAGGAGGAGGGGCAGGGACAGGGACAGGTTTTTTCTGATCATGGCGGTCATCCTTGACGAGCGGGGGCGGGGCCGGTCCGGCGCGCGGCCTGCGCGATGCGGCCCCGGAGCCAGAGCGCCAGCGCAAAGACGATGTGCGCCAGTGCGGCATAGATCGCGGCTTCGCCGAGCCCCTCATGGAGGTGGCCGACCAGGCTCCTCGGCACTTGGTCGGCGAAGATGCCGCTGATGCCGGCAACCGCGACCGCGGCCAGCAGCAGCGCGCTGAGCCAGGGCATCGCCGACCAGGGCCGGCGTACGAGATCGCCCGGCCGGCCCGGCCGCGGCAGCTGGAGGATATGGCCGCGCCCGAGGGCGGCCCCGGCGCCGAGGCGCAGCGTCAGCACGACCAGGGTCAGATAGCCGGCGGCCAGATGCATGGCATAGGTATCCTCGTCGCCGCTGGCGTAGGCGACGAGGAAGGCGCCCGAGAGCAGGGCATGGAGCACCAGCTTGACGGTGCGGGCGGAGGGCAGCGGCAGCGGCCGGCCGGTCAGGGCGTCAGTCGTCATGGCGGCTGCCCTCCTGCTGTCCGGCGACCGGGGCGAAGCCGGAGCCGGGACCGGCCCAGATCTGCCAGGCGCCGGCCAGTCCGGTGACCAGCACCATCGCGGCCAGGGTGTGAAGAACCATTTTCGGGATCATGACGGGTCTCCCTTGGGGATGAACATGACGTCATCCTGACACCCGCTGTCTGAACCGATCCTGAGCGCGCCGTTCATCTCCGGTTCAGCTGCGGGGGGCTAGCATCCGGCCATGCTGTTTCATCGCCTGTCCCGCGTTCTGGCCATTGCGGCCGTGCTCGCTGCCGTCGCCTCGGGTGCCGGCGCCGGCGAGCGTGATCACGACCGCGCCCGCGCGGCGGTCGAGGCCGGGGAGACCCGGCCGCTGGCCGAAATCCTGGCCTCGGTCGGGCGCGACTATCCGGGTGAGGTGATCGATGTCGAACTGGAGGAGGGCCATCACGGCTGGGGCGGCCGCGGCCACGGCGAGGACGAGCCGCCGATCATCTACGAGGTCAAGGTCCGCACCGCCGACGGCCGGATTCTCAAGCTGTGCTATGATGCCCGTACCGGCGCGCTCCGGTCGGTGCGCAAACGGTGACGATGATGCGGATTCTGGTGATCGAGGATGATCCGGCCCTGGGCGCCCAAGTGATCGAGGCCCTGGGCCGCGCCGGCTACGCCACCGATCTCGCCCGCGACGGCGAGGAGGGCGGCTTTCTCGGCGAAACCGAGCCCTATGACGCCGTGGTGCTGGATCTCGGCCTGCCCGAGGTCGACGGCCTGACCGTGCTGCGGCGCTGGCGCAAGGCCGGGGTCGCGATGCCGGTGATCGTCCTGACCGCCCGGGCCCACTGGCACGAGAAGGTCGAGGGAATCGATGCCGGCGCCGACGACTATCTGACCAAACCGTTTCGCATGGAGGAACTGCTGGCACGGGTGCGGGCGCTGATCCGGCGCGCGCACGGCCACGCCTCGGCCGACCTCGCCTGTGGCCCGGTGCGCATCGACACCCGCACCGCCCGGGTCAGTCTCGACGGCAACCCGGTGACCCTGACCGCCCACGAATACCGGGTGCTGGTTTATCTGATGATGAAGCAGGGCCAGATCGTGACCCGGACCGAGCTGACCGAGCACATCTACGCCCAGGATTTCGACCGCGACTCCAACACCATTGAGGTCTTCGTCGCCCGGCTGCGCAAGAAGCTCGGCGATGGCCTGATCGCCACCGTGCGCGGTCTCGGCTACCGGATCCAGCCGCCGCCCGAGGCCCGGTCCGCCGAAGGCCTGCCCTGATGAGGCCGGGCTATTCCCTGCGTTTCCGTCTGCTGGCCGGAGCCGCGGTCTCGATCGCGCTGGCGCTGGCGGTCGCCGGTGTCGGGTTGTCCAGCCTGTTTGCCGGCCATTTGCGGGAAAGACTCGATCTCGAACTCGGCAACCACCTCGACCAGCTGGCCGCGGGACTCGGCCTCGACGATGCCGGCGGGCCGGTGCTGGAGCGGCCGCTCAGCGATCCGCGCTTCCAGCGGCCGCTCTCGGGCCTCTACTGGCAGGTGGCGGTGGCGGGCGCGCCGGTGCTGCGCTCGCGCTCGCTCTGGGACGTCACCCTGGCCCTGCCCGGCGACCAGCTGCCCGATGGCGTCCTCCATCGCCACGAGGCCATCGGGCCGAACGGTGTGCCGGTGATCGTTGTCGAGCGCTCGGTGCAGCTGCCCGGGGCCACCGCCCGCTTCCGGCTGGCGGCGGCGGAATCCCGGGCCGCGGTCGACCGGGCGCGGGCCGAATTCGACCGCACCCTTGGTTTGTCGCTGCTGGTGCTGATGCTGGTGCTGACCCTGGCGGCGGCGCTCCAGGTGGCCGTCGGGCTGCGGCCGCTGGCCCGGCTGCGTGCCGAACTGGCCGAGATTCGCGCCGGCCGCCGCGGCTCCTTCGACGCCGCGGTGCCGGCCGAGGTGCAGCCGCTGGCCGACGATCTCAATCATCTGCTCGCTCACAGCGCCGAAGTGGTCGGCCGTGCCCGGGTCCAGGCCGGCAATCTCGCCCACGCTCTCAAGACCGGCCTCGCCGTGATCGGCAACGAGGTCGATGGCCTCGACGCCGCGGTCGCCGGCCGGATTCGCGGTCGTCTCGACGACATGCTGCGCCACGTCAACCATCACCTGGGCCGGGCGCGGGCCGCCGCCGCAGGCGGGTTGCCCGGCTGGCGGACCGAACTGGCGCCGACCATTGCCGCCCTCGGCCGCACCCTGGCCAGTCTCCACGCCGAGCGCGCCCCGGCGATCGTGATCGACTGCCCGCCGGCCCTGACCTTTGCCGGCGAACAGGAGGATCTCGAGGAAATCCTTGGCAATCTGATGGACAATGGCTGCAAATGGGCGGCGCACCGGGTGCTGGTGAGCGCGCGGCGGGCCGGGCCGGGCTCGATCGTGCTCACGGTCGAAGACGACGGGCCGGGGCTGCCCGCGGGCAGCGAGGCGGCGCTGCTGATCCGCGGCGTCCGTCTCGACGAGACCGTGCCGGGCTCGGGGCTCGGTCTCGGCATCGTCCGCGACCTCAGCGCGCTTTATGGCGGTGCGGTCGAGTTCGCCCGGTCGGCGATGGGCGGTCTGATGGTGAGCGTCACACTGCCGGGAGGAGTCTGAGCGATGCTGATCTATACCCTGATCCCAATGATGGCGGCGATTGCCGGCGCCGTGATCGCGGTCAATGTTCAGCCGGGCCCGCGCGCGGTCAGCGCCTTTCAGCATTTCGCGGCCGGGGTGGTCTTCGCGGCGGCGGCCGGCGAGTTGCTGCCCGAGCTGATGAACCAGGACAGTTCGCTGCCGATTCTGATCGGCGGCGTGCTCGGCATCGGTGCCACCTGGGGCATCAAGGCGCTCGATCACTATTATGGCGAGGCTTCGTCGTTCATCGTCTCGGTGCTGCTCGATACCCTGATCGACGGCCTGATCATCGGCATGGGTTTTGTCGCCGGCGCGGCCCAGGGCTTCCTGCTGCTGTTTGCGCTCTCGCTCGAGGTGCTGTTTCTCGGACTGGCGCTGACCTCCAGTCTCGCGGTGCGCTATTCGTCGGCTGCGATCGTCGGTCTCAGCGTCGTGATCGGGGCCATGCTGCCGATCGGCGCCTCGCTCGGCCTGATGGTCGGCGGCCTGCCGCCGGCGGTGATCACCGCCGGCTACGCCTTCGGCCTGATCGCGCTGCTCTATCTGGTGACCGAAGAATTGCTGGTCGAAGCTCACGCCCACCCCGACACCCCGGCGATCACCGCCCTGTTCTTCGTCGGCTTCCTGATGGTGGTGATGGTCGAGCACCATGTCAGGATGACCATCCCCGGCCATGGCGAGGCGCCGCGGCCGGCCATCGAATCGCCGCGGACGCGCTGACCGGAGCGGGCGGTTGCCAGCGCCGGACCGACATATTTACGAAACTTCCCCTTGCCAAGCCGAGTGGCAGCCGCTACAAAAGCCGACGCTTTTTCGGCACGGTTGGTCAATCGAACCGTGGCGGGCGTCTTTTCGCGTTACGGGGAACCGGGGGCGCGGATCGGGACGGTCAGATGGGTTAGGAGTGTAGCTCAATTGGTAGAGCACCGGTCTCCAAAACCGGGGGCTGGGGGTTCGAGCCCCTCCACTCCTGCCAGCTGCCGCCGGGTCCGGAACGATCGCCCGGTTGGCCTCTGGGTCGGGTTTTCTTGTTATCGCGCCAATCTTCTTAAACCGCTGACATAACAAACAAGACGATGAAGCAAAGCCCCGTAGAATTCGCACGAGAAGTCCAGCGTGAAGCGCTCAAGGTCACTTGGCCGTCGCGCAAGGAAACGCTCGTCACCACGGCCATGGTGTTCGTGATGGTCATTCTGGCGGCCATTTTCTTTTTGGTGGTCGATCAGGTCATGGCATTCGGGGTGCGCCAGATACTCGGCTTGGGGAGCTGACGCCGTGGCTGCTCGCTGGTACGTCGTCCACGTCTATTCCGGATTCGAGAAGAAGGTCGCCCAGGCGATCCGGGAGAAGGCTGCGCAGAAAAACCTCGCTGAAAAGTTTGAGGAAATCCTGGTGCCGACCGAAGAGGTGATCGAGGTTCGCCGCGGCGCCAAGGTCAACACCGAGCGCAAGTTTTTTCCGGGCTACGTCCTGGTCAAGATGGATTTGACCGACGACACCTGGCACATGGTCAAGAATACGCCGAAGGTGACCGGGTTCCTCGGCGGCGGCGGCCGGCCCCAGCCGATCAGCCAGAACGAGGCCGAACGGATCATCCATCAGGTTCAGGAGGGCATCGAGCGGCCCAAGCCCTCGATCGTCTTTGAGATCGGCGAGCAGGTCCGGGTCAGCGACGGCCCCTTCACCTCCTTCAACGGCACCGTTGAAGAGGTGGACGAGGAGAAGTCGCGGCTCAAGGTCGCGGTGTCGATCTTCGGGCGTTCGACTCCGGTCGAGTTGGAATACAGCCAGGTCGAGAAAACCTGAGCCGGCACGGGAGCGGGTCGCGGAGGGACGGGCGGTCCCGCAGCGAGTCTCCGCTTCCAACATGAGTTTGGCGCGGGAGGCCGTCCCCATAAAGTCCAGGGGGAGCCGGACCGCGCGCACCCGCGGCCCCATCGGGGGGCTGCCTTGACGAGGTGTCGAGATGGCGAAAAAAGTTACAGGCTTTATCAAGCTGCAAGTGCCGGCCGGCAAGGCCAACCCGTCGCCGCCGATCGGGCCGGCGCTGGGTCAGCGCGGCCTCAACATCATGGAATTCGTGAAGGCGTTCAACGCCCGTACCCAGGACCTGGAAACGGGTATGCCGGTGCCGGTGGTGATCACGGCCTACTCAGACCGCTCCTTCACCTTCGTGACCAAGACCCCGCCGGTGACCTATTTCATCAAGAAGGCCACCGGCGTCGCCAAGGGTTCGGCGACCACCGGCAAGGGCTTCGTCGGCACCATCTCGTGGGACCAGTGCCGCGAGATCGCGGCCAAGAAGATGGTCGATCTCAACGCCCACGATGTCGAGGCCGCGGCGCAGATGATCGCCGGTTCCGCCCGTTCCATGGGCTTGCAGGTGGTGGAGTAAGACCATGGCCAAGATCGGAAAGCGCCTCAAGGCGGCCTACAAGGGCATCAACCGCGACGGCTTCCTCGCCATCGACGCGGCGGTCAAGCTGGTGAAGGCCAACGCCAAGGCCAAGTTCGACGAGACCGTCGAAATCGCCATGAACCTCGGCATCGACCCCCGCCACGCCGACCAGATGGTGCGCGGCATGGTGCTGATGCCGAACGGAACCGGCAAGGTCGTGCGCGTCGCGGTGTTCGCCAAGGCGGCCAAGGCCGACGAAGCCCGGGCGGCGGGTGCCGACATCGTCGGCGCCGAAGACCTCGCCGAGAAGATTCAGGCCGGTGAGATCAATTTCGACCGGTGCATCGCCTCGCCGGACATGATGGCGGTGGTGGGCAAGCTGGGCAAGATCCTCGGCCCGCGCGGCCTGATGCCGAACCCCAAACTCGGCACCGTGACCCCGAACGTCGCCGATGCGGTGAGGGCGGCCAAGGGCGGCAACGTCGAGTTCCGCGCCGAAAAGGCCGGCATCATCCATGCCGGCATCGGCAAGGCCAGTTTCACCGAAGAGGCCCTGCTCGAAAACGTCCGGGCCTTCATCAGTGCCATCAACCGCGCCAAGCCCGCCGGGGCCAAGGGCACCTATATCGAGAAGGTGTCCCTGAGTTCGACCATGGGGCCGGGCGTCAAGCTCGACCTCACGACGATCGGAACCCAGGCGTAACAACGTGTTTTTGCCGTCGCCGCCTTCGGGGGGCGGCGGCAAACGGGCAGGCGGTCCGGCGCAAGCGGGATACCCCTGCCCACCCTGTCCGAGACCGCGGGTGCCGGAGTTCGCTCCGGCTTAAAATGGCTGGCCCGCCGAGACGGGAGTTGCCACCGGATGACCTCCCGGCCGCAGGGCCGGGGCGAGAGACGGCGAGAACTTCTGGGACAGGTTGAGCCGGGGCGGCGCCGTCGAGCGGCAAGGCCCCATCGGTGCAACTTACTGGTACGGAGGCGATCTCTTGGATCGGACACAGAAGGAGAAGGCGATTGCCGCGCTGGCCAAGCGCGTGCAGGACGTGTCCCTTGTGGTGGTCACTCGCCATAATGGGCTCACGGTCGCGGAAGTGACCGACCTGCGGCGCAAGATGCGTGCGGCGGGCGCCAACTTCAACGTCACGAAGAACCGGCTGGCCCGTATCGCCCTGAAGGGCACCCAGTTCGAGAACCTGGAAGGACTGTTCAAAGGTCCGACCGCGATCGCGTATTCGCGCGATCCGGTGGCTGCCGCCAAGGTGGCCACCGACTATGCCAAGGCCAACGAAAAGCTCTCGATCTTGGGAGCCGGTCTCGGCAGTCAGGTTCTGAATGCCGACGGTGTGCTGGCGCTTGCCAAGCTGCCGTCGCTCAACGAACTGCGTGCGGGCCTCCTTGGCATGATCAAGACGCCGGCGACGCGCATCGCCGGGGTGCTGCAGGCACCGGGCGGCCAGCTCGCCCGCGTGCTTTCGGCCTATGCCAAGAAGGACGAGGCTCAGGGCGAAGCGGCGTGATGTCGGTAGACCCAACCATTCCCAAAGTTCATATCTCTTGGAGTTGACAGATGTCGAAGTTGGAAAAGCTTGTTGATGAGTTGTCGGCGCTGACCGTGATCGAGGCCGCCGAACTGTCGAAGATGCTGGAAGAGAAGTGGGGCGTTTCGGCGGCCGCTCCGGTTGCCGCTGCGGCTCCGGTCGCCGCCGCTGCCGCGGCCCCGGTCGAGGAACAGACCGAGTTCAACGTGATCCTGGCCGCCGCCGGCGACAAGAAGATCAACGTGATCAAGGAAGTGCGGGCCATCACCGGCCTTGGCCTCAAGGAAGCCAAGGATCTGGTTGAAGGCGCGCCGAAGGCGGTCAAGGAAGGCGTTTCCAAGGAAGATGCCGCCAAGATCAGGAAGCAGCTTGAAGACGCTGGCGCGACCGTCGAAGTTAAGTAATCTTGCTTTGACGATCATCGTCACACATGGCGCAGCACCGGACGACGACGGTTTCCGTCGCCGGCCGGTGGCTGCGTCTTCTGCGCGGGTTGGCGCCCTTCGCGCGGTCGGGCGCCGCCAGAGACTGGGCTAAGATTTGGAGTCGGGGACATCCATGGCTAAATCCTTTACGGGACGCAAGCGCGTTCGGAAGAGCTTCGGGCGGATTCCGGAAGTCACCCAGATGCCGAACCTCATCGAGGTGCAGCGCTCCTCCTACGACCATTTTCTGCAGATGGACGTGCCGCCGGAGCGGCGCACGCTGGTCGGCTTGCAGGAAGTGTTCAAATCGGTGTTCCCGATCAAGGACTTCTCCGACCGCGCCGTGCTCGATTTCGTGAAATACGAGCTTGAGCAGCCGAAATACGACGTCGAGGAGTGCCAGCAGCGCGGCATGACCTTTGCGGCGCCGCTGAAAGTGACGCTCCGGCTCAGTGTCTTCGACATTGAGGAGGACACCGGCCTGCGCTCGATTCGCGACATCAAGGAGCAGGACGTCTATATGGGCGACATGCCGCTGATGACCGCGAACGGCACGTTCGTGATCAACGGCACCGAGCGCGTGATCGTCTCCCAGATGCACCGGTCCCCCGGCGCCTTCTTCGATCACGACAAGGGCAAGACCCACAGCTCGGGCAAATATCTTTTCGCTGCCCGGGTCATTCCCTATCGCGGCTCCTGGCTGGACTTCGAGTTTGACGCCAAGGACCTTGTTTATGTGCGCATCGACCGTCGGCGCAAGCTGCCGGCGACCACCCTGCTGTTCGCCCTCGATGGTGCCGAGACCGAGGCGCTGCGCGCCGGCCGGCGCGAGCCGCTGGCGCCCTACGAGGCCCAGGGGATGGGCAAAGAGGAAATCCTTTCCACCTTCTACGGCTCGATTCCCTATACCCGCGCCGGCAGCGGCTGGAAGACGCCGTTCGACGCCGAGCGGCTGAAGAACGTCAAGATGGCCTCGGACCTGATCGACGCCGCGACCGGACAGGTGGTGGTGACGGCGGGGACCAAAGTGACGCCGCGGCTGGCCAAGAAGCTGCGCGAGCAAGGTCTGACCGAACAGCTGGTGTCGACCGAAGAGCTGACCGGCCAGTATCTGGCCGCCGACATGATCAACGAGAAAACCGGCGAAGTCTATTACGAGGCCGGCGACGAGTTGACCCTGGCCGCGATCGAGAAGCTGGAGAAGGCCGGAATCAGCAAGATTCCGGTGCTGGCCATCGACCACGTCAATGTCGGCGCCTACATGCGCAACACCATGGCCGCCGACCGCAACGCCAGCCGCGAAGACGCGCTGATCGACATCTACCGGGTGATGCGGCCGGGCGAGCCGCCGACCCTCGAATCGGCCGAGGCGCTGTTCCAGGGCCTGTTCTTCGACTCCGAGCGCTATGATCTTTCGGCGGTCGGCCGGGTCAAGATGAACGCCCGGCTCGGCTTCGAGACGGACGATCAGGTGCGGGTGCTGCGCAAGGCCGATATCCTCGAAATCCTCAAGGTGCTGGTCAGCCTCAAGGACGGCCGCGGCGAAATCGATGACATCGATCATCTCGGCAACCGCCGGGTCCGCTCGGTCGGCGAACTGATGGAAAACCAGTACCGGGTTGGCCTGCTGCGCATGGAGCGCGCGATCCGCGAGCGCATGTCCTCGGTCGAGATCGACACCGTGATGCCGCACGATCTGATCAACGCCAAGCCGGCGGCGGCGGCGGTGCGCGAGTTCTTCGGCTCGTCGCAGCTCTCCCAGTTCATGGATCAGACCAATCCGCTCTCGGAAATCACCCACAAGCGCCGGCTCTCGGCCCTCGGGCCGGGCGGTCTCACCCGCGAACGCGCCGGCTTCGAAGTCCGCGACGTTCACCCCACCCATTACGGCCGCATCTGCCCGATCGAAACCCCGGAAGGTCCGAACATCGGCCTGATCAACAGCCTCGCGACGTACGCCCGGGTCAACCAGTACGGCTTCATCGAGAGCCCGTACCGGCGGGTGATCGACCGCCGGGTCACCGACGAGGTCGTGTACCTGTCGGCGATGGAGGAGGGCAAGTACACCGTCGCCCAGGCCAACGCCGTGGTCGACGAGAACGGCCATTTTACCGCCGATCTGGTCTCCTGCCGCCAGGGCGGCGACTACCTGATGGTCAAGCCCGATAACATCCAGCTGATCGACGTGTCACCCAAGCAGCTGGTTTCGGTCGCGGCGGCGCTGATCCCGTTCCTTGAAAACGACGACGCCAACCGGGCGCTGATGGGCTCGAACATGCAGCGCCAGGCGGTGCCGCTGCTCCAGGCCGATGCGCCGCTGGTCGGCACCGGCATGGAGGCGACCGTCGCCCGCGACTCCGGGGTGGCCATCGTCGCCCGCCGTTCCGGCGTGATCGATCAGATCGACGCCACCCGCATCGTCATTCGCGCCACCGAGGACACCAATGCGGCGGCGCCCGGGGTCGACATCTATAACCTCTTGAAGTTCCAGCGTTCCAACCAGAATACCTGCATCACCCAGCGGCCGCTGGTCAAGGTCGGCGATCAGGTCACCGCCGGCGACATCATCGCCGATGGCCCCTCGACCCAGTTCGGCGAACTGGCGCTCGGGCGCAATGTGCTGGTCGCGTTCATGCCCTGGAACGGCTACAACTTTGAAGACAGCATCCTGATCTCCGAGCGCATCGTGCGTGACGACGTCTTCACCTCGATCCACATCGAGGAATTTGAAGTCATGGCCCGTGACACCAAGCTCGGCCAGGAGGAAATCACCCGCGACATTCCAAACGTCGGTGAAGAAGCGCTGAAGAACCTCGACGAAGCCGGCATCGTTTACATTGGCGCCGAGGTTAAGCCCGGCGATATTCTGGTCGGCAAGGTCACGCCCAAGGGCGAAAGCCCGATGACTCCGGAAGAAAAGCTGCTGCGCGCCATCTTCGGCGAAAAGGCCAGCGACGTCCGCGACACCTCGCTGCGGTTGCCGCCGGGTGTGGCCGGCACCGTGGTCGATGTTCGGGTGTTCTCGCGCCGCGGCGTCGACAAGGACGAGCGCGCGATGCAGATCGAGCGCGCGCAGATCGAAAAGCTGGCCAAGGACCGTGACGACGAGAAGGCGATTCTCGAGCGCAGCTTTTACAGCCGGCTTCGGGAAGTGCTGCTGGGCGAGGTCGCGGTCAGCGGTCCGCGCGGCTTCCAGGTCTCCGGCGCGCCGATCACCGAAGCCACCCTCAAGCCCTACACCCACGGCCAGTGGCGCCAGATCAGCGTTGCCGCCGAGCAGGTGATGGAGGACATCGAGGCCATGGGCCGGGTGTTCGACGACTCGATCGACGCCCTCAAGGCCCGGTTCGAGAACAAGGTCGAAAAGCTCCAGCGCGGCGACGAACTGCCGCCCGGGGTCATGAAGATGGTCAAGGTCTTCGTGGCGGTGAAGCGCAAGCTGCAACCCGGCGACAAGATGGCCGGCCGGCACGGCAACAAGGGCGTGGTCTCCAAGATCATTCCGATCGAGGACATGCCATACCTCGAAGACGGCCGTCCGGTGGACTTGGTGCTGAACCCGCTCGGCGTGCCGAGCCGCATGAACGTCGGGCAGATTCTGGAGACGCATCTCGGCTGGGCCTCGGCTGGCCTCGGCCGCCAGATCGGCGAACTGCTCGACAAATACCGCATCGCGGTGCGCGACAATCCCGGTCCGGGTGACCTGGAGCCGCTGCGGACCCGTCTGTGCACGGTGTACGGCGAGAAGGCGTACGCCGCCGACATCGCCGACCTCAGCCGGAGCGAACTGCTGGAACTGGGCAACAATCTCCGGGTCGGCGTGCCTTTCGCCACCCCGGTGTTCGATGGGGCCCGCGAGGAAGACATCTGCCGCATGCTCGACGAGGCGGGCCTCGACCGCTCGGGTCAGGTCACCCTGATCGACGGCCGGACCGGCGAGGCCTTCGACCGCAAGGTCACGGTCGGGTACATCTACATGCTCAAGCTGCACCATCTGGTCGACGACAAGATTCACGCCCGCTCGATCGGCCCCTACAGCCTCGTGACCCAGCAGCCGCTGGGCGGCAAGGCCCAGTTCGGCGGCCAGCGCTTCGGTGAAATGGAGGTGTGGGCGCTCGAAGCGTACGGCGCCGCGTACACCTTGCAGGAGATGCTGACCGTCAAGTCCGACGACGTCTCGGGGCGGACCAAGGTGTACGAAGCGATCGTCCGCGGCGACGACAATTTCGAGGCCGGCATTCCGGAGTCGTTCAACGTGCTGGTCAAGGAACTGCGGTCCCTCGGCCTGAATGTCGAACTCAATCAGCGGACGTTTTGATCGCAGCTCTTGCGGGAGATTCTCATGAACGAATTGATGAATGTCTTGGGCCAGACCTCCGGCCCCCAGAGCTTCGATCAGATCCGAATTTCGATCGCGAGTCCCGAGCGGATCCGCTCGTGGTCATTCGGCGAGATCAAGAAGCCGGAGACTATCAACTACCGGACCTTCAAGCCCGAGCGCGACGGCCTCTTTTGCGCCCGCATCTTCGGGCCGATCAAGGACTATGAATGCTTGTGCGGCAAGTACAAGCGCATGAAGTACCGGGGTATCATCTGCGAAAAGTGCGGCGTTGAAGTGACGCTCTCGAAGGTCCGGCGCGAGCGCATGGGCCATATCGAGCTGGCCTCTCCGGTGGCGCACATCTGGTTCCTCAAGTCTCTGCCGAGCCGGATCGGTCTCCTGCTCGACATGACGCTGAAGGATCTTGAGCGGATTCTCTACTTCGAATCCTATGTCGTGATCGAGCCCGGCCTGACGCCGCTCAAGCTGCATCAGCTGCTCAATGAGGAAGAGTACGTCATCGCCCAGGACGAGTACGGCGAAGACGCCTTCACCGCCTCGATCGGCGCCGAGGCGCTGAGGGTGCTGTTGTCGGCGCTCGACCTCGACCAGGAGAAGGTGACCTGCCGCGACGAACTGCGCGACACCAATTCGGAAGCCAAGCGCAAGAAGCTGGTCAAGCGCCTGAAGCTGATCGAAGCCTTCATGGAGAGCCAGTCGCGCCCCGAATGGATGATCCTCGAGGTCATCCCGGTGATTCCGCCCGAACTGCGGCCGCTGGTGCCGCTTGATGGCGGCCGCTTCGCGACCTCGGACCTCAACGACCTCTACCGCCGGGTGATCAACCGCAACAACCGCCTGAAGCGGCTGATCGAACTCAAGGCGCCCGACATCATCGTGCGCAACGAGAAGCGCATGCTCCAGGAGGCGGTGGACGCCCTCTTCGATAACGGCCGGCGCGGCCGGGTGATCACCGGCGCCAACAAGCGGCCGCTGAAATCGCTCTCCGACATGCTGAAGGGCAAGCAGGGCCGCTTCCGCCAGAACCTGCTCGGCAAGCGGGTCGATTATTCCGGCCGCTCGGTGATCGTGGTCGGTCCGGAGCTGAAGTTGCACCAGTGCGGTCTGCCAAAAAAAATGGCCCTGGAGCTGTTCAAGCCCTTCATCTATGCCAAGCTTGAACTTTACGGCATGGCCTCGACGATCAAGGCCGCGAAGCGGATGGTCGAAAAGGAACGGCCGGAAGTCTGGGACATTCTGGAAGAAGTGATCCGCGAGCACCCGGTGATGCTGAACCGGGCGCCGACCCTGCATCGTCTGGGCATCCAGGCTTTCGAGCCGGTGCTGATCGAGGGCAAGGCCATCCAGCTCCATCCGCTGGTCTGCACCGCCTTCAACGCCGACTTCGACGGCGACCAGATGGCGGTCCACGTGCCGCTGTCGCTGGAAGCCCAGCTCGAAGCCCGCGTGCTGATGATGTCGACCAACAACATCCTCTCGCCGGCCAACGGCAAGCCGATCATCGTGCCCTCGCAGGACATCGTGCTCGGGCTCTATTACATCACCATGGAGCGTGCCGGTGAACCGGGTGAAGGCATGGCCTTCGCCAATGTCGGCGAAATCCAGCAAGCCCTCGACGCCAAGGCGATCAGCCTGCACAGCAAGGTCCAGGCCCGCTACCACACCGTCGACGCCAACCACAAGCCGATCGTGGTCCGCCTCCAGACCACGCCGGGCCGGATGCTGCTCTCGGAAATCCTGCCCCGGCACCCGGCGGTAGCCTTCGAGATGATCAACCGGGTGTTGACCAAGAAGGACATCACCAACGTCATCGACACCGTCTACCGCCATTGCGGTCAGAAGGAGACGGTGATCTTCGCCGACCGTCTGATGAAACTCGGCTTCTCCCAGGCCTGCAAGGCCGGCATCTCGTTCGGCAAGGACGATCTGGTCATCCCCGCGGCCAAGGATACGCTGGTCCGCGAATCGCAGGGCCGGGTCAAGGAATACGAGCAGCAGTATCAGGACGGCCTGATTACCCAGGGCGAAAAGTACAACAAGGTGGTCGACGTCTGGTCGGAGTGCACGGAAAAGGTGGCCCAGGAGATGATGAAGGGCATTTCCGACACCACAAAGGCCGGCCGCTTCGTCAATGCCGTCTACATGATGGCCCACTCGGGCGCCCGCGGTTCGGCGGCCCAGATCAAGCAGCTGGCCGGGATGCGCGGCCTGATGGCCAAGCCCTCGGGCGAAATCATCGAGACGCCGATCATCTCGAACTTCAAGGAAGGCCTGACCGTGCTGGAGTACTTCAACTCCACCCACGGCGCCCGCAAGGGTCTGGCCGACACCGCGCTGAAGACCGCCAACTCTGGCTACCTGACCCGCCGTCTGGTCGATGTCGCCCAGGACGCGATCATCGTCGAGGTCGATTGCGGCACCAAGAAGGGCATCACGGTCAAGGCGGTGATCGACGGCGGCGAAGTGATTTCGCCCCTGGCCGACCGCATCCTCGGCCGCTCGGCGGCGGTGGACATCACCGACCGCATCACCGGCGAGGTGATCATTCCCGCCGGCGGCCTGATCGAAGAGGCCGAGGTCGAGCTGATCGAACGGGCCGGCATCGACTCGGTGCTGATCCGCTCGGTGCTGACCTGCGAGACCAAGGAAGGGGTCTGCGGCGCCTGCTACGGCCGCGATCTTGCCCGGGGCACGATTGTCAATGTCGGCGAGGCGGTCGGCGTCATCGCCGCCCAGTCGATCGGCGAGCCGGGCACCCAGCTGACCATGCGCACTTTCCACATCGGCGGCGCCGCCCAGCGCGGCGCCGAGGTCAGTCAGGTCGAAGCCTCGCTCAACGCCATTGTCAAGGTCAACAACCGCAGCGTCGTGATCAACAGCGTCGGCGTGCCGGTGGTGATGGGCCGGAACTGCGAAATCGTCCTGCTCGACGAGGCCGGACGCGAACGCGCCCGCCACCGTGTGCCGTACGGCGCCAAGCTGCTGGCCGACGAGGGCGCGGCGGTCACCCGCGGCCAGAAACTGGCCGAATGGGATCCCTACACCCTGCCGATCATCACCGAACGCGAGGGGACCGCCCACTACCTCGATATGGTCGAGGGTCTCTCGGTGCGCGAGGTGGTCGATGAGGCCACCGGCATTTCCTCGAAGGTGGTGGTCGATTGGCGGCAACAGCCGCGCGGTGCCGACCTCAAGCCGCGCATCACCCTGCTCGACCCCAATGGCGAGGTGATCAAGCTGCCCAACGGCCTCGAAGCCCGCTACTTCCTGTCGGTTGACGCCATCCTTTCGGTCGAGAACGGCGCTCACGTCAAAGGCGGCGACACTCTGGCCCGTATCCCGCGCGAATCCTCAAAGACCCGTGACATCACCGGCGGTCTGCCGCGGGTGGCCGAACTCTTTGAGGCCCGGCGGCCCAAGGACTTCGCGATCATCTCGGAACTGGATGGCCGCGTCGAATTCGGCAAGGACTACAAGACCAAGCGCCGGATCGTCGTGCGCAACGAAGAGACCGGCGACGAGCGCGAATATCTGATCCCCAAGGGCAAGCACATCAGCGTCCAGGAAGGCGACTATGTGGTGCGCGGCGACCTGCTGATGGACGGCAATCCGGTGCCCCACGACATTCTGGCCGTCATGGGGGTCGAGGCGCTGGCCAACTACCTGATCAACGAAATCCAGGACGTCTACCGGCTTCAGGGCGTGAAGATCAACGACAAGCACATCGAGGTCATTGTCCGGCAGATGCTGCAAAAGGTCGAGATCGACGATGCCGGCGAATCGACCTTTCTGGTCGGCGAGCAGGTCGACCGTCAGGAGTTCGACGAGGAAAACGACAAGACGGTGCGCGAGAACCTGCGGCCGGCTACGGCCAAGCCGGTGCTTCAGGGCATCACCAAGGCCAGCTTGCAGACCCGCTCGTTCATCTCGGCAGCCTCGTTCCAGGAAACCACCCGCGTCCTCACCGAGGCTTCGGTATCGGGCCGGGTCGACAATCTCGAAGGGCTGAAGGAGAACGTTATCGTCGGCCGTCTGATCCCGGCCGGCACCGGCTCGGTGGTCAACCGTCTGAAGCTGATCGCGGCGGAACGCGACCGCTCGCCCTCGGTGTCCGGCGGGACGCCGGCCCTGGCCGGGCCGCGCGAGGACAGTTCGGCAGCCTGAGAAAAGCCGGGGTCGTTGGCCGGGCCGGTGGGTGCGGTGGCGAGGGCAGGGGGGCGTTGCCCCCCTGTGATCTTCGTCACTGACTTTCTGTGAAAGCGTGGTAGAATCACCCTGTCCAGGACGCCTCCACAGGCGCTGGTCAGGCACGGCAAGACACGCGGCAGGACGGCGATGGGGTTTGGGGTCACCTTTTGGGGCGTTCGCGGCACCATTCCCTGTCCGCTCGTATCCCACATGCAATTCGGCGGCAACACCAGTTGCGTCGAGGTTCGGGCCGGTGACTCGCGAATCATCTTTGATGCCGGTACCGGGCTGCGTCTGCTCGGCAAGCGGTTTCAGGCCGACGGCGTCGAGCGTGCCACCCTGCTGCTCAGCCACACCCATCTCGACCACATCAGCGGCTTTCCCTTCTTTGGGCCGGCCTTCCGCCCCGGATTCGCCTTCAAGGTCATGGCCGGGCACCTCAACAACGGCAGCCGCGGCGGCACCGACATCCGCTCGGTGCTGGCGCGGCAGATGGAACGGCCGCTGTTTCCGGTGCCGCTCCAGACCATGGGCTGTTCGATCAGTTTCGAGGACTTCAATCCCGGCGACGGCTTCACCCTCGAGGGCGGCGTCGCCGTGCGCACCGCGCCGCTCAACCACCCCGACGGGGCCACCGGCTATGTCCTGGAATATGGCGGCCGCTCGGTGGCCTATGTCACCGACACCGAACATCTGCCCGGACGACTAGACGACAACATCCTGGCCCTGATCGAGGGCGTCGACCTGCTGATCTACGATACCACCTACACCGACGAGGAGTATGGCGCCCGCATCGGCTGGGGCCATTCGACCTGGCAGGAAGGGGTGAAACTGGCCGAGGCGGCGCGGGTCGGCCGGTTGGTGCTGTTTCACCACGAACCCGATCACGACGACCGGGTGATGGCCGAGATCGAGGCCCGGGCCGGGGTGGCCCGTCCCGGCACTTTCGCCGCCCGCGAAGGCGCCACCGTGATGCTGACGGCGTAGGGCACAGCGCCGCCGCCGCCATGCCCGCGCCGCCTCCCCCACGCCATGCCCCGATAAGGTGACCTCTTCGGGAAGCGGTGTTACTGCCGCCAGGGCATGATCGGCACCGTCGAGATGCTGTTCATCGGCGAGCCGTCGATCAGCTTGGTGCTGTAGACCAGATAGACGAGGCTGAAGCGCTTCTTGTCGAGCATGCGGACGACGCGGGTTTCCTTGAACAGGATCGAGGTGCTTTCGTTGAACACGATCTCGTTTTCCGGCAGCACCGGCGGCACGGTGATCGGTCCGACCTGACGGCAGGCGATCGAGAATTTCGAAGGGTCGGTGGCCAGCCCGAAGGTGCCGGCAAGGCCGCCGGTCCGGGCTTGGCTGAGGTGGCAGGCGACGCCGGGAATCCGCGGGTCGTCGAAGGCGTCGACGCAGATCTTGTGGTTGGCGCCGATCAGCTTCCAGGCGGTGGTGACGCAGCCGACCTCTTCGGCTGCGGCGGCGGACACCCCCAGCGCCACCGTCGTCAGGACGGCCAGGGCCGCCGCTTTGATCGTTCTCATGAGCGCATCTCCTTCAGCTTCAATGGAAAAAAGGCCGGGCTCCCCTCATACCGGCAGGCGGATGATCACCCGGAGCCCGCCCTGGGGGCTGTCGGCGAGGGTGATCTCGCCGCCGTGGGAGCGCACGATATCGCGGGCGATGGCCAGACCGAGACCGGTACCGCCGGTTTCGGAATTGCGCGAGGACTCCAGGCGGAAAAACGGCTTGAAGACGTCTTCGCGGGCATGCTCGGGAATGCCTGGGCCGTCATCGTCAAAGACAATCTCGATGGTGACCGGATCGCGGCGGCGGGCGCTCAGCCAGACGCTGTCGGCGTGGCGGCGGCTGTTGGCCAGCAGGTTGGCCAGGCAGCGGCGAAAGGCGTTGACCCGCAGCGGCAGGGTGAGGTCGTCGGCCACCGCCAGGTCGACCCGGCCGCCGGCCCGGCGGGCGCCGACCGCCACTTCGCCGAGCAGCCGGCCAAGGTCGGCCGGTTCGGCCGGTTCGGTGCCCTCGCCGCGGGCGAAGGCGAGATACGCCTCGATCATCGTCTCCATTTCATCGACGTCGCCTTTCAGCTCCTCGATGTCCTGGCTTTCGCCCAGCATCGCCAGCGCCAGCTTCATGCGCGTCAGCGGTGTGCGCAGATCGTGGCTGACTCCGGCCAGCATCTCGGTGCGCTGCCGCATCTGGCGCTGGATGCGTTCGCGCATCACGAGAAAGGCGGCCGCGGCCAACCGGACCTCGTTGGCGCCCTCGGGCCGGAAGTCGGGAACGTCGAGCCCCTTGCCGAAACTGTCGGCGGCGCTGGCGAGGCGGCGGATCGACCGAATCTGGTTGCGCATGAAGGCGATGGCGATCGCGAACAGCACCAGGGCGCTGCCCAGCATCCAGAGGATGAAGATGTAGGTGGTCGGGCTGAAGAGGCGGCGGCCGGGGGTCAGCACCCGCAGCACCCCCTCGGTCAGTTCGACCCGGATTTCGTACCATTCGTGGGAGAGCCGGGAATCAATCGAGAAGGGGCGCTGCACCCGCTCGGAGATCGCGAGGCCGAGGGTACGTTCGACCATGCTGGCCGGGGGAGTGCGGTCGGCGGGCAGGCGGGCGCCGGGCTCGATGGTGATGATGAGATCGGCGGCGCGGGCGGTTTCATCGAGAATCCGGGTCCGCGCCTGGCGGTCCGGGGCGTGCTCCAGTCCGTCGATCACCAGCGCGATTTCCGCCGCCACCGCAAAGCCCAGGCGCCGGGTGATGTTCTCCCAGTGGCGCTCGTAAAAGATCCAGGTCGCGACCAGTTGGGTCAGTACCACCGGCGTGACCATGATCAGCAGCGCCCGGCCGAAGAGGGTGCCCGGCAGCAGCCGTTTCAGGCCGTTGCGGCGTTCGTAGGCGCCACTGGCGAGGGCGCTGGCATATTCCGAATCAGGCATCGGCGCGGCCTCAGTCCGGCCTGAGGGTGTAGCCCTCGCCGCGGACGGTGTGCAGGTAGCGGGGTTGGCGCGGGTCGTCCTCGATCTTGCGGCGCAACCGCGTGACCTGGACATCGACCGAGCGGGCGTTGCCGTCGATGCCGGCGCGGCCGGTCAGGTCGTCGCGGCTGAGCACGCTGCCCGGCGCCGCGGCCAGCACCCGCATCAGGGCCGCCTCGGCGGTGGTCAGGCGCATGACCTCGCTGCCCGACCGCAGCTCGTCGCGCTCGGGATGATAGGTCCAGCGGCCGAGGCGGAGCGTGCGGGCGGGCTCGGCCGCCGGCGGCGGCGGCAGGCGGCGCAGGATCGAGTTGAGTCGCAGCACCAGTTCGCGCGGTTCGAAGGGCTTGGCCAGATAATCGTCGGCCCCGGCTTCCAGGCCGGCGATGCGGTCGTCGGGTTCGCCGCGGGCGGTGAGCAGCAGAATCGGAATCTCGCTGGTCTTGCGCAGCGCAGCGGTCAGTTCCAGCCCGCTTTCGCCCGGCATCATGACGTCGAGCACGATCAGGTCGAAGCAGAGGGCGGCCAACTGCGCGCGCGCCTCGGCGGTGTCGCGGGCGGTGGCCACGACGAAGCCGTTGTCGACCAGATATTTGCGCAGGAGTTCGCGCAGCCGGGTATCATCATCGACCACCAGAATGTGGGGCAGACCCTCGGTCATGGCTCAGAGGCCTCCCTCATGTTGACTTGCCCGGGGCGGAGTGTTAGCAACCGGAACCCCGGCGTTGCCCGCAACATTCCTCAAGGATTCCAACCGCCATGGCCATGCTTCCCTACGACGACCGCGACGGTGTGATCTGGGTGAACGGCGCGATGGTTCCGTGGCGCGAAGCCCGGGTCCACGTCCTGACCCATGGCCTGCACTATGGCAGTTGTGTATTCGAAGGGGAGCGCTTTTACAACGGCCGTGTCTTCAAGCTCACCGAGCACAGCCAGCGGCTGGTGACATCGGGCGAGCTTTTGGGCTTCACCATTCCCTACAGTGTCGCCGAAATCGACGAGGCGACCCGGCAGACCGTGGACCGGATGGGCTTCGACGAGGGCTATGTCCGGCCGGTGGCATGGCGGGGCAGCGAGATGATGGGGGTTTCGGCCCAGAACAACCGCATCAACCTCGCGATCGCGGTCTGGGAGTGGGGCAAGTACCTGCCCGACGGCGTGCGGCTCGAGACGTCGCGCTGGCGCCGGCCTTCGCCCGAATGCGCGCCGGTGGCGGCCAAGGCGGCCGGGCTCTACATGATCTGTACCCTGTCCAAGCACAGCGCCGAGAACAATGGCTGCAACGACAGTCTGATGCTCGATTACCGCGGACAGGTCGCCGAGGCCACCGGCGCCAACATCTTTCTGGTCAAGGACGGCCGCATCCACACGCCGACGCCCGATTGCTTCCTCGACGGCATCACCCGGCGCACCGTGATCGGGCTGGCCCGCCAGCGCGGCTACGAGGTGATCGAGCGGGTGATCTGGCCCCAGGAGCTGGGAGAGTTCTCGGAAGTCTTCCTCACCGGCACCGCCGCCGAGGTGACGCCGGTCGGCCGGATCGACGATCTGGAGTTCGCCAGCCCCGGCCCGATCACCAGCGTGCTGATGGCCGATTATTCGGCGCTGGTCCGCTCGTGAGCGCTGGGGCGCCGGGGAGCGGCCGCGGGCCGGTTCGGCATGGCGGTTGACCTTTCGCCGCAGCTCCTGCTCCACGCCTACGCCAACGGTCTGTTTCCTCCTAGCATAACTAATGCTTTGAAACTAAAGACGTTTTAATCGCTACTAAAAAACTGTGTAAAACAACCCCAACGCGCTGCCCAGAAACTATGTTTTGGGGCTTAATTTGGCGCGTGTTTAGATGTACGCAGATCAGCTAAGAGCGTGAGTTGCAACTGACCTGACGGAGCCGTGGCCTAAAAGCGCAGAGAATAATGTTCGTGCAGGTGAAAGTATCATATTCTGGATATTATAAAAACCAAACTCATGAATGAATTGCATAATAAGGTTTAGGGGGGGCTGCCGTAAGAGGTGACGACCATACTACCAGCACCACTTGACATTCGCAAGGCCCACAAGATATGGTATATGCACCGAGTCGTCCAACGCGAGGAGCAGGTCATGAGCGAATTTACTTTAGATGAGCTAATTGGTGAGATTGGAATATCTCAGAACATAGTTAAGGTTGAAGTTAAGAAGACGCAAACCAGATCAGCAGGGAAATCTCCGGCGCAGGCGTTTATCGCCGAAGTTCGCAAGCAGATAGCTTTCGCTGACGAGGCCGCAAAGTTTCATACAATCACAGAAAAGCATGGCCTTGATGGCCCAGTGCTAGATGTGAAGGATTCAGAAAAGCTGGCACCGCCGTCGCGGGGTAAACCATCAAAGTGGTTCGTCTACAAATCAGGCGCCCTGGTTGTAAGTTCGTATTATGGAAATTCGCTTCTTTTCCCATCTCTTGCACTCAACAGTTGGGATGCTGTGATAAAGTATCTAAACGGTCTAATTGGCGCGGCTAATGCTGGTAAACTTGATGCAAACTTTGCTGCGATCGAAAAAAAGCGCAGGGACAATAGAGCTGCTAATGCAGCTAAAAAGGCTGGCTTAGGTACTGAGCCCACCACTTGAAATGTAAGAAGCCACGCTCCATAAGCGAAGCAATATGAATGCCGACCATCTGGATAACTGGATGGCCGGCATTTTTTATTACTTGAATATGTTATCGGCATTTGAGCGAGACTCTGCGCAGCCTAAAAGCGTGGTTAGCAAGCGAAAGCAGGTCATTAGCTGCTGTAGGTATTACGTTGAACAAGGAAGCAGCCTTAGATTTGCTTATAAGGATAGCGATCATACGGGTGTGTTCCCGAATAAGGCAGCCTTATTTTAATTTAGAACGTCATCAAACATCGCAATGATCTTACTCAGATTTGTATAGATCTATGGGATGGCGAGCTTAC
>JBAXPR010000053.1:0-23616 GCA_037132135.1 Rhodospirillaceae bacterium
AGATGTGTTTTTGGGTCGTAAAGATGGCGTAAAGATGGAAACCATAATGAAAACAACGTATTCCAGTGAATATCTAATCATCGGGCTGGTGGTGGCGGTCGCGGCCGCCGCCTTCTGGGTCTTGCGGCCGGCGGCGCCCGTCAGCGACGCCGACCGCGGTGGGCGGCGCGTCGGCGACGGGCGGCCGGTGCCGGTGGTGCCGGCGGCGGTGGTCCGCCAGGACGTGCCGGTCTACCTCGACGGCCTCGGCACGGTGCAGGCCTACAACGCCGCAATCGTGCGCAGCCGGGTCGACGGCGAGCTGATCGAATGGGCGGTGCGTGAAGGCCAGGAGGTTCGGGCCGGCGATGTCCTGGCCCGGCTCGACGGCCGCACCTATCAGGCCCAGCTCGATCAGGCCCTGGCCGCCAAGGCCCGGGACGAGGCCCAGCTCGACCTCGCCCGGCTCGATCTCAAGCGCTACCTCGACCTCGGCAACCGCATTTCCGGCCAGACCGTCGACAGCGCCCGCGCGGCGCTGAAACAGCTGGAGGCCGGGGTGCGGCTCGACCAGGCCAGCATCGACAACGCCCGCACCATGCTGAGCTATACCGTGATCACCGCGCCCTTCGACGGCCGCACCGGCATCCGTCAGGTCGACCGCGGCAACATCGTGCGCGCCAGCGACAGCGGCGGCCTTGTCGTGGTGGCTCAGATGCAGCCGATCTCGGTGCTGTTCACGCTGCCCCAGCAGAGCCTGAACGCCATCAACGACGAGATGCGCCGGCAGGGGCCGCTGACCGTGCTGGTCACCGACTCCGGAAACCGCACCGTGCTGGAGCGCGGCACCCTGGAACTGATGGACAATCTGGTCGACCAGACCACGGGCACGGTCAAGCTCAAGGCGGTGTTCGCCAATGATCAGCGTCATCTCTGGCCGGGGCAGTTCGTCAACGTCCGCCTGCTGCTGACCACCCGCGCCGGCAGTCTGGTTGTGCCGGCGGCGGCGGTGTTGCGCGGCCCCCTCGGGCCTTATGTCTTCGCGATCAAGCCCGACCAGACCGCCGAGATGCGGCCGGTGACGCTGGGTCCGGTTGAGGCCGGGCAGGCGGTGATCGAAAGCGGTCTTGCCGAGGGCGACGCCATCGCCGTGGACGGGGTGGCCAAGCTCCAGAACGGCTCGAAGGTGATCAACGCCCGGCGCCCCGAGGGCGGGGAGGCGCCGGCGGGCGCCCGTTCCCCCGGGGAGCGTCCGGCCGGGGAGCAACAGGAGCCCAAGGAGCGCAAAGCGGGCGGCGCGGCGCGATGAACATCTCGGCTCCGTTCATCGCCCGGCCGGTGGCGACGTGGCTGCTGGCCTTCGCGGTGGTGCTGGTCGGGTTGCTGGGTTACCGGCTGCTGCCTGTCTCGGCCTTGCCCCAGGTCGATTTTCCGACCATCCAGATCACGACCCAACTGCCGGGGGCCAGCGCCGACACCATCGCCTCGCTGGTGACGACGCCGCTGGAGCGCCAGTTCGGGCTGGTGGCCGGCCTGCAGTCGATGACCTCGACCAGCGCCTACGGCCTCAGCGCCATCACTCTCCAGTTCGATCTCGGCAAGAACATCGACGTTGCCGCCGAGGACGTTCAGGCCGCGATCGAGAGCGCGCGCGGCGTGCTGCCGGTCAATCTGCCCAATCCGCCGACCTACTCCAAGGTCAACCCGGCCGACCCGCCGATCATGACCCTGGCCCTGACCTCGGACACGCTGCCGATCACCCGGGTCAACGACGCCGCCGATACCCTGCTGGCCCAGAAGCTCAGCCAGATTGGCGGCGTCGGCCGGGTGCTGATCCAGGGCGGCCAGCGTCCGGCCTTCCGCATCCGCATCGATCCGGCCCGGCTTTCGGGTTACGGTCTCAGTCTTGAGGACGTCCGCACCGCGCTTTCCCGCGCCAACGTCGATCTGCCCAAGGGCAGCTTCGACGGTCCGCAACTGGCCGAGACCATTGCCGTCAACGACCAGCTTGGCGATCCCGAGCAGTATCGCGCTCTGATCCTGGTCACCCGCAACGGCGCCTCGGTGCGGGTGCGTGATGTCGGCGAGGTGCTGGAGGGGGTGGAGAACTCCCGGGTCGCCGGCTGGCACGACGGCCATCCGGCGGTGATCGTCGACATCCAGCGCCAGCCCGGCGCCAATATCGTAGCCACCGCCGACCGCATCAGGGAACTGCTGCCCCAGATCACCCAGGCGGTGCCGGCGGGGATCGCGGTCTCAATTCTGGCCGACCGCACCATCACCATCCGCGCTTCGGTCGCCGACGTTCAGGTTACCCTGGCCCTGACCATCGGGCTGGTGATTCTGGTGATATTTCTGTTCTTGAAGTCGGTGCGGGCGACCGTGATTCCCGGGGTGGCGCTGCCGCTGTCGCTGATCGGCACCTTTGGCGCCATGTCGCTGTGCGGGTTCACCCTCGACAATCTCTCGCTGATGGCGCTGACCATCTCGGCCGGCTTCGTGGTCGATGACGCCATCGTGATGATCGAGAACATCGTCCGCTTCATCGAGGCGGGCAAGACGCCGCTCGAAGCCGCTTTCAAGGGCGCCCGGGAGATCGGCTTCACCATCGTCTCCCTGACGGTGTCGCTGGTCGCGGTGTTCATTCCGCTGCTGTTCATGACCGGGATCGTCGGCCGGCTGTTTCGTGAATTCGCGCTGACCCTGACCCTGGCGGTGGTGATCTCGGCGGTGGTATCGCTGACTCTGACGCCGATGATGTGCGGCCACATTCTGGGCCGGGTCAACCAGCACGCCGCCGAGTCCTCGCGCGGCTTCTTCGAGGGCATGCGCCGGATTTACGGGCGTTCGCTCGAAATCGTGCTCCGCCACGAGGGCGCGACGTTGTGGCTGGCGGTGGCGACGCTGGTCGCCACCATCGGTCTTTACATCGTGGTGCCCAAGGGCTTCCTGCCCGCCCAGGACACCGGCCTGATCGTGGCCACCCTCGATGCCCGCGACGACATCTCGTTCGGCGCCATGAGCGCGCTGCAGGAACGGGTGGCCGAACTGGCGCGCCAGGACCCCGATGTCGCGACCGTTGCCTCGTTCCTCGGCGCCGGCACCGTCAATCCCACCGCCAACACCGGCCATCTCTCGCTGGTGCTGAAGCCCCGCAAGGAGCGGCGGGCCGGGGCCGAGGCGATCATCGCCCGGCTGGCCCACCGGCTTGCCGGTGTTCCCGGCGCCGAAGTGCACATGCAGGCGATCCAGGACATCCAGATCAGCGCCCGCACCAGCCGCACCCAGTTCCAGTACACCCTGATGGACGTCGACGGCGAGGAACTGGCCGAATGGGCGCCCCGGCTGCAACGGGCGATGGCGGCACTGCCGGTGCTGGCCGACGTCGCCTCGGATCAGCAGACCGACGGCTTGGAGATCCGGCTGACCATCGACCGCGACAAGGCTTCGCGGCTTGGAATCCAGCCCCAGGCGATCGACGACACGCTCTATGACGCTTTCGGTCAGCGGCAGGTGTCAACGATCTACACCCAGGTCAACCAGTACCACGTGATTCTCGAGGTCGCGCCCGGCTACCAGCTCGGCCCGGAAACCCTCAGCGCGATCCATGTCCGCTCCAGCGGCGGCGCGCTGGTGCCGCTCTCGGCCTTCACCAGCGCGGCGCGGCTGCGGGTGCCGCTGGCGGTAACCCATCAGGCGCAGTTTCCGGCGGTGACGATCAGTTTCAACCTCGCCGCCGGCGGCTCGCTTGGCGAGGCGATGGCCGCGATCGACGCCACCCGCGACGCGCTGGGCCTGCCGGCCACGGTCAGCGGCGGCTACAGCGGCGACGCCGCCGAGTTCCGGGCCTCGCTGCGCTCCGAGCCGCTGCTGATTCTGGCCGCGGTGGTCGTGATCTATATTGTGCTGGGGGTGCTCTATGAGAGCACGGTGCACCCCTTCACGATTCTGACCACGCTGCCCTCGGCCGGGGTCGGCGCGCTGCTGGCGCTGATGGTCACGGGCACCGAGCTGTCCCTGGTGGCGCTGATCGGCATCGTGCTGCTGATGGGCATCGTCAAGAAGAACGCGATCATGATGATCGATTTCGCTCTTCAGGCTGAACGCGAGCACGGCCAGACGCCGCGGGAGGCGATCTTTCAGGCCAGCCTGCTGCGCTTCCGCCCGATCATGATGACGACGATGGCGGCGCTGCTCGGGGCGCTGCCGCTGGCCTTCGACCAGGGCACCGGGGCCGAGCTGCGCCGGCCGCTCGGCATCGCCATCGTCGGCGGCCTCTTGCTCAGCCAGGTTCTCACCCTCTACACCACGCCGGTGATCTACCTCGCGATGGATCGCCTGAAGGCGCGGGTGGCGGCCTGGAGGGCGGCGCGATGAGCGAACTCTTCATCCGCCGGCCGGTCGCGACCTTCATGCTCTCGCTGGGGGTGTTTCTGGCCGGGGTGGTGGCGTTCGTGTTTCTGCCGGTGGCACCGCTGCCGGCGATCGATTTTCCCACCCTCCAGGTGCAGGCCCGGCTGCCCGGCGCCAATCCCACCACCATGGCGGCGACGGTGGCCGCGCCGCTGGAGCGCCGGCTCGGCACCATCGCCGGGGTCGCCGAGATGACCTCGACCAGTTCCGAGGGCTCGACCAACATCGCGGTCCAGTTCGATCTCGACCGCGATGTCGTCGGTGCGGCGCGCGATGTTCAGGCGGCGCTCAACGCCAGCGGTGGCGATCTGCCCGCCGACATGCCGATGCCGCCGGTCTGGCGCAAGGCCAATCCCGCCGACTCGCCGATTCTGATCATGGCGGTCAGCTCCGAGGTGTTGTCCTCGGCCAAGCTCTATGATGCCACCGACACCATCATCGCCCAGCGGATCTCCCAGATCGAGGGGGTGTCGCAGGTGATCGTCAGCGGTGCCGAGAAGCCGGCGGTGCGGGTGCGGGTCAACCCCGCCGCGCTGGCGGCAATGGGGCTGGGGCTGGAGGATGTCCGGGCCAGCCTCGCCAAGGCCAATGTCGACATGCCCAAGGGCGGCTTCGACGGCCCCGAGACCCAGGCGACCATCGGCGCCAACGATCAGCTCTTCACCGCCTCGGACTACCGGCCGCTGGTGCTGCGGGCGAAAAACGGCGCGGTGGTCCGGCTGACCGCGGTGGCCTCGGTGAGCGACGGGGTGGAAAACACCCGGATGGCGGCATGGTTCAACGGCGACCGGGCGATCCTGGTCATCATCATGAAGCAGGCCGGCGCCAACGTCATCGAGACCGTCGACCGCATCAAGGCGGTGCTGCCCCAGCTTCAGGAGTGGATGCCGGCGGGCAGCACGCTCTCGGTGGTGTCCGACCGCACCGAATCGATCCGGGCCAATGTCGGCGACGTCGAAAAGACGCTGATGATCACCGTGGTGCTGGTGGTGCTGGTGGTGCTGGTCTCGCTTGGCCGCTTCACGCCGACCCTGGCCGCCTCGATCACGATTCCGCTCTCTCTCTCGGCGACTTCGGCGGTGATGTGGCTGCTCGGCTACAGCCTCGACAACATCTCGCTGATGGCCCTGACGATCTCGGTCGGGTTTGTCGTCGACGACGCCATCGTGATGATCGAGAACATCACCCGTCACATCGAGCGCGGCGAGGAGCCGCTGACCGCGGCGATTCTCGGTGCCCGCGAGATCACCTTCACCGTGGTCTCGATCACGGTGTCGCTGGTCGCGGTGTTCATTCCGCTGCTGTTCATGGGTGGCATCGTCGGCCGGCTGTTTCATGAGTTCGCGGTGACGCTGACGGTGGCGATCATGGTCTCAGGGGTGGTTTCGATCACCGTCACCCCGACGCTCTACGGCCACATGATGTCGTCGGGCCGCCGGCGCTGGACCCCGGTCGGGCTGGCCCGGGTCGGCGAGGCGGCGTTCGGCTGGAGTCTCGGCCTTTATCTCCGCGGTCTCGGCTGGGTGATGCGCCATCAGCGGATCATGCTCGGGGTCGCCCTCGGGACCGTCGGCATGACGGTCTATCTCTATGGCATCGTGCCCAAGGGGCTGTTTCCGCCCCAGGACATCGGCCTGATCATCGGCGTCACCGAGGCGCGCTCGGATGTCTCTTTCAAGGCGCTGGCCGAGCGCCAGCAAAAGGCGATCCGGATCGTGATGAGCGATCCGGCGGTGGCCACCGTCGGCTCGTTCATCGGCGCCGGCGGCCCGATCGCGACCCCCAACCAGGGGCGGATGTTCATCAGTCTCAAGCCGGCCCAGGAGCGCAGCGTCAGTCCCGATGAGGTGGTGGCCCGGCTCCGGCCCAAGCTGGCCCGGGTCGAGGGCCTCTCGGTGTTTCTCCAGGCGGCCCAGGATGTCCGGGTCGGCGGCCGGCTCAGCAAGGGCCAGTTCCAGTTCGTGCTCTGGGATGAGTCGCTGGAGGAACTGCGCGAATGGGCGCCCCGCTACATCGAGCGGCTGAAGTCGGTGCCGGGCCTGGCCGACGTCTCCAGCGATCAGGACGCCGCCGCCCGGCAGATGCTGGTCACCGTCGACCGCGATGCCGCCTCGCGGCTCGGCATCGACATGACCGCCGTTGACTCCGTGCTGGAGGACGCCTTTGCCCAGCGGCAGGTGTCGACGATCTATACTCAGCGCAACCAGTATCATGTCGTGCTCGAGATCGACCCCAGGGAGCAGGAGGACCCGTCCTCGCTGTCCCGCCTGTTTGTCGCCACCACCGACGGCCGGCAGGTACCGCTCGCCGCCATCGCCCGCTTCGAGCCCGGCACCGCGCCGGTTTCGGTCAGTCATCAGGGCCAGTTTCCCGCCACCACGGTTTCGTTCAATCTCACCCCCGGGCTTTCGCTCGGCCATGCCAGCGGGCTGGTCAGGGCCGCCGCGACCGAGATCGGGCTGCCGCCGGGCATCCATACCGAGTTTGCCGGCAACGCCAAGGCCTTCGCCGAGTCCCTCCGCGATGAACCGATCCTGATCGGGGCGGCGCTGCTCGCGATCTACATCGTGCTCGGCATCCTTTATGAAAACACCCTCCATCCCCTGACCATTCTCTCGACCTTGCCCTCGGCCGGGATCGGGGCGCTGCTGGCGCTGCTGGTCTCGGGCCACGATCTCAGCATCATCAGTATCATCGGCGTGATTCTGCTGATGGGGATCGTCAAGAAGAACGGCATCATGCTGGTGGATTTCGCCATCGTCGCCGAGCGCAGCCGCGGCATCAGTCCCGAAGTCGCGATCCTTGAGGCCTGCCACCAGCGCTTCCGGCCGATCACCATGACCACGCTGGCCACGGTGCTGGGGGCGATACCGCTGGCCATCGGCACCGGCCCGGGCGGCGAAATGCGCCGGCCGCTCGGGGTTGCGCTGGTCGGAGGGCTGATCGTCTCTCAATTTCTGACTCTTTACACCACGCCCGTGGTTTATCTTGCTCTGGCCCGGCTTTCGCGCTGGCGCCAGCGCCGCCGCGAGCGGCGGCTGTTCCAGGAGGTTCGAGGCGAGTGATGAGAACGACGTTGTCCCTGGCCGCACTCGCAGTCTCGGTTTCGGCGTGCAGTTTCGTCGATGAGTATCTGCGTCCCGAGACCCCGGTTCCCGCGGCCTGGAGCGAGGCCGGCACGGCCACGTCGCCGGCGGCGTGGCCGGCGGCCGACTGGTGGCGGCAGTTCGGCTCGCCCGCGCTCGACGCTTACATGACTCAGGCCGAGGCGGCCAATTTCGATCTGGCCGCGGCGATCGCCCGGGTCCGTCAGGCCGATGCCCAGGCCCGGATCAGCGGCGCCTCGCTGCTGCCCGCGCTCGATCTCAACGCCGGCGCCCAGCGCACGCAGAGGCCTGCCCAGACGCCGTCCTCGCCCAACGCCAAGGCGATCGACAAAAACACCTTCTCCACCAGCCTGGCCGCCAGCTATGAGCTGGATTTCTGGGGCAAGAACGCGGCGGCGCTGGAATCGGCCGAGGCGGCGGCGGCGGCCAGCCGTTTCGATCAGCAGACCGTGGCCCTGACCGTGCAGTCCAGCGTCGCCACCAGCTATTTCGACAGTCTCGGACTTCAGGACCGGCTCGGGGTGGCCCGGGCCAATGTGGCCAACGCCGAGGGCGTGCTGGCGGCGATCCGCGACCGGGTGCGCTTCGGCACCGCGACCGAACTCGACCTCGCCCAGCAGGAAAGCATCGTTGCCGGCCTTCGCGCTGCCGTGCCGCCGCTTGAACAGCAATTGCGCCAGAACGCCAACACGCTGGCGGTGCTGCTTGGGCGCCTGCCCGAGCAGGTGCGGATCGAGAGCGGCACCCTGGCCCGGGTCACGGTGCCGGTGGTCACACCGGGGCTGCCTTCGGAGTTGCTGGAGCGCCGGCCCGACGTCCGCTTTGCCGAGGCGCAGCTGATTGCGGCCAATGCCGACATCGGCGCCGCCCGGGCGGCGCTTTTTCCCAGCGTCAAGCTCACCGTTGAGTACGGGTTCGAGAGTCTGGCCCTGTCGACACTGCTTCATTCCAACAGCGTGCTCTATACCCTGGCCAGCAACCTCACACAGCCGATCTTCCATGGCGGCGCCCTCAAGGGCGAGCGCGATCTCAAGCAGGCGCGCTACGACGAGTTGCTGCTCAACTACCGCAAGGCGGTGGTCTCGGCCTTTTCCGACGTCGAGAACGCCCTCAACGCCACGCGCAAGACTGCCGAGGAGGAGCAGGCCCAGCGGGCCGCGGTCACCACCGCCCAGCGGGCCTACACCATTGCCCTGGCCCAGTTCCGGGCCGGGCTGATCGACATCACGACGCTGCTTAATACTCAAAAGACCCTGTTCGCGGCCGAGGACGCCCTGGCCCAGGTCCGGTTGGGCCGCATTCAGGCTGTGGTCGGACTGTTCAAGGCGCTGGGCGGCGGCTGGCACGCCCCGGCGAAAGCCTGACCCCCGGCATCGCCGGGTGGCCTGATGAAAACCCCGGACGTGCGGCCCCCCTGGAAGGAACCCTGCCGGTCAGAGCGGCCATCATGATCATACCGGATGTGCTTCGGCAGGGGTTGGCGCTGGTGATCTGCGGCACCGCGCCCAGCCGCGCCTCCCGGGAGGCACAGGCCTATTACGCCCATCCCGGCAACATCTTCTGGAAGACTCTGTTCGAGGTTGGCCTGACGCCCCGGTTGCTGGCGCCCCGGCAGTATCCGGAGGTGCTGGCCTTCGGGATCGGCCTGACCGATCTCAACAAGACCGAATGGGGGGCTGATTCCGAACTGTCGCCGTCCGCCTTCGAGGTCGGCCGGTTTGTCGGCAAGATGGCGGCCTGCCGGCCGCGGGTGATCGCCTTCGACAGCAAATACGCCGCCGCCACCTACTTTGGCCGCAAGACAGTCAGCTATGGCCGGCAAGCCGAAACGCTGGCCGGCTCGATCCTGTTCGTGGTGCCCTCAACCTCGGGCCGGGCGCGCCGCTACTTCGACATCACTCCCTGGCGCGACCTTGCCCTGACCGTCGATCGCTATCGTGCCGATGGATGACCGGGCCCGAACGGCCTATTGAAAGCGGTAGCCGTAGCGCAGGCCGAGGAAGTTCATGCCGGCGTTTTCCTTGGCAAACAAGCCGGCGTTCGACATATGGGCGAAGTAGATCGCGGCGGAATGACCGCCATCGAACCGGTAGCCGATGTCGCCGCCTTCGCGGAACAGGATCGTCGAGCCCAGGGCCGGGCGCCCGGTGGTCAGGGCGGAACCGGTGGCGGTCTTCTTGACCTTCAGCTGGCCGTCGTGGGCGGTGAAGCCGAAGTTGAAGGCGAAGAAGATGTTGCTGCCCAGGTTGAAATCCCAGGTCAGGCCGGTATAGCCGGTGTGGGTGTAGCCGGCGGTGTTGGCGGAAAAGCCGAGGTGGGCGCGCGGCTGATAGACCGAATTCAGGAACGGAGTCTCTGAGGTACCGAACTTGATCGGCTTCGAGAGGATTTCGCCGTTGATATCGACGGTATCCATTTCTTTTTGCTTTGAGGTCTGGTCGCGCAGCGCGTCGTGGTCAAAGAGGCCGCCTTTGACTTCGGAAATCCAGCCGCCGAGGGCCTCCGCCGACGCGGGAGGGCCACCGGCCAGCAGAGCGGCTGCCAGCATGGCGGCAGAAATTTTCAAAGTTGTCGACTGGACCAAGACACCCTCCTCCTGACACGGCTCGAATTCGATGTACCATAGGGATCAGGGATTCACGAAAGCGATCTGCAGTGTTGGCGGGCTTTCGCGTATCGACACGGATCAATGTGACATATCGGACACGAATGACTGACCAGCAGGCTTCCGGCGCTCTTCCGATCGTTCCGCTTCTGCCCGAACTGCGGGCCGCACTGGCCGGGGCCGGGGTGGCGGTGCTCCAGGCGCCCCCCGGAGCGGGCAAAACCACCGGCGTTCCCCCGGCCCTGCTGGGCGAAGCGTGGCTGGACGGGCGCAAGATCATGGTGCTGGAGCCGCGGCGGCTGGCGGCGCGGGCGGCGGCGCGGCGCATGGCGGCGGAACTGGGCGAGGAGGTCGGCGGCACCGTCGGCTACCGGGTGCGCTTCGACAGCCGCACCGGACCGGCGACCCGCATCGAGGTCGTGACCGACGGCGTCTTTTTGCGCCAGCTTCAGGACGACCCGACTCTGCCCGGGGTCGGAGCCGTGCTGTTCGACGAGTTCCACGAACGGCGACTCGACTGCGATCTCGTGCTGGCGCTGTGCCTGGAGGCGCGGGCGGCACTGCGCGGCGATCTCCGTCTGGCCGTGATGTCGGCGACTCTCGACGGCGAACCGGTGGCGGCGCTGCTCGGCGGCGCGCCGCTGATCACCAGCGCGGGCCGGAGCTTTCCGGTCGAGACGGTCTATCTGCCGTTTGACTCGGGGACCCGGATCGAGGATGCGGTGGCGGCGGCGGTGCGGCGGGCGCTGGCCGGGGAGAGCGGCGACGTGCTGGCCTTTCTGCCCGGCACTGCCGAGATCCGGCGCACCCTGGCGCGGCTGGAGGGCAGCGTCGATCCGGCGGTGATTCTGGCCCCGCTCTATGGCGATCTCGGCCTCGACCAGCAGGATCAGGCGATCCGGCCCTCGCCGCCCGGCCGGCGCAAGGTGGTGCTGGCGACCGCGATCGCCGAAACCAGCCTGACCATCGAGGGGGTGCGGGTGGTGATCGATGGCGGCCTGATGCGGCTGCCGCGCTTCGATCCCGGCAGCGGCATGAGCCGGCTGGAAACCCTGCGGGTCTCGCGCGCCTCGGCCGATCAGCGCCGGGGCCGCGCCGGCCGGACCCAGCCCGGAGTGTGCTACCGTCTGTGGCCGGAGGCCGGACAGCGGGCGTTGGCGCCGTTCTCACCGCCGGAAATCCTCTCGGCCGATCTTGCGCCGCTGGCGCTCGAACTGGCGGACTGGGGGCTCGCCGAAGCCGGCAGTCTGGCCTGGCTCGATCCGCCGCCGGCGGCGGCGCTGGCCCAGGCGCAGGGCTTGCTCCGCCAACTTGGGGCGATCGACGCCGGAGGCGCGATCACCGGCCATGGCCGCGCCATGGCGGCGCTCGGCGCCCATCCCCGGCTGGCGCACATGATGGTGCGGGGGCGGGCACTGGGGCAGGGGGCGCTGGCCTGCGCGCTGGCGGCCCTGCTCGGGGAACGCGACATTCTTCATGGTACCGCCCGCGACGCCGACCTGCGGACCCGGGTCGAACTGATGGTGGCCGGCGGGCGCGGCTCCGGGCAGGCGGTGCGGCAGGTCGCGGCCCAGCTGCGCCGGCAGCTGCGGGTGGGCGCCGAAGAGGCGCTCGAGCCCGCTCACACCGGGGCGCTGCTGGCGCTGGCCTATCCCGACCGCATCGCCCGGCGCCGGCCCGGCGGCGGCGGCCAGTACCGCCTTGCCAACGGCCGGGGCGCGGTGCTGCCGCCGGCCGATCCGCTGGCCGCCCACGACTGGCTGGCGGTGGCCGACCTCGATGGCGACAAGCGCGAGGCCCGCCTCTTTCTGGCCGCGCCGCTCACTCTGGCCGAGATCGAGGACGGCTTTGCCGAGCTGATCGAAACCGTCGATTTCGTCGCCTGGGACGAGCGTGACCAGGCGGTGCAGGCCCGGCGCCAGCGCCGGCTCGGCGCTCTGATCCTGGCCGACGAGGCGCTGGCCGAGCCCGGGCGGGACCGGGTGGTGGCGGCGCTGCTGGCGGGCATCCGCCTGCACGGTCTTGGCCTTCTGCCCTGGAGCGAGACCGTCGGGCGCTGGCGTGCCCGGGTGGCCTTTCTGCGCCGGACGCTCGGCGACGACTGGCCGGATCTCTCGGATGGCGCCCTGCTCCTGGGGCTGGAGGACTGGCTGGCCCCCCGTCTTGACGGCTGCTGCCGGGCCAGCCATCTCAAGCGACTGAATCTGCAAGAGATTCTGGAGGATCGGCTCGACTGGACGCAGCGCCGGGCCTTGGAGTCCCTGGCACCAGACCATCTCACCGTGCCCAGCGGTTCCTGCCTGCCCCTCGACTACAGCGGCGAGGCGCCGGTGCTGGCGGTCAAGCTCCAGGAGATGTTCGGCGCCCGCGAAACCCCGAGCGTGGCCGGGGGGCGGGTGCCGGTGGTGCTGCATCTGCTCTCGCCAGCCCGCCGTCCGGTCCAGGTCACCCGGGATCTGGCCGGCTTCTGGGCCAGCGGCTATCGCGAGGTCAAGGCCGATCTCAAGGGCCGCTACCCCAGGCACCCCTGGCCCGACAACCCCCTGGCCGCGCCGCCCACCGCCCGCACCAAGCGCGCCCTTGCCGCCGGACGGTGATGATGTTCAATGATCGGGCGTAGCCCTGGGAGACGAACGATGAGCGGTGTTCCGGCATTCCGAGCGCTTGAGGCCGGCTTTTCCCAGTCTCAGGGGGAGGCTCCGGCGGAGTTTATGACTTGACGGTGTCGAGCACCGGTTCGAATTGCCGATCAGCGATGTGAAGGGCACCCTGCGCCTTCATAACGGGATGATCGGTTCCAACATCGCGCTCAGCCTGATTATTCTCGGCAAGCGGTTCATGGCGCACTGAGCGGGGTTACTCCGGCTCGCGCTTTTCCTCCTCGCGGCGGCGATGGCCGATCTGGGCGGTCTCGTCGAGGGTGAGGTTTTCCTTGTGGCGCCGTTCTTCGGCCAGCCGCTTGTCGCGCTCCTCCTGGGCCAGCTCATAGGTCTTGACCTCGCGGAAGGCTTCGGCGAGGTCTTCGGCGGCCAGCGCGATGCGGTCGCGGACCTCGGCCAGCGCCCGGGCGAAGAGCTGGCGGCGGCCGATCGCGGCGCGGGCAAAGGCGCCATAGCCGAACGCGACTTCGTAATTGCTGCCGGCGGTGCGTTGTTCGGCTTTGATCTCCTCTTCGAGTCTGGCCGAGTCGGCGAGGATGCGGTCCTCGTGGTTGCGCAGTTCGGCGAGCGCCCGCTGCTTTTCGTCGAGTTGCCATTTGTGAAAGCGGATCAGCGGGCGCAGGTCGGTCATGCGGGCTCTCGCGGGGGCTTTCCCTCAGGGTGACGGCGGGCCGCTATTTTTTTGCCGGTCCGAGGATTTTCGCCAGCTCGGCGTAGCCGGTGGCCAGCGCGCTCTGTTCCCGCTTGCCCTGCTTGAGGAAGGCTTCGAGCGCGGGCTGGTATTGGATCGCCTCGTCGACCACCGGATCGGAGCCACGCCGGTAGGCGCCGAGCCGGATCATCTCGGCCATGTTGTCGTAGGAGGCGAGCAGGCGCCGGGCATGGGCGACCAGTTCGTTTTCCTGGGCCGAGTTGCAGCCGGGCAGGGTACGCGAGACGCTGCGCAGGATGTTGATCGCGGGATAGCGGCCACGCTCGCCGATCGTGCGCTCCAGCACGATGTGGCCATCGAGGATGCCGCGCACGGCGTCCGAAATCGGCTCGTTGTGGTCGTCGCCCTCGACCAGCACGGTAAAGAGGCCGGTAATCGAGCCGGCGCCCACCGGCCCCGGCCCCGCGCGCTCCAGAAGGCGCGGCAGTTCGGCGAACACCGTCGGCGGATAGCCCTTGGTGGTCGGCGGCTCGCCGGCGGACAGGCCGATCTCGCGCTGGGCCATGGCGAAGCGGGTGATGCTGTCGATCATGCACAGCACGTCGCGGCCCTGGTCCCGGAAATACTCGGCCACCGCCAGGGTCATGTAGGCGGCCTGCCGGCGCATCAGCGGCGGCTCGTCGGAGGTGGCCACCACGACCACGCTCTTCTTGAGGCCCTCGGGGCCGAGATCGTCCTCGATGAACTCCTGGACCTCGCGGCCGCGCTCGCCGACCAGTCCGATCACCGCGACCTCGGGGGTCGAGTAGCGCGCCAGCATCGACATCAGCGACGATTTGCCGACCCCGGAGCCGGCGAAAATGCCCATCCGCTGGCCGCGGCAGCAGGTCAGGAAGGTGTTGATCGCGCGCACGCCGAGATCGATCTTCCGGCCGACCCGCTGGCGGGTGTGGGCGGGCGGCGGATTGTTGCGCACCGGCACCGGGGCCGAGCCGTTCATCAGCGGCCCGCGGCCATCGACCGGTTCGCCCAGCGCGTTGACCACCCGGCCCAGCCAATAGTCGGAGGGATAGACCGAGGCGCGGTCCTCGCTGACCTCGGCCTCGCAGCCGAGGCCGATGCCGTCGAGGGTGCCGAGCGGCATCAGCAGCGCCTTGCCGTTGCGAAAGCCCACCACCTCGCACGGCACCCGCCGGCCGCCGCGGGCGAGCAGGGTGCAGCGACCGCCGACCGAGAGCAGTTTTTCGATGCCCGCGACCTCGACCAGCAGCCCCTGCACGCCGGAAACCCGGCCAAACCGCCGATGTCCGGGAATGGTGGAAATCTGGTTCACGAACTGGTCGACGGCAAGGGACATGGCGATCCACCTCTGGCTGCCGGCGCGGCCGGCCTGCAGCTTCCCAGAAAAACGTTAACGTAGCGTCAAGTTTCCTTGATTTGAAGCAAAATGGAAATTATCGTTAACCAGCCAGACATGAAATGGCCCGGTCCGCTGAACGGGTCGTGACGGTCTGGAGGGCTGACGCGCCACGGGCGCCAACATCGGGAAGTCGCCATGAGGGTCCTGCTGGTCGAAGACGATTCCTCGGTTGCGAAGAGTATCCAGCTGATGCTGCAATCGGAGGGATATATCGTCGATTCCACCGACCTCGGTGAGGACGGGCTGGAGATCGGGAAGCTCTACGATTACGATATTATCCTGCTCGATCTGATGTTGCCCGACATCGACGGCTATGAGGTGCTGCGGCGGCTGCGGGCCGCGCGGGTCACGACTCCGATTCTCATTCTTTCCGGTCTGACCGAGCTTGACCACAAGATCAAGGGGCTGGGCTTCGGCGCCGACGACTATCTGACCAAGCCTTTCGACAAGCGCGAACTGGTGGCGCGCATTCAGGCGATCGTCCGCCGCTCCAAGGGGCATTCCGACAGCGTCATCCGCACCGGCCGGCTGACCGTAAACCTCGATACCCGCACGGTGGAGATCGACAGCCATCCCCTGCACCTGACGGGCAAGGAATACGGCATCCTCGAACTGCTGTCGTTGCGCAAGGGCACGACGCTGACCAAGGAGATGTTTCTTAACCATCTTTACGGCGGCATGGATGAGCCCGAACTGAAAATCATCGACGTCTTCGTGTGCAAGTTGCGCAAGAAGCTGGCCAACGCCTCCAGCGGCGAAAACTACATCGAGACCGTCTGGGGCCGGGGCTACGTGCTGCGCGATCCCCAAGGCGATGATCAGCCCCAGCGCGTCCAGGCCGCCGGCTGAGTCGGCGCCGCGACCGGGGCCGGGATACCGATGCAGATCTGGGTTGACGCCGATGCCTGTCCGGGCGCGGTCAAGGAGATCATCATCCGGAGCGCGCTCCGGCTCGGCATTCGGACGCTGTTCGTTTCCGACAAATACGTCCCTCTCGAAAGATCGGAGCTGCTGAGTTATGTCGCGGTGCCGGTCGGTCCGGATTCCGCCGATCAGCACATCGTCGGCGCCAGCGCCGCGGGCGATCTGGCGGTCACCCAGGATATTCCGCTGGCCGCGCTGCTGTGCCGGCAGGGGGTGGCGGTGATCGACCCCAGAGGCGTCGTCCATACCCCGAACACGGTGGGCGACCGGCTGGCCACCCGCAATCTGATGACCGATCTCCGCGAGGCCGGCATGGTGACCGGCGGACCGGCGCCGTTTGGTCCCCGGGACCGCCAGCGCTTCTCCGACAGTCTCGATCGTGAACTGACCCGGTTGCGGCGGGAGAGTGCCGGCCGCCGGACTCCGCCGGCAATGAGCCCTTGATTGACAGGCTGAGACTGATTATGTGTTTGGCACTCCCGAGGGCCGAGTGCCAACGCGGGGGTCGGCCGGCTGGCCGCTTTCAGAATGTTATGGAGTTGAATGATGACGTTCCGTCCTCTGCATGACCGGGTCGTGGTGAAACGGCTGGAAGGCGCACTAAAGACCAAAGGCGGCCTCATCATTCCTGATACCGCCAAGGAAAAGCCCCAGGAAGGCGAGATTATTGCCGTAGGGCCCGGCGCCCGTGACGAGAGCGGAAAGATTATTGCTCTTGATGTCAAAACGGGAGATCGGATTCTGTTCGGGAAGTGGTCGGGCACAGAAGTCAAGATTGATGGCGAGGAGTTCCTGATCATGAAGGAATCCGACATCATGGGCATTCTCGAGGCGTAAGGGCTCAGGCTCTCCGCTCTTTGATGTTCCTCCATTCGGTACTGAACTTCAGAAGGTAACCAGAAATGACTGCCAAAGACGTTATGTTTGGCATTGACGCCCGCACCCGTATGCTGCGTGGCGTCGATATTCTTGCCGATGCCGTGAAGGTCACGCTTGGCCCCAAGGGGCGCAACGTCGTGCTCGAGAAATCCTACGGCGCGCCGCGCATCACCAAGGACGGTGTCACCGTCGCCAAGGACATCGAGCTTTCCGACAAGTTCGAGAACATGGGCGCCCAGATGGTGCGGGTGGTCGCGACCAAGGCCAGTGATCTGGCCGGCGACGGCACTACCACCGCGACCGTGCTGGCCCAGGCGATCATCCGCGAGGGTGCCCGGGCGGTGGCCGCCGGCCTCAACCCAATGGACCTCAAGCGCGGCATCGACATGGCGGTCGACGCTGTGGTCGCCGACCTCAAGGCCCGCGCCCGCAAGGTCGCGACCAACGCCGAGATTGCCCAGGTCGGCACCATCTCCGCCAATGGCGATGCCGACATCGGCGCCAAGATCGCCCAGGCGATGGAGAAGGTCGGCAACGAGGGCGTGATCACGGTCGAGGAATCCAAGGGTCTCGAAACCGAACTCGACATCGTCGAGGGCATGCAGTTCGACCGCGGCTATGTCTCGCCCTATTTCGTGACCAATTCCGAGAAGATGGTCGTCGAACTGGAAAACGCCTATGTTTTCTTGTTCGAAAAGAAGCTGTCGGGGCTCCAACCGGTGCTGCCGCTGCTCGAAGCCGTGGTGCAGTCGGCCCGGCCGCTGCTGATCGTCGCCGAGGACGTCGAAGGCGAGGCCCTGGCCGCGCTGGTGGTCAACAAGCTGCGCGGCGGCCTCAAGGTCGCGGCAGTCAAGGCCCCTGGCTTCGGCGATCGCCGCAAGGCGATGCTGGAGGATCTGGCCATTCTGACCGGCGGTCAGGTGATCTCCGAGGATCTGGGCATCAAGCTTGAGGCCGTGACCCTCGACATGCTCGGCACCGCCAAGAAGATCCAGATCACCAAGGACGACACCACGATCATCGACGGTGCCGGCGCCAAGACCGACATCGCCACCCGCTGCGCCCAAATCCGCCAGCAGATGGAGGATGTCACCTCCGACTACGACCGCGAGAAGCTTCAGGAGCGGCTGGCCAAACTGGCCGGCGGCGTCGCGGTGATCCGGGTCGGCGGTGCCACCGAGGTCGAGGTCAAGGAGCGCAAGGACCGCGTCATCGACGCGACTCATGCCACCCGCGCCGCGGTCGAGGAAGGCATCATTCCCGGTGGCGGCGGACCGCTGCTCTATGCCGCCCAGTCGCTGGCCGCGCTCAAGCCGGCCAACGAGGAACAGCGGGTCGGGATCGACATCATCCGGCGCGCCGTTCAGGCGCCGGTGCGTCAGATCGCCAGCAATGCCGGCGTCGACGCCTCGATCGTAGTCGGCAAGCTGATCGACAAGGGTGATCCCAGCTACGGCTATGATGCCCAGTCCGGCCAGTATGTCGACATGTTCAAGGCCGGGATCATCGATCCGGTCAAGGTCGTGCGTTCGGCACTTCAGGGGGCGGCCTCGGTTGCCGGCCTCCTGATCACCACCGAGGCGATGGTTGCCGAAACCCCCGACAAGGGTGCGTCGTCGCCGCCGGGCGGCGGTATGGGCGGTATGGGCGGTATGGGTGGCATGGGCGGGATGGGGGGCTACTGACCTCGGGCCCCACGCTGTTGAAAGGGTGAGCGGCAAGGGGGTCTGCTTCGGCGGCCCCCTTGCCGGGCCTTTCGTCCCGGCTATCTACTAAGAGCAGCGGCAGGAGGGGGCGTCCATGGACACTGAGTTGAAGAGCCTGCTGGATTCCATCGGCGTCGGTCGCCGGGACTTTCTCGCCGGGGCCACGGTCGTCGCCGGCTTCGCACTGGCCGCTCAACCGGTCAGCGCCGAAGTCATCACCACCGATGCCGCCGGCCTCAAGCAGGGCATGGCCGGCTTCGTTTCGGCCGGAACCCGGGTCCCGGCCTACTTCGCCCGTCCCGAGGCCGGTTCGTCCTGGCCGGTGGTGCTGGTGGTCCAGGAAATTTTCGGTGTTCACGAACACATCAAGGACGTTTGCCGGCGGTTGGCCCGCCAGGGCTATCTCGCGGTCGCGCCCGAGCTTTATGTCCGCCAGGGCGACCCCAAGGCTCTGCCTGACATTCCGAGCATCATGCAGACCATTCTGCCCAAGGTTGCCGACGCTCAGGTGCTGGCCGATCTTGATGCCGCAGCGGACTGGGCGGTGACCGAAGGCGGCGACCCGGCCCGTCTCGCGATCACGGGCTTCTGCTGGGGCGGGCGGGTCGTCTGGCTCTATGCCGCCCACAGCCCCCGGCTCAAGGCCGGGGTCGCGTGGTACGGCCGTCTGGTCGGGCCGGTCACCGAGGCGACGCCGCGCCAGCCCCAGGATTTGGCCGCCGAGATCAGGGCGCCGGTGCTCGGGCTATATGGCGGCGCCGACCCGGGCATCCCCCAGGAGACGATCGAGACCATGCGCGAGCGGCTGAAGGCGGCCGGCCGGGCCGCCGAAATCGTGGTCTATCCCGAGGCGCCCCACGGCTTTCATGCCGATTACCGGCCAAGCTACCGTAAGGAGGCGGCCGAGGATGGCTGGCGCCGCCTGCTGGCCTGGCTGCACCGCCACGGGGTCTGAGTCTGGTGTTGATGGCGCCCGGCAGCGTGTGCGCGAGGCGCGGCCTGTGAACTATTGCTGTCCCGCTGCCGATGGTCTTCGACACGAAACGGATTATAATTTCGTGACCGCAGGGCAGAATTCAGGTGACGAAGTTAAGGCCGGTTCCGGTTGAACCCGATCCATATGTCGTTCTGTAGGCAGTGGCAGCCTTTGAGGACAATATCAGCTTCTGGGTCGCGTCGGTCGCGAGAACGAGCGCTGACATGGTGACCAAGGCTTTGTTGGCGGCAATCTGTGATGATGACGGGTTGCCGCCATTCAGTGTCGATACGGCTTTATTTGCCGCGACCGCTGATGAAGATGTCGTTGCTCCGGTTAATGTATTGAGGGCCTTGATTGCATCTTTGTGCGATGTCGAGTTATTGGCGGTATCAATGGCACTCTGCACCGCCGAGGCCTGCTTTGCGGTCGCGAAGGTGTAGCTGCTGAGAACACCATTGGCGCTGATCGTGGAGGTGCCGGGGCTGGCCATGGCGAAACTCCTCAAGCCATCGCAATTTACCTCTGTTGATGATACTCGCGATAGTCGGAAGAGTCGAGGCGTAAGTCTCCCGGACCCGCGTCCGGCTTTCTCGAACTTGGTGCGGCGGGTCTGATTTGGCGTCAGTCAGCTCATTTTCTCGACCAGGCCACCGGCTGTCATTGCTCCCGGCGATCCTTGGGCGTGGACGTGGCACCAGCATCGGATAAGGTAGAATTCGACTTCAGTCATAGCTCAGATCTGCTTGGATACGAGATTATGGTCACATTCGTGTCCAAGAAAACCGGCGGCGGGGCAGGCGGGACTCGCCACCGGCCCCCGACTGGGCTATCATCAAGGGTCAACGGAGTCATTCCATGACCAAAATGATCGCCGAACTCCATAATGCACTGGTCGCTGCTGGAGCGCCGGAGGACAAGGTGCGTAAGTCTGGGGAGACGGCTGCCTCTCAGGAGAGCCGGTTCACCAAGATCGAAACTGAGCTGGCCATCATGAAGAGGATGCTTGGCTTTAATCTGACTGCGACGGTGGCTGTCCTGATGATTCTGTTGCGGCACTGACCTTAACTCAGGTTCAACACCGAGATTCTGGAACTTTTTGATTCAATGGCGAGATTCAATGGCGAGATTTCGTTTTTTTGAGGCCGGCGTGGCACTGCGCCGCCTGGGGTTGAGGTATGGCAAGGCTGCATCAGCAGGCTTCGGGCAGACAGCGAAAGGCACGACGATGAAAATCATGAGCACCATGGCCGGCGGAAAGCGCCTCTTGCCGGGCCTGCTGTTCGCCGCCCTTGCCCCCCTCCTGCTCTGGGGCGCGCCGACTCGTGCCCAGCAGCCGCAGCAACCGGCACAGGCGCAGCAGCAGCCCCACACCGTTGAGGCCGGCGTCTACATCACCAACATCCAGGACATTGCCCTGGCCGCCAGCACCTACAAGGTGACGTTCTGGGTGTGGTTCAAGACCAGCGACGAGAAGTATGAGCCGGAAAAGTCGATCGACATCATCGGCAGCAAGGAGATCAAGACCGACTCGTTGACTCTCGACAAGCTGCCCGACGGCCGCTTCTACCGCAGCGTCCGGGTCACCGCCACGGTTTCGCAGAAATTCGACGTCGGATACTTTCCCTTCGACACCCAGAATCTCCGGATCGTTCTCGAGAGCACCACCGACGACGCCAGCAGACTGAAGTTCACCGCCGACACCAGAAGCTCGGGCGTCGACCCGAACATCGTCCTGCCCGGTTGGAAGTACCGCGCCCTCTCGGTGCGGGCGGAAACCAACACCTACAACTCGGACTTCGGCGATGGCGACGGCAGTCCCACCACGTATGCCCGCCTGGTGACGGAGGTGACGCTGGATCATGCCGGCGGGCGCATCTTCGGCACCAACTTCCTTGGCTTCTTCGTCGCTGACCTGCTGACCGGCGTGACCATGGCGGTGGAATCCTTCGCCGTCACGCGCGCCGCCATTCCCTTCGTCGGGCGTCTGAACATGGTGGCCGGCTCGTTGTTCGGCGCCGTCGGTAACGCCTATCTGGTGGAAAAGCTGTTGCCCCCCACGCCGAACCTGACGCTGACCGACCTTGTCCAGGTCAGTTCGTTCTCGTCGATCGCCTTCGCCTTGTTCACGGCGATCGGAACCGAGACCATGGCGCGGATGGGATATCTGGCGCCGGCGATCTCCGGCGCGGCGCGGACCAGCGTCGCCATCTTCCTGGGCTCGCAGGTGGCGATGGCGATCTATTTCGCCACCCATGCAAACAACGCCAAGTGAGAACCACCAAAGCGTTTCCCTGACCGCCCTTCGTCCCGACCTCACAAACGAGAGGCTCGCCCCCTCATGACCGAGCGCCGCGTCCACCGGGTCTTTACGGGCTTGCCCGCCAGCGTTGCGGTCGGGCTGCTGTCCGTGCTGCTCCTGGCCGGCCTCTGGCCAGGGGAGGCCGCGGCCGAGCGGCATGCCGTGGCGCCCTCGGGCGTGGCGGCGACCGGGGTGGCCTCCAACAGGATCAAGGTCGGCACCCGGGTGGTGAAGCCGTTCGTCATGGAGGAAAGCGGGGCGCTGACCGGCTTCAGCGTCGAACTCTGGCGCGAGTTGATGACCATCACCCGTCGCCAGTCAGATTTTAACCTGCACGGCACCCTTGCTGAACTGCTGGCCGGGGTGCAGAGCGGCCCCGATGACGCGGCCATCGCCGCCATCTCCATCACCGCGCCGCGTGAAAAGGTGATGGATTTCTCGGTGCCGATCTTCAAGAGCGGCCTTGGCATTCTGGTTCCCGACAGCGGACAGGGCGGGGTTATGTCCACCCTCCGCGCCTTCATCAACGCGGACACGGCGACATACGCCCTCGTCTTCCTGCTGATCATGGCGGTGCCGGCTCACATCATCTGGTGGGCGGAACGCAAGACCCCCGGTGAGAACGATATTCCCATCTCCTCCTCATATTATCCCGGCATCCTCCAGGCCATGTATTGGGCGATCGCAACGACCGGCGGACAGGCGGAGGGCTATCCCCGGAGTTGGATCAGCCGCATCGTCTCCTTGGTCTGCATCTATGCCAGCATCATCTTTGTCACCATCTTCACCGCCTACGCCACCACCGGCATGACGGTCCAGCGCCTGAACGGCGACATTTCAGGCCCCAAGGATCTGGCCGGCAAGCGGGTGGCAACCGTCAGGGAATCCACCGCCGCCCATTATCTTCACGACGCCGGCCTCAAGACCCTCGACGCGCCCAACGTCGACGAGGCGATCGGCCTGCTCACGGAGGGCAAAGCCGACGCCGTGGTCTACGACGCGCCGATGCTGCTCTATTTCGTCGGTCACGGTGGCGACGGCAAGGTCCGCATGGCCGGGGACCTCTTCGAGGAGCAGAGCTACAGCATCGCCTTCAAGGTCAACAGCCCTTTGCGCAAGGAACTCAACGCCGCTCTGCTGGAGTTCCGCGACAACCGCGGCTATGACAAGCTCTACCAGAAGTACTTCGGCAAGGAGCCGTGATCCCGGGCCGCGGTGACAGGGGGAAACCCTCGCCCGCCGCCAAGAGCGGGCGCGGGGACATGCCGACTGCGACGGAGTTTGGCGAACTCGGGGACGGGTGGCGCGTCGCCCTTGCCTTTGATCGCTCCGACCATTAGTTTGACCCAACCCCACCACCGGAGCGCCGCTGTAGCTCAGCCGGTAGAGCAGCTGATTTGTAATCAGAAGGTCACGGGTTCGATTCCTGTCAGCGGCACCAAACTTTTCAAGCGCTTAGTTGGGCCTCTTGGGTAGCCACGGCGGGCCGGACAGCCACCGGGTAGCCACGCGGACGAAAGTCAATTTTTTCGGCTCTGGCGATAGCCCGGCGGGCCACCCTACCAGACGCCACATACTTCCTCGCGCCGCCCTAGGGACCAAAGCTTCCCAACTGGTGCAAGGATGGCCATCAGCGGGGATCGCGCCGGCGCTGAACTCATCGAGGGCAAACTCACTGTCCAGCTGGCCCAACCAGTGGATCGCCGCTCGCGGTTGAGGAGCGCGCCGATCCGCAGATAGCCGTAGGTCGGGCGGGCATCGACCAGGCGCCGGATGTGGGCGGTGAGAGCGAGGTCGCCCTCGCGGGTCTGCGGGCCGCGCAGACGCCGCTCGCCCGCGAGCCGTTCGGCGACGTTGGAGCGGGCGACGCCGAGCGTGTCGGTGACCGTCTTCATCGGGAACCGCCCCCCGGCGCAGAGCTCAACCGCAAGGTCGGTTTTTTTGAGCGGGCAAGGTCCAGCGCCTCCTTGAGGATTTCGACTTCCATCGTCTT
>JBAXPR010000054.1:0-23487 GCA_037132135.1 Rhodospirillaceae bacterium
TGTCGCACCCACCCAAATCAGCCAGAAAGGCCACCAGTTTTTGAGTTTTCACCATAATCCAAGGCCGGTGGGCGGCGCCAACGCGGGCAGGATCAGCGTGCTTCAGCGTCGATGGCGTGGCGTGGAAGGGCACGGTGAAAACCTCAGAATCGGCACACAGTCTCTAGCCTCATCGGGCAAACCCTGGCAGCATTGACAAATCCAGGGTCCGAGTCGCGGTCGCCCATCCGAGGGGGCCAGTCATGATGCTGGCATGGCCGAACGACGCCGCAGAGTCGTGGCGCTGACTGGCCCTGGAAGGGTAAGCAATATGAAGGAAGTATCTTGCTGATTTTTCTGGTTGGCCTCGCCACTTTGAGCATCGCATTTTACCATTGGCGTCACCGCTGTGACGAAGAGACGACCCGGCAACGTCTTGAGACCGAAATCTCGGAAAGAACAATAAAACTTGAGGAATCCTTAGTTGCAGTTCGTCAGAGCGAGGAACGCTTTGTCATTGCCATGGAAGCATGCAGCGACGGCCTGTGGGACTGGGACGTCCCGACTGGTGGCGCATATTTCAGCCCCTCTTATTTTCGAATGCTTGGCTATGAACCTGATGAGGTCACCCATGATGTGAATGCTTGGATAAATCTCATACATCCTGATGACCTGACAAATACATTGTCTGTTGGCCAGGAGTGTATTGATAATCTACGGCATCGCATTGACGTTGAATTTCGCATGAGAACAAAGGATGGATCATGGAAATGGATCCTAGGGCGAGGGCGCGCTGTTTCGCGCGACACGAATGGCAGGGCCTTACGCATTGTCGGAACCAACATTGATATAACTGAGCGCAAACTTGTTGAAAGTGAGTTGCAAGCCGCAAAATTTCAAGCAGAAACAGCCCTTGCAACATTGCGTGAAACACAAACTGCCTTGATACAGACCACGAAAATGGCCGCTCTTGGGCAACTCACAGCAGGTATTGCGCATGAGATAAACACGCCTATTGGCGTTATTCTTACCGCTATCACGCATTGTTTAGAGATTGTAAAGACAGCCAGCGACGCTGTTGCCAGCGGGACTCTTCGAAAATCTCAGATCATCGGCATTTTAAATGAAATCAATGAGACTGGAACCTTATTACTTAGCAACGTCGAGCGTACTGTTGACCTAGTAAGAAGCTTTCAGCGTGTTTCCGCCGATCAAGTTAGTGGTGAACGAAGGGTTTTTGATCTGAGCAACCAACTGAAAGAAATTGTTATCAGTCTGCGTCCGGAATGGCAAAATCGAGGACACAACTTTGATATTTGTTGTCCAGAAAGCCTATACCTTGATAGTTATCCCGGAGCGTTTTCTCAGATAATAACAAACTTTGTTATTAACTCAGTTACTCATGGATACAAAGATGGAAAACAAGGGACGCTAAGAATTTCTGTGACTAAGCAGGGAGATCGGGAGTTTCAGTTAATATACAGTGATGATGGCAACGGTATTCCAAAAAAATCTCAAGATCGTGTCTTCGAGCCATTCTATACGACCAATCGTTGTGCAGGAAACACTGGCCTTGGGCTTCACATAGTTTACAATATTGTGACAAACAGTCTCGGTGGGAGCATCAGTTTGGAAAGCGATCCGCTAATGGGAACCTTCTTCACTATTAAGGCTTTCCGCAAATCTCCGGCGAACCAGAAAGACTCTAATGAGGCATGACTACCCAGAAATGTCTAATAAGGCCGCTGCAAGATCACCGAAATCAGGCCGGAATGGAACATCGTCCTGCACCACCTCGCCGCACCCGTGAACTGCTTTCTGGCCGTGCTGGGCTCCTGACACGATTCGTCAATTCGTGTAGCACAGCGGAACATCCCGGAAACTGTCTCCGGCCTGTCCACCAAACGGTGGTTTAATGGAATCTGCTGGTATGTCCGGCAACCCCGGTGAAGAACGGCAGTTTGGACACAATGATGTCCGGACGGGTTCCCGGACAGTCATTCTGCCTTTGATCCGCTGTGCTACAAGGATTGACGGATCGTGTCGCCGGACCGAGACGGTGCTGCCGGAGAGGATGGACAATGCCCGGCCAGGCGCTATCCTCGTTACAAGCCACGAGGTCTGGCTTGGAAAAAAGAGGCCAATCGCGCCAAAATCTGCAGGAGGGATTATCGTATGGGGCAGCGTATCTTGGGGTGTCTCCTCGGCACGACAATGGCGCTGGCCAGCGCGGCGGCGATGGCCGAGAGCCGGCCGGCGGGCATCGGGATCGGCGAAACCGCCAAAGGCCCGGTGCTGACCGAGAGCCGGGGATTGTCCCTCTACGTCTTCGACAAGGACGATGGCGGCGCGCCGGCCTGCTACGACAAATGCACCGAGCTGTGGCCGCCGCTGGTGGCCGCGCCCGGGTTGGCGCCCGGCGGCGCGTTCACGGCGGTGGCCCGCAAAGACGGCAAGGCGCAGCTCGCCTACAAGGGCCATCCGCTCTACACGTGGCATAAGGATGCCGCGCCCGGCGAGATCGGCGGTGATGGCTTCCGTGATGTCTGGCACCTTGCCCGACCCTGATCAGAAACCTCCGCACCCGTGCCCGCCACCGTCACGACCATTATGAGGGGTTGGGATGCGCCGTCGGTCCGGGCGTGGCTCCGGCTGTCTTCGGCGCTGGTGATACTCACCTTTGTCGTCAGCCATCTGATCAACCACAGTTTGCTGCTGGTTTCACTGGGGTTGGCCAACGGCGCACGGCCCTTTCTCGTCGGAGCGTGGGGAACTGCCGGCGGCGGCTGTTTGCTCGCGCTGGCCGCCCTTGTCCATTATTCAAACGCGCTGTGGTCGATCTATCGTCGGCGCCATTTGCGGCTGAACCCCGGCGAGTGGTGGCAGCTCGGGCTGGGGCTGACCATCCCCGTCCTATTGATGATGCACGTGATCGGCATCCGGCTGGCCTCGGAGGTGCTGAAGGTCAATCATGATTACACCTCGGTGCTGCTGGTGCAGTGGGTGGTGGTGCCGGCACTGGGAGTGACCCAGGCGGCGGCGCTGCTGACGGTGTGGGCACACGCCTGCATCGGCCTTCGCTTCTGGCTGCAGACAAAACGCTGGTATCCCGACTGGCGGGGCGGATTGCTGATGGTCGCGGTGCTGCTTCCCACCCTGGCGCTGTCGGGGTTCGTTGCCGCCGGCAATCAGGTGCGCCGGCAGGCGCAGCAGGACCCGGACTATGCCGGCGCGATGCTCGACGACGCCAATCTCACCGGGACCATCATCGCTGAGATCGATCGCATGGCGGTCTGGGGCTGGGCCGGGCATCTGGTGCTGGTGCTGGTGCCCTTTGCCGGCCGGGCGGTGAGAGCGTGGGCCTATCGTCTGACCAGACCGCCGCGGCTCGAACATGCCGGTGGCAAGGTGATGGCGCTGATTCCCGGCGCCTCGGTGCTGGAGACTCTGCGGGCGGGCGGCATCGCCCACGCTTCGGTTTGCGGCGGTCGGGGCCGCTGCACCACCTGCCGGGTCCTGGTTACCCGCGGCTTCGAGCATCTGCCGCCGCCTTCGGTTCTGGAGGCTGCGGCGCTGGCGCGGATACAAGCGCCGCCGGGGCTGCGGCTGGCCTGCCAGCTCCATCCCACCGCCGATCTGGCGGTAACGCCGCTGCTGCCCGCCGACGCCACCGCCAGAGAGGGAAGCCGGCTCGGTGGGTTGGAGGGCAGCGAACGGCCGGTGACGGTGGTGTTCGTCGATCTGCGCGACTCCACCAGCCTGGGCGAAGCCCGGCTGCCCTACGACGTGCTGTTCGTGCTCAACCAGTTCTTCTCGGAGATGAACGCCGCGCTGGTGGCTAGCGGAGGCCATTACTCCCAGTTCACCGGCGACGGGCTGATGGCTCTCTATGGTCTCAACGACCCCGACCCCGGCGATGGCGTGCTCGCGGCACTGCGCGGCGCCCGCGAGATGATGCTCCGGCTGGCCCAGCTCAATCACCATCTGCGGGGTGAATTGGCGCGGCCGCTGCGCATCGGCATCGGCATCCACTGCGCCGAGGCGATCGTGGGGGAAATGGGGCCGCCGCGCTCCCACATCCTCACCGCCATCGGCGACACGGTCAACACCGCCGCCCGACTGGAGGGTCTGACCAAGGACTATAACTGCGTTGTGGTGCTCTCCCACCGCGCCGCAGTGGTGGCGGGGCTCGACATGAGCGGCCAGCGCCTGTACGAGGCCCCGGTCAAGGGCCGGGTTCAGACGGTGGAATTTTACGCCCTCAACGAGATACCGCCGATTTGACCCTTCGTTAAGCTGCGGGGACCGGCTTGCGAGAGAGCCGGACGTCTCTCCGTTCAGAACCCGCTTTCTCGGATCAGAACCGCGGCCACTCCACGGAAGGTTCGAGTAATAAAGCTGCGGGCCTCGCCCTCCACCAGAACGGTGCCCGGGATCACCTGCCGGGGCGCGGGCTCAGCGGAGAGCGGGCGCATGGCAACACGGTAGACGGCGGCCGTCGGCACCAGGGCGCCGCTCTTACCCACGGGCTGGACGGCAATCGGGCCGCCCTGGGTGGAGGCCAGCATCGGCACGTCGAGGGCGGCGGCGTTGACCTGGCCGATTTCGATGAGTTCGACCTCCAGGGACGGCCGGTTCGGATCGTCGGGCAAAAAACGGCCATGGGCGCCTTGGGCGATGCGGGCGACGTCCTGGGCGGCGACATAGCCCCGGAGTTCAGCGGTTGCCGGCCCCACCAGAGTGCCAAGCGGCTGGTCGGGCTTGATCCAAAGGCCGGGACGAAGCTCGGGTGGCAGGTCGGCGACCACGGCGGCGAACGGGGCGCGGAGGGTGAGTTGCTCGATGCGGGCGTTCAGCCCGGCCTGGGTCGACACGCTGGATTGGAGCTGCTCGCGGAGAACGGTGATGTTGTCGAGGGTCTCCAGGCTGCCGGCTTGGCGCTCGATCTGGATTTCCAGAGCGCGCTGCTGGTCGCGGGCGGAGCGGAGGCGGAAGACCAGCTCCGGCGCTTCCAGGCGGTAGAGGATGGCGCCGGCCTCGACCGTCTTGCCGGTGGCGATATTCATCTCAACTATGCGCGCCGGTGCCGGCGGGAAGATGGTGGCGTAGCTGGCGGCCCGCAGCACCGCCGGCACGCTGATCCGGCTGAGCCAGGGCACGACCGCCAGCCCGATCAGCAGTAGCGCCAGCAGCGCGGTGCGGCCGGTCTGGGTGTTCCAGCGCAGATGGCCGCGGCGGCGGCCCCACTCGGCGAGTTCGCGCACGATGGGCAGGACGATGAACCAGCCGACCTCGACCGCGAACAGGAAGATGCCCAGCACCTTGACGAAGAAATGGTAGACCAGCAGAGCGATGCCGGCGAACAGCATCAGCCGGTAGAGCCAGGTCGCCCAGGCGTAAGCGATCAGGATCACCGTCTGGCGCTGGGAGAAATGCTCGGGCGGCGGATCGTCGAAGCCGAACAGCAACCGGCGCAGATGCCAGCGGGCGAGGGTGAAGGAGCGGGGCTGCAGGTTGGTCACCCCCAGCCAGTCGGCCAGCAGATAGTAGCCGTCGAAGCGCATGAACGGGCTGAGGTTGATGGCCAGCGAGGTGATCCAGGTGGTGGTGGCCACCAGGAAGGCGGCGCTGCGCAGGGTGCCGTCGGGGAGAAAGCTCCATAGGAAGGTGGCAATCAGGGCGAGGCCCAGTTCGGTGAGGACACCGGCGGCGCCGATCAGCAAGCGGGGGCGACGGGCGACGATACGCCAGGCGTCGCTGACGTCGGTGTAGAGCACAGGCATCAGCACCATCAGGGCGACGCCTATGGTCGGCACCCGGCAGCCGTAGCGCTTGGCGGTCCAGGCGTGGCCAAGCTCGTGGCAGGCCTTGACCCCGGCCAGGGTCACCGCCAGGGCCAGCGCGCCCTCCATGCTAATAAAATACTGGAAGGTGTGGGTGAACTGGTCCCACTGGCGCAGGGTCAGCATCAGCCCGAGGGCGCCCGCCGCCAGCACCGTCCAGACGAAGCGGCGGTCGAGCAGCGGCCGTACCCACGGCAGGGTCTGCCTGAGAAAACGGTCCGGCCGGAACAGCGGGATGCGAATGAAGAGATAGTTGTGCAGCAGCCAGCCCGCCCACGACGGCTTGGCTTTGAGAGCGATCTCGGTCAGCGTTTTGATGGCAGCTTGCTCATCGCAGCGCAGGAGGGTGTTGGCGGTGAGAAAGCGGATGAGCTGCTCCAACTCCTCGGGATTGGTTTCGAGGGTGGTCTCGTCGGCGATGGCTTTGAGCAGCGCCTCACCGGTGCCGGCATGCCAGCGGGAGAGGAACTCGAAGCCCGACCAGCCGAAGCGGAAGTAGCGATGTCGGGTCGGGTCGTAGATAGTCCAGGTCGGCGTGCCATCGGCCTCGGCCGGGCCGGCGAGCAGGGTGATGTCTTCCCGCAGCGGCGGCAGGGGCTTCTTGAGCCAGGCGTGCGGGTTGGGGGCGAAGGAAAGAACGTTCGAGGCGAGGGCGGCGCTCATGGCGCTAGACCCCCAGCCATTGGCGCAATGAGGCCAGCGGCCGGCGGAACAGGTAGAGCGCCAGCGGCACCCGGTCGCCGTATATCTTGGCGGTGCCTTGAAGGCCGATGCGCGGTGGCGGCAGGTCTTCGGGGAACGCCGCGCGCACCCGGTAGGAAAGGGTGCCGGCGGGCGTAATCTCGGCTTCGTAGCTGGCGCTGGTCAGGATTGCAGGCTTGGGCGACAGCGGATCGACGTCGAGGAACAAATCCACCGGCGCGCCCTCCGTCAGCACGATGGCGTCGCGGACGGGAACCTCGATGTTGAGTTCGGTGCGGGCGGGATCGGCGATCTGGAGGATGCGCTGGCCGGTGACCACCGGCCGGCCGATCCAGTCGTTCTCGTCGGCGAAGACAGCAACCCCGGCGCGCTCGGCGGTGACGGTGATCCGGCCGAGCAGATTGTTGGCATAGTCGAGTTCGGTCTGGCGCAGGCGGACCTGAGCCTCGTTGAGGGAGACCTTCTCTCCTTGCTTGCGATCGACCATCGCGCCCTGATTGCTCTGGCGGAGTTCGGCGAGGGCAACGCCGAGGGCGCGCTCGGCGGAGGCGGCCTGGACCTTGAGGGTGGTGTCGTCGAAGCTGAACAGCACCTGCCCGGCTTTCACCGGCTGGTTGGGCTTGATCTGGAAATGGGCGATGACGCCGTCGATGGGGGCGGCAACCGACACCGGCGAGGCCGCCACGATCTCGGCCGGGGCGAGGGCCGACTGGCGGACGGGGAGCAGCAGCGCCAGCAGCAGCGCGACCGGCACGCCGATCACCACCGGCCGCCGCGCCTTGAGCGGCAATAGCGACCGCCGCTTTCCCACCAGCGCCAGCCAGCAATGGGCATAGCTGCGGGCCAGCTGTTCGAATGTCACCGCTTCGGTTTCCTGCCAGGGCTCCTCGCGGGCCAGCCACAGGGCGCCGAACGGCAGGTCGTCGCGCTTTCGCAGCGGGCACCACAGCACATGGGCCGGCATCCAGGACGACCAGTCTTCGCGGAGGGCCGCGTCCAAACTCTCGGGGCGAACGACGTGGAGTCGGCCGCCATGCTCGCCGTTCAGCACCTGTTTGCCGGTTCGGGTCAGCCAGAAGATCAGCGGCGCGTCCTGTTCGTGGACGGCCGAGCCCGACACCGCCTCGACCCGAACCCCACCGGTGTCGTCGGTTGTGAACAGCACCGCCTGCCGGTACGGCACCAGCCGCCGGGAGCCGTTGACGATGGTGTGGCAGAGGGCCTCCATGGTCTCGGCGTCCTGGGCGGAAGCCTCCAGCATGATGAAGGTCGACAGTGCGGAGCGGTCCGGGCTGGGGTGCATGATCTTCCCCTATCGGCCCCGCGGGGGCGCGAAGCTGGCGGTGCCGCTCATGCCGGCGATGAGGTTATGGTCGGGAGCGGTGAGATCGCCGAACACGGTGACGGTTTGACTGACCGGATCGATCTGAGCGCCGAGGCGGGAGACGTGACCAGGGTGGGAATGGGCGGTCTCGTCGATGGCGACGCTGAACGGCTGCCCGGTCTTGAGCCAGACCAGCCAGTTGGCTGGCACCACCAGCGACACTTCGAGGTCGGCGTCGGCGAGCACCGAGAGCAGCGGCGTGTTCTGGGCGACGCTCTCGAAGGCGTGCATCTTCTGCTCGACCACCCGGCCGTCAAACGGCGCGGTGATGACGCAGCGCTCCACCGAGATCGCCGCCAGCCTGACATCGGCGCGCGCCTTCTCGGTATCGGAGCGGGCCAGCGCCACATCCATGGTGCCGGCCGAGCGCATCGCCGCCATCGACTCCATGCCGTTCTGCTTGGCCTGGGCATGGGTGAGCGCGGCCTGGGCCGCCTGCTGGCTGGCGACGTACCAGCTGCAATCGAACTCGACCAGCCGCTCGCCCTTGTGAAAGCGCTCGCCCTCACGCAGCGGCATCTTGAGAATGCGGCCGGCGATCTCGCTCGACAACACCGCCGAGGACTTGGACTTGATCAGGGCGCGGGCCTGCTCCCCGGGGACGGGGGCGTCGGCAGCGATAGCGGGGCTGATGGCGGCGACCGCCATCAGCCCCAGCAGTGCCGTTATGAACCACCGCCTGAGTGAGAGACGCGCCGTCATCCGTGGTGCATCGGGTCTTCACCCATCGGGAGCACGCCGCTGTTCTCCTTGAGAGTGCGGTAGAGGAAATTCCTGAGATCGCGGATGGTGTCGCCGGGAGTCTTCGTGTTATCTGCCGGCTGGCCCGGTTCCTGAGGCTTCGGAGCTTCCACGGCCTTGACCGGTTCCGGCACCTTCGGCACCTCTGCCGCCGTGGCGGGTTCGGGGGCCCTGGCCGGCTCGGAAGCGGGAGCAGAGGCAGTGGCGGGCGCCGGCGTCGCCGCGGACTTCGGCTCTTCCTTCAGCTTCGCCAGCACCCGTTGCAGGGCCGAGCCGTCGGCCCAGCTGACCAAATTGGCGTGGATGGCGTTGGCGATGGTCGGCAGCTTGTAGTCGGTGACGACATCTGGCAGCGGGTCGGCGCCGAGGGCGACCAGGATGGCGCCGTACGCGTTCTGGAGGCTGGCGTAGGCGGTGTCCCGGCGCAGGGTCGAGAACACGTCATCGGCTTCCGCCTGGATCACCGACAGTTCGCCCACCTGCCGGCTGCGGCCGGCGGCGTAGGTCTGGCCGAATATCCGCCCCTCGACGTCGGCCTGATCCCGGGCCGTGGTGTACTCGTCCTGGGCCTGCTCGTAACGCAGAGAGGCGACGTTGACCTGAGCCATCACCGCCATGCTGAGGGCCGCCCGCTTCATCTCGAGCATCTTGTTGTCGGAGGCGACGACATCGAGGCGCTCGGGAGTCGAGGCCAGGGTCAGCAGGTTCCACGCCATGTTGACGCCGTAGGAGGCCCAGGCGTGGTTGACGGTGTATTTGTTGGAGTCGAAGTTGCCGCTGATACCGAGATTGAAGCCCGGCAGCATCTCCAGCAGAATGCGATAGGTCTCGGCGCGGCTGATCCGATGCTGATAGGCGGCCTGTATCAGCTCCGGCCGGTTGGCCAGCGCCACCTCCTCCATCTCCGCCAGTTTGGCGTTGACCTGCGGCACCGGGGTGTCGCGCTCGTCGCGGGGCATCACCAAGTGAAAGTCGCTGCCCGGCGGCAGGCTCATCAGCGCCGCCAGCTGAGCCTTGGCGGCGACCAGATCACGACGGAGAGACTTGAGCCGCTCCAAGGTTGACAGCAGGGCTCGCTGGTACTGGAGGTCGGCCATCGGCTCGCGCACCCGGCTGCCTTCCAGGCGACGGGCATCGGCGAGGGCGGTTTCGGTGCGTTTGGTCAGCGGCATCAGACGGTCCAGCAGCCGATCAGCCGCCACCGCCCGCCAGTAGGCGTAGCGGACGTCCTGGATGATGTTCTGCACCACCTTGCGCCGCTGCTCGTCAGCCATCAGCGCCTTGTCGGCCATCTGCTTGGCGCGGATGTAGCTGACGCCGAAGTCCAGCACGTTCCAGCTCAGCTGAATCTGGGCGCTCTGGACCCGGCGCTCCTGGGAGACCGCCGGCTCCGTCGAGTTGATGTGGCTGAGCACCGTCGTGCTCGTCGAGGCCATGTCGTTGTTGCGCTCGTTGAAGCCGGCGGTCGCCGCCAGCTTGGGCAGCATGTCGTAGTGGGCCAGCTCAAGTTGGTTGGTGCTGACAACGCTGTTGAGCAGTTCGACCCGGTGGTCGAGGTTGTACTTCACCGCCCGGGCCATGGCCTCTTCGAGGCCGATCGGCTTGGTGATTGGTTCGAGATCGCCGAACATCAGCGCCTTGTCCTCGCTGATCCGCAGCCGCTTCTCCTCGTCGGTGAACGGGTCCGGCGACACCGCACAGGCGCACAGCGCCAGCACGGTTCCCGAGAGCAGGAAGGGGCGCAGACCACGACGGAGGTCGCGAGGCCCAATGCGAAGCGCAGAATGTTCAGGCGAAACGGTCATGTGATCGGTTCTCATATGAAGGCGAAATCTGAAACGTGAATTATGCGGCCCACTGATCGTCATAAAATGGCAGGCTGGCGGCCGCTTCGTCGAGCTGTATGCATTTCTGGTCAAAGTTGTTGGCCGCCGCCAGTTGCTGGCTGAACGACAGCGGCCCATTGTGAACGGGCTGCTCGTCAAAGAGGAAGGTGCGCGGCCCCAGATCGGGCACCGTGGTGCCGGTGGCCGGTGCCGTTTCGCCGCCCGTTCCAGGGGTGGTGTTCGTGTCCCCACCACGGGTGTTCCCGTGATCCCCGCTTTGCCCCTGACCACGGTTCTGGCCCTGAGTGCGGGCCTGACCCTGCTGCTCGGGGGTCTGATTGCGATTTTGATTCTGTTGCTCAGGAGACTGGTTGCGGGTCTGATCCTGGCCCTGACCACGATCCCCGCTCTGGCCTTCACCCGTTCCCGAGGAGGAGTTGCGGCCACCAGTACCGCCCGTTCCGCTGTCGCCGCCCCTGGTGGTGGTTGAGCCGGTGTCGCCACCGGTAGTTCCACCAGCGCTCGCCCCGGCGCTGGAGTTCCCCGTTGACGCGCCCGGACTGGAGCTTGGGCCAGAGCCGCGGCTCGAACTGCTGCCGGGACCCGTGCTGAAGCCGCTGGAGGAGCTGGGACCGCTTGAGCTGCTGCCCGGCCCGCTTAACCCGCCCGCGCCAGAACCGGTGCTGAAACTGCCGCTGGTGCCGCTGAAGCTGCTGCCGCTGCTGCTGCCGAACGAGCCGCTGGACGATGCACTGAAGCTGGCGCCCCCGCCCAGGCTGCTGCCGGAGAGGCCCGCGCTTCCCGAACTGCCACCGGTCGTCGCACCCCCCATGTTGTTGATGGTCAACACTTGGTTGCCGCTGCCGCTGGCTCCGGCGCTGCCGCCGGACACCCCGCCCATGTTGCTGACCGAGAGCACCTGATTGCCGCTGCCGCCGACGGAGCCGCCGCCCGTACTGTCGGCGGTGATTGAGCGCTGCCCGTTGCTGCTGTTGGCGCTGGTACTGGTGCCGCCGACCGACACCGAGTTGGACGAGTTGGCTCCCAACCCAACATCGCCGCTGGTCGAAACCGAGGAGGTCGAGGAGACCGTCGTTGAGGTCGGAGTGGTCGTCAGCTGAGAAATCTTGATCTCGACCACCGGTGGCGCGGGCGGAGCCGGCGGCGGCGGAGCGGGGGATAGCGAGACACTGACGTCGAACGTCTTCGTGCTCGAAAGCCCCGCCGCGTCCTCCACCTGAACCGTGATCGTGTACCTGGTGGCCGAGGCGAACGAGTAGTCGATGGCGCTGCTGATCGTCACCTTGCCCGTGGTCTGGTCGATGGCGAAGTGGCCGCCATCGTTGACCAGGGTGTAGTGCATCGCCTGTCCGGCCGGATCAGTGGCGGAGACGGTGCCGACCGAGGTTCCGACAGCTGCGGCGTTGACCGCCGCGAGGGAGCCGGAGATCGAGGTCGGGGCCTGGGTCTCAAGGACAAAGGATAGCGTTGAGGCGTTGCCGATATTGCCCGCGTTGTCGACCTGACGCACTTCAACGACTCTGCTGCCGGCCGATGCCGTAAAGCTGCTCTGCCAGGTGCTGCCACGGTTGGTGCTGTATTGCACCGTCGCACCATCCTCAATACCGGTCAGGGACAGTGTGCCGGTGGAGGTGATGGCGTCGGTCCGAGACCAGCCCGTATCGCTTGAGAGGGAGACGCCAGGGGCGACCGGCGAGGTCTTGTCGAAGGTGACGGCCGAGCTGCTGCTGATGTCGGCGGTGACCGGGGACATGACGTTGCCCGCTGCGTCCACCGCGTTGAGCGCGAAGGTCACCGCGCCTTCGCTGTCACCGGAGGCCATGGTGTAGGTGGCGGTGTAGGCGTTGCCGCTGACGCGGGACACCGTGGCGGCGTGACCGTCGATGGTGGCCGTCGGGGAGCCCGACTGGGAGCCATCGGTGGTGAAGCTGACGGTGATGATGTCGCCTACCTTGGCCAGGGTTGGCGTGGCGTTGCTGGAGGCGACGCTCACCGCGGTCAAGGTCGGCGCCAGGGTGTCGATGGCGATGGAGGGCGTGCTTCCGGCGCCGCCGCTGTTGCCAGCGGCGTCGGTGTAGGCGCCCGAGGCCACTGTGACGCTGGCGCTGCCCGAGGCCAGAGCGGCAGTGGGGGTGAAGGTCGCCGTCCGGGTCAGGCCCGAGCCGCTGATGGCCCCGAGCGTGCCGCCCGAGACCGCGACATCCCCGGTCGTGCCGTTCCAGGTGAAGCTTGATCCCGGGTCTTCGCTGAAGGTGAAGGTGATGGTCGCGGTCTCACCCGCCTTCACCACCGCGACGTCGCTGGTGATGGCCAGGGTCGGCGGCGTCTTGTCTACGATGTAGGTTTCACCGCCGCTATAGCTGCCGTCGGCGGTGCCGGTGGACGAGAGGAGAGGAATGCCGTCGGTTGTGCTGGTGATGCCGCTGGCATCGCTGGCGTCGTTGAGGTCAAGCCGGATGGTGGCGTTGCCCGCGCCATTGCCGCTGGTGGCCACGGGGACCGTCCAGGTGATGCCACCGTCGCTGGATGAGGGCGTGCCAATGGAATATCCGGTGTTGGAGCCGGTGGTGGCCGTCACAACTAAGTCGCCGGCGTCCACCCCGGTCACCGCCTCGCTGAAGGTGACGGTGTAGCTGACCGAAGCGGCATTGGTGCCCTGCGCCGCCGAAGACGCGCGCACGATGGACACCACCTTGGGATAGTGCCCGAGCGCGAAATCGTTGCCGGTGCCGCTACTGTAGCTGGCGGCCAGCGACTTGGTATTAAACGTCTTGTTTTCACCGCTGGCCAGCCCCGAGAAGGCGCCGGTGATGGCATCGGTGCTGTCGTTGGTGATCAGGATAAATCGGTCGGTTGTGCTGGGCGTGTAAGAGCCGGAAAGAGTGAGGGTCGCGGCGCTGTCGATACTGACCGCCCCGGTGACCGCCAGCACGTCATAGCCGCTGCCGGCGTTGGTTCCGTTGATGTCGAGGGCGACAGTGCCGCCGGACGCCACGGTCAGGCCGCCGTTCAGCGTCAGTGTGCCGGTTCCGCTGTTGCCCGGCGAAATGCCGCCGCCTGATTGCACCGACACCAGGCCAGTCACCCTGCCGGTTCCGACCAGTGTACCGCTGTTTCCCACGGTGACCGCCCCGGCGATGGAGCCCGTTAACTGCAAGTTGCCCGCCGACACCGTAGTGGCGCCAGTGTAGGTATTCACGCCGGACAGGGTCAGGGTGCCCGTGCCGGTCTTTGTCAGGGAGCGGCTGGTGCCGCTGACCGTGTTGCTGAGAGTCAGGGAGCTGTTGCTGGCGACCGTGACGGTGGCGTCGCCGGCCAATGCCACGGTACCGCTGATTGTGTTGGCGCCGCTGACATTGACGAGCGCGCCGCCGCCGGAAACCCCGGTTCCCTGGACCGAGGTGATGGCGTCGCCCACCGTAATGCCGCCCTGGAGCGCCAGGGTGGCGCCATCGGCGATCGAGACCCCACCGGCCGTGGTTCCGAGCGCCGTCGCGTTCGCCGCGACCAGGGTGCCCGCCGACACCGTCGTCAAGCCGGTATAGGTGTTGGCGTTCGACAGGGTCAGGGTACCGGTGCCTGTCTTGGTCAGGGTGCGGCCGGTATTGCCGCCGATCACGCCCGACAGTTCCACCGCCAGCGAGCCACCGACCTCAATCGTGGCGCTGCCGCCGGTGATGGTCTTGGTGATGGTATTGGAACCGGTAATGACCAGGGTGGAGCCGGTATTCAAGACCAGCCCCGTGCCGCCACCCATGTTGCTGTCGGTCGCCACCGAAGCCTTGCTGTTGTTGAAGACGGTCGTGGTGCCGGAATAGGTGTTGGTTCCGGTGATGCGCAAGGTATTGTTGTTGGCGCTATCAGTATTTATCAGGGTCAGCCCATGGCTGCCGCCGGTTTCTGAAATCGTGCCCGAAAAGGTGATGATGGCGCCGTTGGCCGTCAGATTAGTCGCGGTATCGGTCGCCAGAGTGGCGTCGCCTGCCAGTACGAAGTTGCTGGAAATGGTCCTGGTGCCGCCGCTGACCGAGACTCTATTGCTGGCGCCCAGTGTGATGGCGTTACCCGTGCCGAAACCGCTGGTCCCAAACGCCGTCATCCATGTGCCGCTCGAGACATTCATATCGCCGGTAAAACCATCGGCATTCCAGAAGTCGAGATCGCCACCGCCGGTCACGGCGAGGGCGCCGGAACCGGTCAACGCCCCCTTCAGAGCCAACACAATTCCGTTGCCGGGAGAGATGGTGCCGCCGCCGATCACGACCGCGTTGGTCAGGACATTGTAAAGACCCGAGCCGGTGCCGTCGGCGGAGGTGGTGCCCGCGGTGAAACCCGAAAGGGTGCCCCCATCCAGAGTAATCGTGCCCGAGCCGATCCTGGACTGACCGGCGATGGAGAGAGTGCCGGCCGTAATTATTGTAGAGAATGTTGAGCTGTTGTTGCTTGTGCTTGACAGCGTCAGCACTCCGGCACCGGCCTTGGTCAGGGCTTTGCCGTTACCGGTGACCGCGCCACTAAGGGTGAGCGTGCCGGCCGTTGCCCTTATGGTTGTATCCAGGGCCAAGCTCACGGTGCCGCTGATTGTGTTGGTGCCGCTGACATTGATGAGCGCACCGCCGCCGGAAACCCCGGTTCCCTGGACCGAGGTGATGGCGTCGCCCACCGTAATGCCGCCCTGGAGCGCCAGGGTGGCGCCATCGGCGATCGAGACCCCACCGGCCGTGGTTCCGAGCGCCGTCGCGTTCGCCGCGACCAGGGTGCCCGCCGACACCGTCGTCAAGCCGGTATAGGTGTTGGCGTTCGACAGGGTCAGACTACCGGAACCGGACTTGGTGAGGGCGAAGCCGCCGCTGAGCACGCCGCTGAGGGTCAGGCTGGTGCCGGTCACGCTGATGGTGGAATTGGCAGACATGGCCACCGTGCCGATGACCTTGCCGTTGCCGCTGGTGAGGGAGAGCGCGCCCCTGCTGGAGACGCCGGTGCCGGCAAGGGTCAGGCTCTCGGCGGTGACGATGCCGCTCGCGATTTCCAGCGTTGCGCCGCTGGTGACGGTGGTGGCCCCGGCGGTGGTGCCTAGCGCGTTGGTGTGGCTTGCCACCAATGTGCCAACGGAAACAGTGGTGGCGCCGGTATAGGTGTTACTGCCCGAAAGCGTCAGGCTGCCGGAACCGGTCTTGGTGAGCGCGAAGCCGCCACTGAGTACGCCGCTGAGTGTCAGGCTGGTGCCCGCCACGACGATGGTGGAATTGGCGGACATGGCCACCGCGCCGGTGACGGTGCCGGTGCCGCTGGTGAGGGAGAGCGCGCCCGCGCTGGAGACGCCGGTGCCGGCAAGAGTCAGGTTCTCGGCGCTGGTGATGCCGCTGGCGATTTCCAGCGTTGCGCCACTGGTGACGGTGGTGGCCCCGGCGGTGGTGCCCAGCGCGTTGTTGTGGCTTGCGACCAATGTGCCGACGGAAACGGTGGTGACGCCAGTATAGGTGTTGTCGCCGGAAAGAATGATCTTTCCGGCATTGTTGGACCCGGTCACGGTCAAATTCCGGGCTCCGCCGCTTTCCGATATGGTGCCGGTGAAGGTGGCCACGGCAGCGCCCACGGTGGCCAAGGTGGCGTTGCCGGCCAGTGTGATGGTGTTGCCGAGGGTTTTGGTCCCTTGCACGGACAGCGTCGTCGAGGCTGCGAGGGTAATGGAACAACTATTGAAAGTGGCGGCTGATAGGATCCTCATTTCCCCGGATGAAACCGAGAAAGCCCCGGTGAAATCAGAGCTATTACCACCATAATAGACAGCGCCAGTCGTGGTTAACAAGCCCGAGCCGGTGATCGTCCCAGACAGTGTGGAGGTGCTGGAGCAATCAATTAGGCCACCGCCGGATCCGATAACAAATTCGTTGGCAAGGGTTACATTTTCAACGAACGTTCCACCATTCAAGGTAACCGTGCCTGTACCGAAACAGGTGGCGTTGGTGATAGCAAACCTGCCAGCGGTAATGGTCACGCCCCAACCGGTATGGTTGACATTGTTATTCACCAGAACCGCTCCGGCTCCGGTCTTGGTCAGGATGTTGCCGATGCCGGATATCACCCCCGAGAGCGTCAGCAGGTCAGAGCCGCCGGTGTTGGCATAGCTGATCGTGCCGCCGCCGGCGACCAGGATGATGGCGTTGTCGACCGTCTGGCCGCCGATGCCGGTGACCGCCAGGGTGCCACCGGCGAGACGAATAGCGCCGCCAACATTGGACGTTATCGTGCCGCCATCGTTCTGGATCCAGGTCGCGCCGAGATTGGCGTCCCCTGCCACTCTCAAGGTTCCCTCGGAGATCGTCGTGCTGCCGTTGTAGTGGTTCGTTCCCGTAAGAACCAGCGTGCCCGCCCCGGCCTTGGAAAGCCCGAACATCGCGCCATCGGTAATGGCCGCGACATCGCTGCCGATCGCACCGCTCAGCGTCAACGTCGTGCCGGTCGCGACATCGACGCCAACGTCGCCGAAAGGCTTCTTGATCGCACCGGCGAAGGTGTTGTCGCCCGACAGGTTCTGGATGGTTCCCCCCCAGAAGTCGGTGATGTCCTCACCGGTAATGGTGACGTCCCGCAGGGCCAGGACGGTACCCTGGTCCATCTCATCGATGCCCTTGTCGGTGGTGCCCAGCGCGGCGGCGTTGGCCAGCGTGAGCGTACCGTAATTGAGGGACACCGCGTCTTTGAACGAGTTGGCACCAGACAGTATTACGGTCCCGGTATCGGTCGTCGTGCCGAAATGGAGGTCGTAGCTGCTGCCGTCGCCATTGCCACCGCCAGCGATCATGCCGCTGATCGTCAACGTGGTACCGACAGCTGCCGAAACGGCGACAGCGCCTTGGGAGGCATGGGTGATCGTGCCGGACAGTGTGTTGTTACCAATGATGCTTTCCAAGACGGCGGTGCCGGAGGCCGTATCCAGGACAATGTTCTCGGCGATGGTCACCCCGCCTGAGAATTGCAGCGTCGCGCCACTATTAACGGTGGTGCCCCCCGCCGTGTCGCCCAGCGCGGTGGCGTTGGCCGCCACCAGTATGCCTGCCGAAAGCGTGGTGGCGCCGGAGTATGTGTTGGCGCCGGATAGGGTCAGCGTGCCCGCCCCGGTTTTGGTGATCGCGCCGCCGGCTCCCGCCGCCACGGTGCCGATAGCGAGGGTGTCGCCGGTGCCGTTGGATACTGTCAGCCCGCCGGCCAGGGTGAGCGTGTGGGACCCATCGATGGTCACGGTGTCGCTGGTTCCCGCCGAGATATCTGCGTTCAGCGTCACCCCGGCCGCAACCGACAGGTCGGAGCCAATGGTGATTGTATAACCGCTGGCGAAGGTGATGGTGTCGCCGTTGCCGGCATAGTTCAGCGCCTCGCGCAGGCTCAGGCCGCCACCGTCGGCCGCGTCGGTGTCGTAGTCGGTGTCGATGGTGGCGTTGGCGCCGCTATCGGAATTGGTCGTCACCATCAGCGAGGCGAGGATATGGTCGTAGTGGGCAGGAAGACCATTGACGAAGGGAGAAAGCGTGCTGACGCTCCCGGTGGTCGATTCCAAGCTCCAGTTGGCGCCCCTGGCGGCAAGGCCCGTCACATCGGTCGAGGCGGCGATGTCGGCGCTGGTCGCGCTGGCGAGGTCGGCGACGAATTGCCGTCCATCAGAGCCTTTGGCGACATCGCAGCCATAGAACAACAGGTCGCCGCCCGCGTTCAGGGCGTGGCCGATCTCGGCCAGTTCGGCCCGGGAGACGGCGGTGGACAGGCTGGCGTCAGTCACGGCGTCGGTGCCGAGGCGCAGCGTGCCCGGGGAGCCGTGGGACATCACATGGATGGCGTCGTAGCCGATATGGCTTTCGGCCCAGAGCGCCATTTGGGCGAAACCACTATGGCCGCCGTCGATCAACTCGATCTCGACACCCGCGCGGATGCCGTCGACCAACGTTTGATAGTCGCCGACCGAGGTGTCGATGAACACCACCTCGCGCTGGCCGTTGTTCAGGCTCGGATCGGCCGCGCGCACCGGGGTCGGCGCGGTCACGTCGGGGATCAGGGCCAGTTGGTCGGCGGTCGCGGCCTCGTGGGCGGGGGCGAGCACGCGGTCATAGGCCGCCTGGGCCTCGGCGGTCAGTGCCAACGGGGTGGCGATGGCGCCGGTCGCGCTCTCAAGCGTCCAGTCGCCGCCCATGGCGGCGGCGCCAGTGCGGTCGGTCGAGGCCGCGACGTCGGCGCCGGTGGCGGCGGCGATGCCGGCAACCAATTGCTGGCCGTCGGCGCCTTTGGCCACGTCGCAGCCATAGATCAAAATGTCGCCGCCCGTCTTCAGCGCCGAGCCAAGCGCGGCCATCTCGGCGCGTCCGACGTCGGTGTTCAGGCTGTCGCTGGTCACGCTGTCGGTGCCGACGCGCAGGTTTGCCTCGGTGCCGTGGGAAATCAAGTGGATGGCGTCGTAGCCGCCGTGACTTTCGGCCCAGAGCGCCATCTGGGCCAGCCCGCTCTGGCCGCTGTCGATCACCTCGACCTCGACCCCGGCGCGCACGCCGTCGACCAGCGCCTGATAGCCCGGAGCGGAACTGTCGACGAACGCCACCTCCTTTTTGCCGCCGTCTTTGCCTGAATCGGCAGCCCGAACCTGGGTCGGTGCTGCGACCCCGGCGGTTGTATCCTCCGACAGGACATGGCTCGAGAGCGCCTGCGCGAGTGGGTCTGGTGTGGTGTCGGGGGGGGCTGTGACGTTGACGTTGACGTGATGAGCGGCGTCAACCACGCTGGCGGCGCCGGCGCCATCGAACAAGTAGCGGGGCTCAAGGGCGATCATCAGGGGGCCACGAGCCCGACCTGGCTTCCTCCGAAGCCCGGCGCTTAACGGCGAGACCGAACCGGCGGTATCAATGAGCATCCTGCGGATCGCCACTTGCCACCCCGCTCCGATCTTGTCCATCAGTCACACTCCGGAACGTTACAAGGCTCGCGGCAGGCGAACCTGCAATCAGGTCATAGCTTTTGCTGGGTTATGCATGAAAGTAAAATAACATGAATCGTCAAAAAACACGAAACCAATAAACGTTAGTTTGATAAGAATATGACGTATAGGGTTCTCTGATCATATTAAGAAGAGCTTTAACGAAAGCTGCGGTGTCGCTGTTAGACTCTGTCCTCAGGCATCTCCTCATTCTATACTACCTCGAATACATCGGAGAGCGGCCGCTGATCGTTCATGAGTTCTGCATACCGGACCATCAGCGGCACGAACATCTTTTCGGGCATGGTTGGCATGATCGTCACACCAGACGGCACAAGCTCACGACTACGCTGTTTCTGAACGAGGCATATGTGGCGCACTTCCACCCCGCCGTGAGTCGGCGCCTGTCGGCTGGCGTCGTCCGGTGCCGGGCCCGCCGGGGCCAAATCCGGTGTAATCGCCGGCAAATGTCGGCTTCTGTGGCCCCCTGTCGGCACGACGCCGACGGACTGTAAATCGGCAACTCACTGGAACAGCCTTGGTTTCAATATCGTCTGAGGTCGGCCCGCCGGTCCGGGTTAGATTGGTAGCGAGGCATTGCGCCTGCCGACCATGGTCAGAAAGGCATCCTCCAGCCGCCGCATAGCGCCCCATCCCAGGGTAAGCAAATACCGCTCACCGGCAGTTTTTTCCTCGCCGCCCGGCAACTCCTGCCGGCGGCGGCGGGAGGTTTTTGTTGCGGCGCGACAGGAACCGCGGCCGGCTCAGGCGCTGGCCGGCCGGCGGCGGCGGCATGGCTTTTGCTTTCTTCGGGAATAGATGTGACCACCGTCACGTTGGTTCCTCTGAACACGGGATACCCTGCCATGACCGCCCCAGACACCGAGGCACCGGACGCCCTGCTCCGCCACCTCGCCGCGCAAGCCCTCAGTCGGGCCGAACGCGCCAAGGACACGGCGGAACGGATCGGCTGGCTGCACCGTTACAGCGAACTGCAAACTCAAGTTGCCGAACTTGCCAACGCCGGAGACGACTGATGAATGCCCTGATCATAATCCTCGGAGTGGTGTTCGCGGTGGAATTGCTGCTGTGGGACGGCAGACCCGCCCGCCGCTGATCCCTTCGCCCCAACCGTCAGAACCAGGAAGGACGCCATGGGCCTGATCGATTGCAGCCAGCCGAGCCCTGAAGCCGACGCCGGCCGCACCGCCCCGTTTCCGGCCGGGGCCGGGCACCGGGCCGCCACCCTCCGCGCCGTGGTCGCCCTCGCCTCCCGGCTCGGCGTCGCCTGTCCGCCGATGCTGGTGGGCGGCCTGCTGGTCCGCCTCGCCGAGACCGCGGAGACCGATCCCGCCGATGCCGAGGGCGGCGCCAGGGCGGCCCGGACGTTGGTCGGCTATCTGGCCGAGCATGCCATCCCGCTTCACGCGCTCTCCGAGCCGGGACTGGTGCTGGGCACCGAAACGGTGCGCACCCGCCTGCAGGCGATCAACACCGACATGGCGCGGCTCGAAGCCCTGGTCGCGGCGCTGACCGAGGACTCCGAACCCGAGCCTCCGATCTGGCAGCCGCTCGGCCTCGGCGAGGCCCGGCTCCGGCGCGGCGTGTTCTCGTCGGCCGGCATCTGCCGCCGCCTTGAGGCCTGCCTTCATTGACCGGCCGGTCGTTTTCCCGTTGAACGGCACAGGCGGCAGGAGGACACTCCGCCTCGTCTTGCCGTCCCTATTCCAAACGCAACGGGGGTCTCATGAATCGCAGGGAAGTCATCACCGCCGCCGGTATGGCCGCGGTCGTCGTCGCATCGGGTGCCGCTTTCGCCGAGGACCAGCCGCCGGCCCCGACCGCCGCTGCCGCCGAGGTCAAGCCCGAGGTCAAACCGGAGATCAAGCCGGAGATCAAGCCGGCCGAACCGCACGAGCATCACGAGCATGCCGCCGCCGCCCCGGCGGCGCTGATCCTGGCCGCGCTCGACTGCACCAGGACCGGCCAGCTCTGCCTCGCCCACTGCCTGCAATCCTTCACCACCGGCGATACCGCGCTGGCCGCCTGCGCCAGGAGCGTCGATCAGATGCTGGCCACCTGCGGCGCGCTGGCCAAGCTCGGCGCCGCCGGCTCGCCCCATGTCGGCGCCGCCGCGAAACTGGCGCTCGCGCTGTGCCGGGAGTGCGAGAAGGAGTGCCGCAAGCACGCCGATCAGCACGCCACGTGCAAAGCCTGCGCCGACAGCTGCAAGACCTGCGCCGAGGAGTGCGAAAAGCTCGGCTGACCCGGCCCCGATCGCGAGCACGGCCGGGGCACCGCCCCGGCCGGTGTTCGATTCGCGCCCTTCCGAGGCACATTGGCGCTTTGATGCGCTGGCCGGCGCTGCTACCATCGCGCGCCGCCATCGGCCTTCCCGTCCCCTTGCCGACAGTCCCCCGCCATGCCTCGCGATTATCGTCCGACCGTGTTCCTGCCGCGCACCGGCTTTCCCATGCGGGGAGGGCTGCCGACCAAAGAGCCGGAGCTTCTGAAGCGCTGGGCCGAGGCCGGCCTGCAGCAGCGCCTGCGCGAAACCGCGGCCGGGCGGCCGAAATTCATACTTCACGATGGCCCGCCCTACGCCAACGGCAACATTCACATCGGCCACGCGGTCAACAAGATTCTCAAGGATGTGATCAACCGCTCCTGGCAGATGCTGGGCTATGATGCCGCGTACGTGCCGGGCTGGGATTGCCACGGCCTGCCCATCGAATGGCAGATCGAGGAGACGTACAGGAAGGCGGGGCGCGACAAGGATCAGGTGCCGGTGTTGCAATTCCGCGCCGAATGCCGCCAGTTCGCTCAAAAATGGGTCGACATCCAGGCCGCCGAGTTCCAGCGCCTCGGCGTCGCCGGCGACTGGGCGCGTCCCTACACCACCATGACCAACGCCGCCGAAGCCCAGATCGTACGCGAGATTCACAAGTTCCTGGTCAATGGCGGCCTCTACAAGGGCGTACGCCCGGTGCTGTGGTCGGTGGTCGAGAAGACCGCGCTCGCCGACGCCGAGGTCGAGTATCACGACCATGTCTCGACCACGGTCCACGTCCGCTTCCCGGTGCTGCGGCCGTCGCGGGCCGAGCTGGCCGGCGCCTCGGTGGTGATCTGGACCACCACCCCCTGGACCCTGCCCGGCAATCGTGCCATCGCCTATGGCCATAGTTTCGAGTACGGCGTGTTCCGGGTCGGTGCCGCCGGCGAGGGCAGCCTTGCCGATCCCGGCGAGACCCTGGTCGTCTGCCTCGAGCAGGCCGCCGCCACCGCCGCCGCCGCCGGCATCACCGACTGGCAGCTGCTCGCCCGCATCCCGGGCGACAGCCTGGCCGGCACGGTCTGCCAGCATCCCCTGCGCGGCGACGGCTATGATTTCGAGGTGCCGCTGCTGCCCGGCGACTTCGTCACCACCGACACCGGCACCGGCTTCGTCCACATCGCCCCGGGCCACGGCGAGGACGATTTCTTCCTGGGCCGGAAGTTCGGCATCGAGGTCCCGGAAACCGTCGGCGAGGACGGCCGCTTCCTCGACCGGGTGCCGCTGTTCTCCGGCCGCACCGTCTATACCGAAGAGGGCAAGCGCGGCGATGCCAACGGCGCCGTGCTCGGGGCGATCGCCATGAAGGGCGGGTTGCTGGCCCGCGGCCTGCTCGAACATTCCTATCCCTGCTCCTGGCGCTCCAAGGCGCCGCTGATCTTCCGCACCACGCCGCAATGGTTCATCTCGATGGAAAAGAACCAGCTGCGTGAAACCGCGCTGGCGGCGATCGACGCCACCCGCTGGGTGCCCGGCCAGGGCCGCAACCGCATTCACGCCATGATCGCCAGCCGTCCCGACTGGTGCATCAGCCGCCAGCGCACCTGGGGCGTGCCGATCGCCCTCTTTACGGCCAAGGCCGACGGCAAGCCGCTGGCCGACCCGGCGGTGCTGGAGCGCATCGCGGCCATTTTCGAGGCCGAGGGCTCGGATTCCTGGTTCGCCCGCCCGGCCCAGGACTTCCTCGGCGACACGTACAG
>JBAXPR010000055.1:0-23155 GCA_037132135.1 Rhodospirillaceae bacterium
GCCCTCGGACGCCGAGCCGGTGATGGTAACGGTTCCGGTGGGCAGCGCGTTGACGCGAGCCTTGACGGCAACGGCGGTGCTGTCCCTGGTCTCGGCCGTGCCCCAGCCGTCAGTGTAATAGGCTTCGACCCGGAGATACTGGCCGATCAACGCCGTGGTGAGGGTCAGCGTGCTGTCGGTTGCGCCATCGATCGTCGTCCATGCCGATGAGCCGTTGGCCGATGCCTGCCAGCGGTAGCCGACATCCCCCAGGCCATCGGCGTCGGCCAGGGTATTGCCGGCCACCAGGGTCTGGCCCTGAATCGGCGAGCCGGTAATGGATACGCTTCCCGAGGGCAGCGCGTTGACGTGAGCCTTGACGGCGACGGCGGTGCTGTCCTTGGTCTCAGCCGTACCCCAGCCGTCGGTATAATAGGCCTCGACCCGGACATACCGGCCGATCAACGCCGTGGTAAGGGTCAGCGTGCTGTCGGTTGCCCCGTCGATCGCCGTCCATGCCGAAGAGCCGTTGACCGACGCCTGCCAGCGGTAACCGATCGGGCCCAGGCCATCGGCGTCGGCCAGGGTGTTGCCGGCCACCAGGGTCTGGCCCTGAATCGGCGAACCGGCGATGGATACGGTTCCCGTCGGCGATGCGTTGAAGTGATGATCTGTGATTGTGATGTCTGTCGCGCTGAAACTAAACTGATCCTGATAGAATGTACCGGTAAGATTGACAGTAATAGGTAATGATGATGCGTTAGTTGAAATAGATAGAACAGTGTATCCTCCGGATGCCGTTGCCGTTACAGAATAAATATCGGCTCCATTAACTCTTATTATATCACTTGACACAAATCCATTTATGGTATCAACCCCATTTCCGGTTGGATCATAGATAAAGACATCCTGACTACCGGTTCCTGTAATGGTATCGTTGCCAGCCCCCCCTTTCAATACGTCACCATACTTTGATCCGACAATAACATCGTTGCCACTTGTTAGATATGATACGACTCCAATTGCATCGCTGTTAACCTGAACATAGTTATAGACGACATTTGCATTGGCACTTCCCGTCCACTGCCAAGATAATGCCCCATTACTCAGAACATCAATTCTTGTAAGCGTACCGAAAACCTGCTCGTACGCATTATAAGAAAAAGACCCATAGTATATTGTCTGTTCACTGCCATAGGAAATGCTGATCTGGCTTGACGTCGCTACGTCAACGGAACCATACCAAATATATGGGTTCGACATATCAGCTTGATTGTACAACACAATATTTGACATTTTTAAACCTTTATTATAACATATTTAGCCTGTTCCTGTCGGATCGACCAAGGCGGCAACGCGGTCTTGAAAGAAAACCCGGGAGGTTCAGTGGCGAACGATCCCCGCGACCAAGTGGCCATAGCGGTGATCGCGGGTCCCTTCGCGCCATATCTGTGCAGTCACGGTTGTGACCACCGTGACTGTCACTCTGTACCATGGGCACGATACGTTTCCGGTCGCCACCGCTGGGCGGTCAATGGCCATCGGCGAACCCCTGACTTAATATGCTCAGGGGAGAGTATGGCCAAGAATTCGCGATATGGCCACTTGTTAATGCGACGTCGTTGCGGTTAACGCCACCCTGCGAAAATCAGGGCGTGGCGAGAGGTGGCGTTCTGCCGGAACAGCGACGGATCGCCGGGAATCGGGGAGGACGGCGGCGCCGATGGTCATTCGGACGAGGGCAGATCGTGGGGAACCATCAGGTAATGGAGGCGAGTCACTTCTTTGCGGCCCCCGGTCAACCTCACAGGTGCGATCGGAAGAGTTGTTGTCGTAAACGTAAATCTCGGCTACAGCGAGGGCCTTGTTCTGCCGGCGCCGCTGGATCCCGCCTAGCACCACTGGACCCGCCAGCTCGACGCCGTGGTGGTGGCCCAGTTCACCTCCGCAGACGCACGGATCAAGCTGAAACACCTCTAGCCATCAATTTAGGAGATTCGGGACACTAAGCGATCTGGCGCCTTTCCTGGCGTTGACCGCTGCCATCGTTCCAACCGGAGGGACACACCCGGCCTTGACATAGCGGAACAACCGAACCTCCTGTTCCACCCTGCCGGGACGCCTGATATGCTGCGCACCGCTTGGCTGGTCGGAGAAACCCTGTGCATTCGATCAAGTGGACTCAAAAGCTCGACATCAATATTGGGTTCCTCAACGATCAGCATCGCACGCTGATGGACCTAACCAACACTCTTCGAGATGCCGTCAGTGAAGGCCAGGCTGTTGCGGAGGTTGGCGCCATATTCTCTCGCCTTATTGAAGAAACAGAAAGGCACTTTCATGAAGAAGAAATCTACATGCGGCGATACAAATACCCACACATAATAAAGCATAAAAACCTGCACACGAATATACTTGACATCGTTCGCAACTTGAAAAGAAGATTTGACGAGTCTCCAGGGGTACTGACTCCGGTAAACCTTGAACTGCTGGACCACTGGACCAATCATATTTCGGAGCATGATCATGATTTTGCGGTATATATGACTCTAATCAGTCAATATGTCTGAGTTGTTCCATCGAGGCCGCCGAAGCCCGAATCGGCTGCGGGCGACGCGACGCAGAAGCAAGAAGCTTGCACCACCATCTGTCGCTTTCCGCGTCATGGGATTGAAAGTTTCATTTTCAGGCTGAGGGGCAGCACTTGCGCTTCATTCATGCCGCCGACATCCACCTTGACAGCCCGCTCTCCGGGCTGACCGCACGGGCCGAAGGCCGGGCCACCCGGCTGGCCGGTGCGACCCGGCGGGCCTTTCACGGCCTGATCGGCTTCGCCCTGGAGCAGCGGGTCGATTTCATGGTCATCGCCGGCGATCTTTTTGATGGCGACTGGCCGGACTTCTCGACCGGGCTGGCCTTCGCCGAAGGCATGGGCCGGTTGGCCCAGGCCGGCATCCGGGTGGCCATCGTCCGGGGCAATCACGACGCCGAAAGCAAGATGACGCGCAAGCTCAGCCTGCCGCCGACCGTCACCATGTTCGGCGCGCGCAAGGCCGAAACGCTGGTCTGGGACGATCTCGGGGTGGCGCTGCACGGCCGCAGCTTCGGCCAGGGGCACGAAAGCGCCAATCTTGCCCGCGACTACCCGCCGGCCCGGCCCGGGCTGTTCAATATCGGCCTGCTGCACACCGCGGCCACCGGCCGGCCGGGGCACGAGGGTTATGCGCCCTGCTCGCTCGAGGATCTCGTGGCCAGAGGCTATGACTACTGGGCGCTCGGCCACGTCCATGCGCGGGAGGAGTTGTCCCGCGAACCCTGGATCGTTTTTTCCGGCAATCTCCAGGGCCGCCACGCCAACGAGACCGGCGCCAAGGGCTGTACCCTCGTGACCGTCGAGGCCGGGCGCGTGGTGTCGGTCGAGGCGGTGGACCTCGACGTCGTGCGCTGGGTCCGCTGCGAGATCGACCTCGCCGTCTGCGGCGACTGGGACGACCTTGCCGAGGCGGTGCGCGCCGCGCTGGCGCGGGAACTCGCCGCCGCCGGCGGCCGGACGCTGGCCGCCCGCCTGACCCTGAGCGGACGCAGCCGATTGCACCGCAGGCTGGCCGGCGACCCCGAACGGGCGGCCAGCGAATGCGCCAATGGCGCCGCCCAGGCCGGCGATGTCTGGATCGAACGGGTGATCACCCGAACCACCGACCCGGCAGCCTCCGCCGGCGGCGCGCCCGGTGCCCTGACCGACCTGATCGGCGCCATCGAGGCGGTGCGGACGGCGCCGGCGGAGCGCGAGGCGCTGCGCGCCGGCATCGAAACCCTGCTCGGGCGGATTCCGGCCGAGATCCGCGGGATCGCCGGCCTTGGGGACCTGACCGACGACGCTCTGGCCGGGCTGCTGGCCGACGCCGGCGCCCTGCTGCTCGACCGTCTGTTCGACGACCAGGGGACCTGAGCGATGGAAATCCGGGAGCTGGTTCTTGAACGCTACGGCATCTTCCAGGATTTTCGCCTGGATTTCGGCGCCGGCGGCCCCCGGCTGCACATCATCCACGGCGCCAACGAAGCCGGCAAGTCGACGGCGCTGTCGGCGGTGTGCGATCTGTTGTTCGGCATTCCCGAGCGCACTACCTACGGTTTTCTTCATGGCAACCCCAACCTGCTGATCGGCGCCACCCTCGCCAACCGGGCGGGAGAAACCCTGACCTGCCGGCGGCGCAAGGGCCGGATCAACACCCTGCTCGACGCCAGCGGCGCGCCCCTGCCCGACGGCGTGCTGCCGCCCTGGCTGGGCGGCGTCACCCGCGAGGCGTTCGAGCGCATGTTCGCCCTCGATCACCAGCGCCTGCGCGACGGCGGCAACCAGATGCTCGAGGCCGAAGGCGATCTGGCGCGCAGCCTGTTCCAGGCCGGCAGCGGCCTGCCCAACATCATGAGCGTACTGGCTCGCCTGAACGCCGAGGCCGAGGCGCTGGGGTCGCCCAGGCGCAAATCCGCCGGCAAGCCGCTGTGGCGGGGGCTCGGCGACTACGAGGAGGCCCAGCAGCGCGTCCGCCGGGAGGCACTGCGCGTCGACGAGTGGACCCAGGCGGTCGACAGCCGGCAGCAGGCCGAAACCACCCTGGCCGAGGCCAAGCGCCGGCTGGATGCCCTCCGTCAGGAGCGCATCCGCATCACCCGCACGCTCCGGGTGCTGCCCTTGCTGGCGCGTCTCGACAGCCTGACCGCCCAGGCCGCCACCCTCAGCGACGCCCCGGAACTGCCACCCGATTTCGCCGACCGCTGGCGCGCAGGCCAAAGCCGGGTCGAGAGCGCCGCCACCGAAAGCCGCCGTCTGGCCGGCGAAAGCGCCGAGCAGCACCGGTTGCTGGCCGGGTTGCCGGAGCCCGGCCCCCTGCCCGATCACCGCGAGGAGATCGAGCGCCTGTTCCGCGATTCCGGCGATATCGCCAACAAGCGCAAGGATCTGCCCAAGCTCGAGCGCGACCTCGAGCACAGCGACGACCGGCTGGCCCAGTTCGTCGTCCGTCTGGGCGGCGGTGTCGGGCGCGGCGAGGTGGAACACCGCCGGCCGTCCCAGCCGCTGGCCGTTCGGGTCCGCGACCGCATCTCGGAGCGCAACGCCCTTACGGTCGCCTGGGAGAAGGCGGTCCGGCAGGCCGAGGCCGCCCGCGACCGGCTGCGCGAAACCGAGGACGCGCTGGCCGCGATCGGCACGCCCCCGGATCCGGCCCAGGCGATCACCGCCTGGGAGGAAGGGCTGGCGGCCGGCGATGTCGAGGGCCGGCTGACCGCGGCCGAAGCGGCCTGCCGGCAGGCCGGGGCCAAGGCGGCCGCGCTGCTGGCCCGGCTGCCCGGCTGGAGCGGATCGCTGGAGCGGCTGACCGCCACCGCCTTTCCCGCCGCCGCAACGGTGCAACGGCTGATGACCGCGCAAGAGACCGCCGAGGCCGACCGCCGCCGCGCGGCTGAGGCCCGGGACACGGCCATAGGCGAGTTGCAGCGGACCGAGGGCGATCTCAACGATCTTCAGGCCGCGGGTGAAGTCCCGACCCCCGAGGCCCTGGCCGTGGCCCGGCGTCAGCGCGACCAGGGCTGGCGGCTGATCCGCAGCGCCTATATCGACCGCACCCTCGAGCCCGGCCAAGCCGCGCTTGACTATGCCGACCCCGGCGGCGATCTCGCCAGCCGCTACGAGGCGGCGGTCCGCCACGCCGACGGGCTGGTCGATCTGCGGGAGCGGGACGCCCACCGTATCCAGCGCTATCTGACGCTGCAGCGCCAGCGCGAAGACAGTCGCGCCGAGGAGGCGAAGCTCACGGCCCGCCTCGACGAACTCGATCATTCCCTCGCCGGGCGACGGCAGGCCTGGCGCGCGCTCTGGCAACCCGTCGGTCTTGAGCCGGGCCAACCGGCGGACATGCTGGAGTGGCTGCGCGGCAAGGATGAGGTGCTGCGCGAAGCCGAGACCGTGCTCAAGCGTGAGCAGGACCTGGACGTCCTCCGCCGGCAGGCCGAGGCCGCCCGCCAGCTGTTTTTTCAGTCCGGGCGGGCTCTTGGCCTGACCGGCCTGGACGGCCTTGAGCTGCCGGCGCTGCGCGCCCGGGTACGCAGCGAGGTCGAACGCGCCGCCGAGGCCTGGGCGGCACGGCGGCGCCTCGAGACGGAGATGGCCAGGGGCCGCCGCGAGTGCGAGCGGGCCGAACGGGACCTGGGGGCAGCCCGGGACGGCATCGACCGCTGGTCCGGCGCCTGGGCCGAGGACATGCCGGCGATCGGCCTTTCGCCAGCCGCCAGCCCGGCCGAAGCCGGCGCGGCTCTCGACGTCTGGACGCTGATCGAAACCGAACTGACCGACCGGCGCCAGCGCCAGGAGCGGCTGAGAGGCATCCGGGCCGATCTCGAGGCCCACGAACAGGCGGTGCGCTCACTGACCGCCCTGATCGGCGACGCCCTCACCGGGGACGACCGCGGCCTGCCGCCGCTCGACCTGCCGCCGCTGCTGTACCAGCGCTGGAAGGCCGCGGAGGAACGGCTCAAGAACCGTACCGTGATGACGGAGCAGATCGCCGGGCTCGACGCGGCCCTCGCCCTGGCCCGGCGGCAGGAGGAGGAAGCGCGCCGCAGGCTTGATCTGCTGCGCCGGTCATACGGACTGGCGGAAGACGCCGATCCCCTGGCCGAAGCGGCGCGCGGCCGTGACCGCGCCGCGGTGCGCGAGCGGCTGGCCGAAGCCGGGCGCGACCTCGCGGCCGCCGGCGAGGGCCGGTCCGAAACCGAGCTGCGCGAAGAAGCCCGCGACATCGACTCCGACGCGCTCGCCGTCCGCGTCCTCGGCATGGGCGACGAGGAGGCGCGCGCGCTGACAGCGTTCCAGACCGCAACCGAAGCCGCCAACGATGCCCGGCGAACCTCTGACGGCCTGCTTCGGCGCGAAGGCATCGGCGAGGCGGCCCAGGCCGCCCGCGACGCCGCGCTGGTAACGGCGGACCTCACCGCCCGCTATGTCCGGCTGTGGGCCGCCCAATCGATCCTCGCCACCGCGATCGAGCGGTTCCGAGCCGCCAACGAACAGCCCCTGCTGCGCCGCGCCAGCGAACTGTTCGCCGCCATCGCCGCCAGTGGCGGCAATCCGATCCTGCGCCTGATCGTCGATTACGGCGACCGGGATCGTCCGGTGCTGGTCGGCGTGCGCCGCGACGACAGCCGTTGCCATGTCGAGAGCATGAGCGACGGCACCCGCGACCAGCTTTACCTGACCCTGCGCATCGCCGCGGTCGAAGCCGCCGCCCGCGAGGGCGAACCGATGCCCTTCATCGCCGACGACCTCTTCATCACCTCCGACGACGAGCGCACCGCTCCCGGCCTCAAGGCCCTGGCCGAACTGGGGCGGCAGACCCAGGTGCTGCTGTTCACCCACCATCGCACGGTGGTGGAAACCGCGACTGCGACCCTGGACCCCAGGCTCCTGCGTACCCATTCGCTGGCGCCGCGGCAGGGCCCGGGCGCCGCATGGCCACGATGACGCCGTTGAATTGGAGCTTGTGATTTGGCGGAGCGCGTTCCAAAGTCCCGGAATCAGCGCGCCTGTTTTCGTTTATCGCCGGAGGTCCCATGCGCCCCTTGATCGCCTTGTTATGCGCCGTTGTCGCCGCCGCCTGCTGGCCGGCCTCGGCCGAGGAACTTATCGATGTCACCGAGCCCTCCTGCGCCGAGACCGCGGCCCAGCTCAAGCAGGACCCCGAAAGCTGGGACAGCATCCATTTCGTCGTGCAGTGGACCTACGGCTACATCGTCGGAACCAACAACCTGTCGACCGGAACGGACTACAAGTCGATCGGCAAGATGATGAAAGACCTGTCGGCGGGAAAGTGCAGCGATCCCAAGGCCAGTCTCTATGCCTTGATCAAAAAGATCGCGGCAAGGAAGGTGGCCGACAAGGACGCCTACGATATCACCGCTCTGGCCTGCGAAGATTTCTTCAACGGTAATACCGACGAATATGGCCGCCTTAACCGCGAAGGCCTGATCGCCGACATCGCCTGGCTCAGCGGCTACGCCGCCGGACAGGCCAAGGCCGAAGCCAAGGCCGACTTCACCCTGCTGGGCGCCTCCGGCCAGTTGACCATCAATAAATGCAAGACCAGCGCAAAACTCAATGTTGCCACGGTGCTGGAAATGATGATCCCCAGCGCCGTCGCCGCGCTCGAAAAGGCCGCCGCGGCGAAGAAGGCGCCGGCGCCGACGGTCTCCGCTCCGGTTCCCGTTCCGGCCCCGGCTCCGGCCCCTCAGAGCCCACAGCCCGACGGCAGCGACAGCGGCGGGCGGTAGCATCCCGGGCGGCATCAGGAGCGGCGGCGTCATCGATCGGCATCGCCGGTCCCTGGCGCCGCCAGCCCGGCCGCGACACAAATATACGTTGCGAGTATTAACAGAATATGCGCGTATCCGCGCCAGGACGAAACGCGAGTCCGCACGGACGGGGACAACTGCCGAGCGGAAAGAGCATCTGGGCTCAGGCATGGCAGAAATCAGGGTTCGAAGCGTCGAAGACGTCATTGCATCGCTCATCCCGAAGTTCATCGAGGATGTCCGCGATACGTTGTGCAGTCTGAATGAAAAGCTGGAGTTGCTGCGAAGACCCGAAACTCAGGCAGAAGCCGCTAACGAGCTTCTGCGCCAAGTTCACGGCATCAAGGGCACCGCTGGAACCTTCGGCTTTTCCTTCATCGCAGTGATATGCCACAAGCTGGAAGACTATGTCATCCGGACACCCTTCTTCACCCGCAAGGAGACCGATGAAATCCTCATCTTTTTCCAGGCGATTGAAAACACGCTGCAGCATGGCTCCGACCCCGGCGACGAGGAGGGCTTCAAAATCTTCCGCAGCCTGCCCTGCTACGTCGACCTGGAACGGTTCGCCGTCGCGACAAAAATCGTCCAGGCGCTGTTCATCGGACCGCGGGATGTCCAGTACCTGATCATCGACAAGCAACTGTCCAACTGCGGCATCCGCTCGACCAATGTTCCGAGATCGCTGCACGGCATCGAGATGGCGGTCCGGACCCGGCCCGATTTCGTCATGGTCTCGAATATCATCGACAACATCAGCGGCGTCGAGGTCGCCAACGTGCTCAATTCACTGCTCATCACCCGCCACATCCCGATCATGCTGGTGATCAGCGAGATCGACATGCGGGAGGATGGCGAAAAGCTGCGGACGACATTGCCGCCCCGCGTCCGCATGATCAGGAAAGGGGCGGGCTTCCCGGATGATTTCGCCGATGCCCTGGTGGCACTGAACATCCTGTAGCCGGCGCCGCGATCACGACCCCGGCAGCGCCACCAGCAGCGTGAAAGCGTTGATGGTCAGCAGCACGCCGATGCCGGCGAAGATGTAGGCCAGATACAGCACCCAGCGACGGCCGCCAACCAGACTGGCCGAGGCCAGCACGATTGCGATCTGGATCAGCGCTTCGGCGTAATCGAAGAACGGATCCTGCGCCGCGGCATGATCGCGAATTGCCTCATACTGCCGGGCCCTGGCCAACAGCTCGACCTTGCCTTCACCGCTCTTGGGGTCGGACTCGTATTTTTCGGCGGTGGCGGCATAGGCCTTCACCCGCTCGTCGATCCAGCGGCTGGTTTCACTGGGCAGCCAGTTCGTGGACCCCTTGAGCGCCTTCAACTGGTCGGCGGCGAGGCGGACCTCGTTCTGACGGATGTTCTTGGCCTGATAGAACGCATAGGTGTCGTTGACGACAATGTTGGCGTTCATCATGTCCTTGGTGGCGTTGCCACCGCCCATGCTGGTGATGGCCAGGATCACGGCCAGCGACGAGATGAAGATCGCCACCCACTGCCGGGTCCGGCCGTCGGTCGCGGACTCTTCGAGTTCGTCGAGGGTATCGGTAACGTCGGTGGGCTCGACCATCGGTAAACCTCAGGCTCAGGAAACAGCGGCGACGGCGGCCTCGCGCCCCGCCTGGATCGAGAAGATACTGGAGAACCCGCTGACGTCAAATACTTCCTGAACGTGGGGCTTTAAGCCCGACAGGGCGAGCCTGCCCTTCGACGCCTTGACCTTCTTGGCCGCCAGCAGCAGCACGCGAAGCCCGGCGCTGCTGACATAGTCGAGTTGAGCGCAGTCGACCACCATCCGGGGATCGGCGGCGGCGATGGCTCCCAGCAGCTTGTCCTCGAAGGCCTTGGCGGTGTTGCTGTCGATGCGGCCCACCGCTTCGATGATCACGACCGCGCCGACGCGGCTTTCCTTGGTTTCCATGGTCTCTCGCTGTCCTGGTCTTGGGGTGTCCGGCTCAATGATGGTCCGGCCCGGGGTCCGGTCCGCTGTCCCGGTCCTGGTCGATCAACCGGACCAGGGAGAGGCGGTTGGTGCCGGCGTCGCGCCGATACTCGATCCGATCCATCATGCGCTTGGCGAAATAGACCCCGAGACCGCCGATCGGCCGGTCTTCGAGGGCCAGAGTGATATCGGGATCCGGCCGCGCGGTCGGATCGTAGGGCAAGCCGTCATCGATCACTTCGGCCCGAATCGACCGCTCGTCGACAGCGAGGCGGACCAGAATCTCGTGGCCGTCGTCGTCGGCAAAGGCGTGCTCGATGACGTTGGTCAGAATCTCGTCGAGGGCGAGGTTGAGGTTGAAGATCGCCCGGTCGGGCACCCCATGCTCGACCCCGAAGGACTCGACCAGATCGGCCAGCCGGGGGATTTCCGGCAGCCGGTTGTCCAGGCGGATTTCGAGGGCGTGTCTCACCTCAGGCCTCCCCGGTGCGGGGCGGCGGCCCGAAATGAAGGGCAAGACAGGTCAGATCGTCGGCCTGGGGAGCGCCGGCGGCAAACTCTTCCACCGCCGCAACCACGGCATCGACGAACCCGGCCACCGGCACCCTGCTGGTCCCGGTCAGCACCCGGTGTAACCGCGCCTCGGTGAATTCGGTTTCGGCGGGGTCGAAGGCCTCGGTGACGCCGTCGGTGTAGAACAGCAGCTTGGTGCCGGGATTGATCACCACCGACTTCTCCTTGAACTCCAGGTCCTCCATCACCCCGAGCGCCATGCCGCCGGTCCCGGGGAGGGCCGAAACCACCCCCGCGGCATCGACGAGGCTGGGCGGGCAATGACCGGCGTTGGCGTACATCAGCTCACCGCTGGCGGTGTCGAAGACGCCGTAGAACACGGTGACGAACATCGCGGTATCGTTGTCTTCGGCCAGCAGATTGTTGACCAGCCGAAAGCAGGCCCCCGGGCCGTCGGAGGTCATGGCGGTGGCGCGAATGAGCGTGCGCGCCACCGCCATGAACAGTGCCGCCGCCACGCCCTTGCCCGAGACGTCGGCCACCACCACCCCGAGCAGCCCGGGTGCCAGCCAGAAGAAGTCATAGAAATCGCCGCCGACATCCTTGGCCGGCAGCATGCGGGCATAGAGCTGAACCTCGGGCTCGCTGGGAAAGCGGCGGGGCAGAATCGTCTGCTGCATGGTGCGGGCGATGTCGAGTTCGTTCTGGATCGCCGCCAGCTTGCCGTGATCGGCAAAAACCGTCTCGATGGTCTTGAACCAGGGCTCCCAGGCCCCGGGGACTTCGGGCCTTTCCGTCTTCTGGTCCTGGATCTTGCGCGCGATGTAGTCGACCAGCTTCTGGGACGGCGTGATGAAGCCGCCAAGAGTCAGGCGCGACGACAGGATCAGGGTCAGCCCGAGCCCGACCAGCAGAGCGAGCACGGTCAGCCCGGCCCCGGCCAGAATGCTGAGGGTCAGCGAGCCGTGATGAACCACCATCACCAGCCGGAACGGCGCCTGATCCAGCCGCAGCGCCTCGACCAGCCAGCCCTTGCGATCGACCAGGGTCTCGCGGGCCGCAGCCATCACCGCGGTGGCGTCCTTGCGCAGCTCGGTGGGCAGCGCTTCGGCCAGCGTCTTGACCGCGGTGTCCTTGGAGGTGACCAGACGGGGATGGGCCAGCAACTGGTCGCGGTCGTTGACCACGAACAGCTCGCCCGAGCCGCCGTCCCAGGTCTTGACGAAGCGGTTGAGTTCGTCGAGCGTGAGGTCGATCGCCACCGTGCCCTTGAAGGTCTTGCCCTGGTAGACCGGCGCCGCCACCGTCACCATCAGGCCCTTGCCGGCCTCGTCGACATAGGCCGCGGTCCAGAAGCGCGTGCGCTTGGGATTGTTCTCGGGCAGGCCGCCGGTAAAGAACTCCTTCTCCAGCAGCGAGTCGGCGTAGCGGAAGTCCTTGGACGGCGTCCAGGGGTAGATGTTGATGAAGCGGTTGGCCGAGGTGTAATAGACCCAGGCCGCGTTGGGCAGCAGCTTCGCGATGGCGTGGAAGCGCGGGTTGAGACTGAGCGCCATCTCGAGTTCGCCGCGAACGGCGGCGTCCGGTTGCCGCGCCGCCGTGGTCAGGTTGCCGATCAGTTCGGCGCTGAACGGTGCCGGCACGCGGTCGAGGCTGAAAAAGCCATCGCTGGCCCGGGTGGTCAGGCGGGTGTAGAGCAGGCCCGGCGGCTCCGGCGGCTGCGGATTGGTCTGAAACCAGTCCTCGGCCTCGACCTCCAGATCATCGACATTGTCGGCGCTGGCCTTGAGGATGAAATTGAGCGCGAGCGCGCTTTCCCGCAGCCGGGTTTCCAGCTGAGCGCGCGCCGCCTTGTCCGACTGGTCAACCTGGACCCAGAACAGCCCACCCGCGATCAGCAGCACGCCGAGAAAGGTCGCGCGCATGATGCTGTTGTAACGGCTGAACAAATTAGCGGCGAGACCGTCCATGCGCCCCTTCCCGGCAGCGGAACCCGAGCCGGAGGATACCGGGTCCGGCGCCGCCGACCAAGGTGTATTCTCGCCGGCCGCGCCTAGCCGCGGCCAACGGCAAAATAGCGCCGGGTCAGGGTCTCGAGAGCGCTGCGGGCCATGTGGCTGTCGTCCTGACCGGCGAAGGCGTCATAGAGCGGGCGGGCGATGGTGACGAAGGCCGAAACCAGCCCCGGATCGAAATGCCGGCCCGCCCCCCCGGTGATGATCGCCAACGCCGCCTCGAAGGCCATCGGCTCCTTGTAGGGCCGGCGCGACACCAGGGCATCGAAGACGTCGGCAATGGCGAATATCCGGGCGGTCACGGGAATCGCCTGCCCCGTGAGGCCCTTGAGATAGCCCGAGCCGTCGTATTTCTCGTGATGGAACAGCACGACGTCGGCGGCGCCATGGAGCGAGGCCGCCGAGCGCACGATGTCGAAGCCATGGGCAACATGCTGCTTCATGACCGTGAATTCCTCGGCGGTCAGCGGCCCCGGCTTGAGCAGAATGCTGTCGCTGATCGCGATCTTGCCGACATCGTGGAGAAAGGCGCCCTTGATCAGCGCCCGGATCGCCTCCGGGGCCAGTCCGACCGCCTCGGCGAGGCGGATGGCAAAAATCGTCACCCGGTAATTATGGGCTCCGGTATCGCTGTCGCGCTTGGCGATCGCGGTCCCCAGCACTTCCAGGGTCTCGATCGTGGCCATCACCAACTGGCGAGACAGCGACATCAGCCGCCGCCCGACCGCGATCATCACAGGCACCAGGAACAGCGTCGTGCCCAACACCACCCCGACCACCAGAAGCACAGTGGAGATCAGGCGCTTGCGGATCTCGGCGATGCGGGCGTCCGAGACATGATAGACGCCCTCGAAAAAGCCCAGAGCCTGGTGTTGCGGCCCGACATGAAGCGGCACCACGACCCGGATGTAGAGCCGGCCCTCGAGCACCACCTTGTCGTAATGCGGCTCGTCGCCGTCGGGAAACAGGTGCTTGCGGATCGACAGCGCCGCCTCGATCCCGCCCCAAGAGGCATGGGTCGCCTCACCCAGACTACGGCGGTCGGCCCCATAGATCTCGGCAATGATGAAGTGGCCCTCGGCGTTGGCCTCGCGGGTTTCGAGAAACTGTTTGAGCTTGCCGTCGATGTCCCCGCCGGACCCGCCGGGCGCCGCATAAAACAGGCTGCTATGGAGCGCGGCAAAGGTCCGGGCCTCCCCGGCCGCCAGTTCGACGATCGCGCCGTCGATCTCCTCGATCTCATAATAATAGGTCGCCACCGCCATCGCCGCCGAGATCAATACGGCAGCACAAAACAACCACAAAGCGATGGTTCGATAAAGACGTAAGGCCATGCGCGCTCTGATCCCGAAAACGGCCGGTACCGTAGCAGGGACCAAAGGAACCGTAAATCAATATTCTCCCGGGGGAGCTGCGCCCCCCCGGAAACCCTGCCGTGAACAGCGGGAAACTCTCGAAGCCCGCAAAGTTTTCAGCCCAGCGCCTTGACGATCTCCTCCGTCATTTTCTTGGCATCTCCAAACAGCATCATGGTATTGGGCCGGAAGAACAGCTCGTTTTCGACTCCGGCGTAGCCCGAGGCCAGAGAGCGCTTGATGAACAGCACTGTCTTGGCCTTCTCGACCTCCAGGATCGGCATGCCGTAGATCGGCGAGGCCGGATCGGTCTTGGCCGCCGGATTGGTGACGTCATTGGCGCCGATGACATAGACGACGTCGGTCTGGGCGAAATCGCGATTGATCTCCTCCAGTTCGAACACTTCGTCATAGGGAACATTGGCCTCGGCCAGCAGCACGTTCATGTGCCCGGGCATGCGGCCGGCCACCGGATGGATGGCGTACTTGATGTCCACGCCCTCCTTTTTCAAAAGGTCGGCCATCTCGCGCAGCGCGTGCTGGGCCTGGGCCACCGCCATGCCGTAGCCGGGCACCACCACCACCGAGGAGGCGTTCTTCATGATGAAGGCGGCATCGTCGGCCGAACCGGCCTTCACGGCGCGGTCAGCCTGACGGCTACCCGCCGGCAGGGCCGCGATCTCGCCGCCGAAGCCGCCGAGGATGACGTTGAAGATCGAGCGGTTCATGCCCTTGCACATGATATAGGAAAGAATCGCGCCCGACGACCCGACCAGCGCCCCGGTGATGATCAGCAGATTGTTTTGAAGCGTGAAGCCGATGCCGCAGGCCGCCCAACCCGAATAGGAGTTGAGCATCGAGATCACCACCGGCATGTCGGCACCGCCGATCGGCAGGATCAACAGGAAACCGAGCGCAAACGCCACCACCACGATCGCCCAGTAGACCCAGGCGGCGTTGGAGACGCAGAGCACCGCGATCAGGGCCACGGTCAGGACCCCGAGGCCGGCATTGAGCGGATGCTGGAACGGAAACACCAGCGGCTTGCCGGTCAGCAACCCCTGGAGCTTGGCGAACGCGACGAGAGAGCCGGTGAAGGTGATGGCGCCGATCGCGGTGCCGAGACTCATTTCAATCAGACTGCCGGCCTTGATGTGGCCGGGAAGGCCGATGCCATAGGATTCCGGCGAATAGAACGCCGCCGCCGCCACGCAGACCGCGGCGAGACCGACCAGACTGTGAAAGGCCGCCACCAGCTGGGGCAGCGCCGTCATCTGAATCCGTCTGGCGATCACGGCGCCGATGGCGCCGCCGATGGCGATGCCGGAGAGAATCACCAGATAGGAGCTGACGATCGGCTGGGCCAGTGTGGTGACGATGGCCAGGGCCATACCGGCGATGCCGAAGAGGTTGCCCTCGCGCGACGATTCCGGCGAAGAGAGGCCGCGCAGCGCCAGGATGAAGCACACCGCGGCGGCCAGATAGGCCAGAGTAGATATGGTTTCCATACGGGTTGGCTCCTCGCGGTTACTTCGTCTTTTTCTTGTACATCGCCAGCATGCGCTGGGTGACGAGGAAGCCGCCGAAGATGTTGATCGAAGCCAGCACCACCGCGACAAACCCCATGGCCTGGGAGAAGTCGAAGCTGGCCGGTCCCGCCGCGATCAGGGCGCCGACGATGATCACCGAGGAAATGGCGTTGGTCACCGCCATCAGCGGCGAATGCAGGGCCGGCGTCACCCGCCAGACCACATGGTAGCCGACGAACACCGCCAGCACGAACACGGTCAGACCGGTGAGGAAGAACGCCTCGTGGCTGACACCGCCGGCGGCGGCGGCCCGGCCGGCTTCGGAGATCGTTTCACCGAGCGCGCCCGCCTTTTGCTGAAGCGCCGCGAGTTCGGCCTGAAGTTCGGCCAGGCGGTCCGCGAGTTGGGAAATATTCATGGCTGTCGTCCCCCTCAATCGTTACCGGCGCCGGCCGCGGCCACGGGCGCGGGGGCGAAGGCGGGGTGAATGATCTGGCCGTCGCGGGTCAGCGCGATGCCCTTGACAACCTCGTCGGCCCAGGGGATCGCAAAGACGCCGGTCTTCTTGTCGACAAAGGATTGCAGCAGGTTGAAAAGGTTGCGGGCGTAGAGCGCCGAGGCGTCGACCGCGATCCGGCTTGGCACGTTGAGATGGCCGATGATCTTGACCCCATTCTCGGTGATCACGATCTCGCCCGGCCGGGCCCCCTCGACGTTACCGCCCTGCTCGACCGCGAGATCCACGATCACCGAGCCCGGCTTCATCGAGGCCACCATGCCGGCGCTGACCAGAATCGGCGCCTTGCGGCCCGGAATCAGCGCGGTGGTGATCACGATATCCTGCTTTTTGATCGTCTCTGCGAGCAACGCCGCCTGCTTGGCCCGGTATTCGGGGCTCATCTCCTTGGCGTAGCCGCCCTTGGTCTCGGCCTGCTTGAACTCCTCGTCCTCGACCGCGACAAAGCTGGCACCCAGCGACTGTACCTGCTCCTTCACCGCCGGCCGCACGTCGGTGGCGCTGACGATGGCGCCGAGGCGGCGCGCGGTGGCGATCGCCTGCAGGCCGGCAACGCCGACGCCCATGATCAGGCAGCGGGCCGGCGGCACGGTCCCGGCGGCGGTCATCATCATCGGAAAGGCGCGGCCGAATTCATAGGAGGCGTCGAGCACCGCCCGATAGCCGGAGAGGTTGGACTGGCTGGACAGCACATCCATCGCCTGGGCGCGGGTGATGCGCGGCATGAACTCCATGGCAAAGGCGACAACCCCGGCCCCGGCGTAAGCCTGCAGGCGCTCAGGCTCGCTGTAGGGCGACAGGATGCCGAGCAGCAGCGCCCCCGGCTTCAGGAGGGCCAGTTCATCGACCTCGCCGTCGCCGGCGAGCAACGGCCGCTGGACCTTGAGCACGATATCGGCATCGCCGAGCAGGGCCTTGACATCGCTTTCGAGCACGGCGCCGGCCTCGGCATACTGCCGATCAAGGAAGGACGCCCCCTCCCCGGCCCCGCATTCGACGGCGACATCCAGACCCAAGCCCTTGATCTTCTTCACGGTCTCCGGAGAGGCCGCGACCCGGCGCTCACCCCTGCGCCGCTCTTTGGGTATGGCGACTTTCATGCTTTACACATCCTCACATGGTCGCGGACTGAGGGCGGCCCCGGTCGGAGCCCCCCTTCCGAACCCGAAGCTGCCGGATTTCCGGCCGCAGTGCAGCACTTTCTCGCCGATGCGACAATTCGGTCGTCGATTTTATCGATCCTGCCCGACTCTTGCGCAAAGTGCCCGCCGAAGCGCTACGGGCTGTTCCGGAGAAAGCGACTCGCGATGGCAGCGCCGGCCGGCGGCGCCGCGGCCGGCGGCCGGGACTCGGGAGCCTCAGCTGACGGCCTCGATCTCGGCCTCGGTCAGGGTGCCGGGAATGATGGCCAGCGGAAGACGCAGGCGGCTGTAGCCCGAGGTGGCGAAATGGGTGAGCAGCGGTCCCGGGCCGTCGGGACCGGTGCCGGCGGCCAGCACCAGCACGGTGATGGTGCGGTCCTCGTCCAGCAGGTTCAGCAGTTCCTCCCGGCGCGTGCCCTCGCGAAGATGAAACACCGGCGGCGTCCCGGTGAGGCGGATCACTTCCTTGGCGTGGCGCTGCAGGATCTGCTCGCCGTCAAGCCGGCGTTCCTCGCGCATCAGATCCTCGATCGCGCGCCAGTGCTGGAATTCGATCGGCTCCATGACATAGAGCAGCGCCACCCGGCCGCCGACCTTGGCCGCGCGGCGGCAGGCGTAGGCCAGCGCCACGGAAAACTCGGGGCTGTCGTCGACCACCACAAGAAAGATGCGGACCGGACCGGCGGTTGCGGCGAGCGGGGGAGCCGGGGGGATTTTGGTCATGGTCCTAAGACCTCCCAAGCAGGGTGCCGGCGCCCCAGCCGATCAGACAGGCGCCAAAGACCGCGGCCAGCCCGTACCAGACCGGGCGCCGCTGGGCGAATTCCGACAGCTCCGCACCGACGCCGGTCTTGCCCACGATCAGGGGCGTGGTCTGGGCGCTGACGACGTCGCGATCGCGGAACAAGAAGACGCTGACCGTGTAGGTCCCGGTAGCCACGGTGGCGGGAAAGAAAAGATTGGTGCGAAACAGCCGCTTGCCGAGAAAGGTCACCTGACCGTCGCCGCCGGCATAGAGCCCGGCCTCGAGCTTGGCCCGCACCAGCGCCTCGCGAAAGGCCGCAAGATCGGCAGGGGCAAACGCCCGGCCGCCGGCCGGATTGAAGACGAGGCGGTCGAGGCCGATGCCGTGGCGGGCCAGCACCGGTTCGGGAGCCAGCCCGTCGAGCGGCCGGCTGGTGGCCAGGGCATAAAAGCCGGGCACCTGCTCGAAGACCACCGCGCGGCGGTTCATCCAGAGGCCGGCCAGGCGCTCCTTGCGCCGCACCGTCACCCGCGCTTTCGGCCCCAGCACCACCACCGCGACCTCGCCCGGCCCGTCGACGGCGCCGAACAGTACCACCTCGGTGCCGGTAAACCCGGTGGTGATCGCGATCAGGTGGCTGGACAGATCCGCCACCAGCGCCTGCGCGGTGGTGGCCGAACTCCAGAGCAGGGTGCCGCCGGCCCCGAGCAGCCCGAGCGCCAGCGCCGCCAGCGCCAGCCCGAGCCGGCGCCCGCACCCGGTCAGGCGGCGGGCGGCGGTCATCGCGGCCCCTCGGTGACCAGGGAATAGAGATCGGCCGGCTCGGTGATCAGTTGCCCGGCCAGCCCCAGCGCCACCGCCACCACCAGCAGCGCCAGCAGCGCCCGCGCCGTCTCGCCGCGCAGACGGGCGCCGAGGCGGCTGCCGATCTGGGCGCCGACGACGCCGCCGGCCAGCAGCAGCGCCGCCAGCATGACATCGACGGTATGGTTGACCGAGGCCTGCAACAGCGTGACCACGGCGGTGGTGGCGATGATCTGGAACAGCGAGGTTCCGGCGACCAGCGCCGCCGGCATGCGCAGGATGTAGATCATCGCCGGCACCAGCAGGAAGCCGCCGCCGATCCCCATCACCGCGACCATCACCCCGCCGAACATGCCGATGGCCAGCGGCAGCAGCGCGCTGACATAGAGCTTCGAGTGGGGAAAGCGGGTCTGGAACGGCAGGCGGTGCAGCCAGCCCCGACCGGTCCGCTTGGCCAACTGGGCCGGGCGGCCGCGGATCAGGGCGACCATGCTCTCGGCCAGCATCGACAGCCCGACCAGCCCGAGCAGCCCGACATAAAGCAGCGAAATCACGAGATCGATCTGGCCGAGCCGTTGCAGGACCCCGAACAGCAGCACGCCGAGGCCGCTGCCGAGACCGCTGCCGGCCAGCATCACAAGGCCCATGCGGAAATCAACGGCGCCGCGCCGCCAGTGCGCGAGGACCCCCGAGACGCTGGCCGCGACCAGCTGATTGGCCTGGGTTCCGACCGCCACCGCCGGCGGCACGCCGATGAAGATCAGGAACGGGGTCAGGAGAAAGCCGCCGCCGACGCCGAACAGCCCCGACATCACGCCCGCCACCCAGCCCATACCCACGATCAGCAGGGCATTGACCGACATCTCGGCAATGGGCAGATAGACTTGCATCACGACACCCGGAGCGGCAGGGCGGTCAGCTTACCCCGACCGCCGCCGTCCGGCCAGCGCTACCGTCGGCCGCTCAGCACAGCGACTCGTGATGGACGTGACCGGCGCTGAGGCGGCGCTCCAGTTCGACGTCGTGAAGCAACGGCCGGCCGCGGGTGATCGCCTGCTGTTCGATCAGGCTGTGAAAATGCGTTTCAAGATGAAGATATTCGGGCTCTAGCCGGCGCCGGCGATCGTGGTCGCGCTGCCGCGCCGAGGACTGCACCAGCCCGCCAGACCGACCCGCCTGATAAGAACGATCAAAGGACGCCATCACCCTCTCCCGTTGCCGATAGCCTTACTTCTTATCGCCGCCCCGTCCCATCCGCCGGACGGCTCCGGACCGCCGGGTGGACTCCGGGCGTGCCCCTCCGAACCATCGGCCTGTGGTAGCGCAGAAGTATTAATTCTGTCTTAAGGCCGCCCGGCGATGGCGGCAGCGGGACCGGCGATCGTTGCGACAAACGGCCGCGTCCCGCCCCCCGCGACCGCGCTGCGGCACCGGCTCAACAGGAACTCTGGCATCACCGGGGCTCCTGGGCTAAAGCTTGCCGGCATCGGCATCGAACCCTGGGAAAGGACCCGCGAACCATGGCTGGCAGCGTCAACAAGGTCATCCTCATCGGCAACGTGGGCAAGGATCCGGAAATCCGCAGCCTGCAGAACGGCGGCCGGGTCGCCAATTTCTCGCTTGCGACCTCCGAGAGCTGGAAGGACCGCACCAGCGGCGAGAAGCGGGAAAAGACCGAATGGCACCGGGTGGTGGTGTTCAACGACAATCTGGTCGGGGTCGTCGAACGCTTCATCAAGAAGGGCTCGAAGCTCTATATCGAGGGCGCCCTCGAGACCCGCAAATGGACCGACCAGTCGGGCCAGGAAAAATACTCGACCGAGGTCGTGATCAAGCAGTTCCGCGGCGAGATCACCCTGCTCGACGGCCGCAGCGAGAGCGGCGGCGGCGGCGGCTACGACCGGGCCGGTGGCGATGACTATGGCGGCGGTCCCGGCGGCAGCCCCGGCGGCGGGGGCGGGGGCGGCTACGGCAGCAGCAGTGGCGGCGGCTATGGCGGAGGCGGTCGCAGCAGTACCCCGCCGCCGTCCCGCCCGCGCGACGACATCGACGATGAAATCCCGTTCTGAAGCGGATCGCCAGCGGCGGCGGCGTTTCCATGGCGACGCCCGGGGTTTGACGATACAGTCCGCCAAGTCGCCTCGGAAACCGCCATCTCCGGGCTCCCGCCGAACTGAGGCGCAAACTCGCATCCCAACATACAATAAAGAGAGCACAGCCCCATGACTCGCCTGATCTTGTCCGTACTTTCCGCCGTTTTCCTCTTTGCAACATCAGCGGCGTTTGCCGCCGATGAGTATGCCGTGGTTCCCGCGGGCGATGCCCAATACATCCAGTGCAAAGCCTATTCAATGAAGAAATGGGAGGGAGGCGGCGACGCCAGCCCGATTGCCGGTCAGACCAAAGCGGAAGCCTTCTGCGTCTGCATGTGGAACGAAACTCCGGATGATTTCAAGGGAAGCCTTGCGAAGTTTTCCGAGACCGCCAAGGGTGCAGCAACCAACAAAATCTGTGAAAAATACTCGAACTGGGGCGAATAAGATCGAGTCTTGACACCGCCGTCGGCCAGACGCCCTGCCCGGTCCGGCCGACGGCATCCGCTGTGATCACCCCCCCCTCCCCGGTTGGCCAGGTGAACCCGACTCTGCGGCCGCCGGCCGCCGGTCAAGGATGTCTGAATCTTCCGGACACCGGCCTCCGGCCACGTTATAGTGTCGGCACCTTGGTTTGGTGGGACACTATGACGCCGACAGCGGCGTTTCCCGCCTCGCCGCTCTCGGCATAATCTTGAAATCCGGCCGGCATCCGATCCAACGACCAAAGGGGAATAGCTATGGAACGTTCTGGTCGCGATGACGATGCCGCTCTGACCGACTATCTGATCTCGCTGAAGATTTCGGTTGATGAACAGATTGTCCAGGAGTGGGCGGCGGCCTCGGTACTGAGCGAAGACGTCAAACGAGCCTGCGAGATCATGCGATCGACTCTGGCACTCGACAATCCCCGGCACAGCGAGATCGCCTTTGACATCGCCTTTAGTAATTTTGCGAAAATGTCGGATATTGTCAACGATGTCCACAAATCAATATCGATTGCCCATGTGGTATCCCGCGACATAAAGCAGAAACATGACGACTATATATTAAAGAATGCGAACAGTTCAGCTGATGGCTATTTAACACACAATGATTTATCACCAGACTCTCCAAACAATCCCGTCGTTCATCAAACAGAGCCCCCCAGAAAGCCCCTGTTTGGCAAAGTCAGGCCAACGGTCATTTTTGTCTCAAATACTCTCATGGTTCTTGGTATCGTTGCCATCGGATTTATGCTTGGCCTCCTCGCCACGCGCGGTTAGGGCGGGTCCCGCCCCCACCCCTCTGACCCGCCCAGAGTCGCGGTTGCGGCAGAGGACGGGGGAGGGTTGCGACCACCGCTGGTCAGATGACAACCATTGAGTGGCCGCGCAGTGCTGTGGTACAAACACGAAAGATGAGACGCTGAGAAAGTTGAATAGAATGCAACCGATCGTCAAAGCAAGACTTACTGTCCTCGTGGTTGTAATTGCGGCGCTGGCCGCGCTGTTCATTCCAAATTACATACACTTTGTTGATGATACGGCCGGGTCTCATACAAATATTATGACTTATCTGCTGAATATCGCGGCCATCGGCGTCGCAAGCATCATCGCAGTCTTCATCATCCCGGTTGTTTTTGCCACGATCATTGTGGCGATCAAACGGTTGTTTGGCCACTAGCCACAGCCGCAGACAAACCGGGCCGGTCCCGGCGCGGAAGCGGCGTTCAGATCATGAATAGCTGCCGCGTGCGGAACAATTCAGCATTGCTGTGGCGAAACCCTTGCGGTAGGCTGCCGCAATTGAGCGGCGTTTTGCCGCAGTCGTGCGAGAAGGTCCGGCAGCATGGCGGACACACCGCCCCTTGGAACGCCGATGAGCGCCGGCCCGATCCCCCAACGGCAGGGCGGAATGAGTGTGACGCTGTCACAATCATGGGGGCGGCGCTGATGCCCTACGAAGACTTGACGGTCCTGGTGATCGAGGACAACGAGTTCACGGCAAACCTTCTGAGAAAGTGCCTGGCGTATGTCGGCTTCAGCGATATTTTGCTAAATCACTCACCGGTTATGGCTCTCGATACCTATGCATCACGAAAGATCGACCTGATCTTGTGCGATTTCGAGGTATTTGCTCAGGTCCCGAGGCGCGGTTATGCGGCTAACGGCAACGGCGTCC
>JBAXPR010000056.1:0-22579 GCA_037132135.1 Rhodospirillaceae bacterium
AGTATATTCATAACTAAATTCAAAGGGATAGTGCTGTTTATAGAAGGAAGCTCGGATTAGTTGACCGGTTGGCCGCGCGGTGTCGGGAGTGCCTGTCGATGGTCATGACCAGAAGAATCAGCGAATCCGAGATCAAAGGGGCTAAGGTTAAGAAAAATCTCAATATTTCCCGGGCGTTGTTCAGCATCATCTTCGAGACCATTCGCGAGAGCCTCAACGAGCGTGACGTCCTGACCATCGAAGATATTGCCAGAATTGAAAAGAAGTTTGACGAGTCCTGGTTTCATGTCGAGTCTCTGTTCGACAATACCTGCTCCCAATGCACCGAGGCCCCCTGGTATGTTCGCGATGAGCGGCGCAAGGACGCGGTCACGCGGCTGGTTTATGCCCGGTTGCTGATCGCGATCGAAAAGCGGGAGACGCCGTCGGGGGCGCTGTTTCCGCGGATCCTGGTTCCCGGCCTGCAGACCATGATCGCGATCATGCTGACGAATCGGGAGTGGCGGGTCCTTAACGAGCATGCCCGTTTCATCTTCGAGTACATCGGCAGCGACGATGACGGCGTGCTGGGCGCGCAGTTGAAGCAGAATCAGGCGATGCAACTGCTCTGCCAGCGCATCTTTCTTACCCTGCTGCTCCGTTTCAAGGGCTTCAACAACCGGCGCCAGGAGTTCATGCGGGTGGTCACCAGCGGCGCCGCCGGCAGCGGCTACCGGATGACGGACCTCGAATTCTGCGATGTCTTCGAGGCGCTGTTCCGCGACTACCACGACATGATCCAGTCCGAGGATGGCCGGCTCCGCCTGTCGATCTCCCACTCCGAGGATTTTCCCGAACGCATCAAGGGAATTTTCGACGCTTATTTCCGTTACAAGACCGGGGTCGTGTTCGTGAACAAGTTTCCGGTCAGCGCCCTCGTAAGATGATGGGGCGCCGCTGCGCTTATTGCTTTATGTTGGCGTTGGCATATGGCAAAGCATGGCGGTGATCGCGCCCGGCGGATTGACGGGCGCGGCTGATCGGGATTGTCAGGAGGACGGATGGCACAGCCATTGATGCCGAAAGCGACCGCGGTATGGCTGGTCGAGAATACGGCCTTGAGCTTCGAGCAGATTGCCGCCTTCTGCGGCCTGCACGTACTCGAGGTGAAGGCCATCGCCGATGGCGAGGTGGCGATGGGCATGGTCGGCATGGATCCGGTCGCGTCCGGCCAGTTGACCCAGGGCGAAATCGAGCGGTGCGCCGCCGACGCCAACCGGCGCCTGATTCTTCAGGTCCAGGATCTGCCCCAGCCGATGCAGCGCTCCAAGGGGCCGCGCTACACCCCGGTGACCAAGCGCGGCGACAAGCCCGACGCCATCGCCTGGCTGATCAAGACCCATCCCGACCTCTCCGACAGTCTGGTCAGCCGCCTGATCGGCACGACCAAGCCGACCATCGCCGCGGTGCGCGACAAGACCCATTGGAACGCCTCCAACATCAAGCCGCGCAATCCGGTGCTGCTCGGGCTTTGCACCCAGCGCGAGCTGGAGGAGGCGCTGGCCCAGCTGCGCCGCCACCATCCCCAGAGCGCGCCGGTGGCCGAAGAGCCGGTGGAGGGCGAAGACGACGAGTGATGAGCCGGGTGAGCCGGGCCGCGGGCCGCGGGTCGGCCGGGTGCGGCGGCGGGTCGATGACGAACTGGTCGGGCGCGGTCTGGTCGAGGACCGGGCGCGCGCCCAGGCCGTAATTCTGGCCGGGCTGGTCTTCAGCGGCGAGCGCCGGATCGCCAAGGCCGGAGAGGCGGTTGCGGCCGATCAACCGCTGGAGCTGCGCGGCCGCGGCCATCCCTGGGTTTCACGCGGTGGCCTTAAGCTGGTCGGCGGCCTTGACCATTTCGCCATCGCGGCCGCGGGGGCGGTGGCCCTCGACCTTGGCGCCTCCACCGGCGGTTTCACTCATGTTCTGCTCAGCCGGGGCGCGCGCCGGGTCTATGCCGTCGATGTCGGCCATGGCCAGCTGGCCTGGAGCCTCCGCCAGGATTCCCGCGTCGTGGTGCTGGAACGGACCAACGCCCGCACGCTGAGCCGGGCCGAGGTTGCCGAGCCGGTCGATCTCATCGTCTGTGATGCCAGCTTCATCGGGCTTGCCGTGGTGCTGCCGGCGGCGCTGGCGCTGGCGGCGCCGGGGGCGCGGCTGGTGGCGCTGATCAAGCCCCAGTTCGAGGTTGCGCGCGCCGAGGTCGGCCCGGGCGGGGTGGTGCGCGATCCGGCGCTTCATCGCGAGGTCTGCGAGCGGGTGTCGTCCTGGCTTGGCGCCCGGCCGGGCTGGCGGGTGCTGGGGGTGACCGAAAGTCCGCTGCGCGGCCCCGAGGGCAACCGGGAATTTCTGCTCGGTGCCGCCTTCGATTCCGGCGCTCGCGGGGAAGACTAGCCGCCGGCGCGGCTTTTGCGATAAGCTCAGTGGCGGTGACCTGCCTGATCCCATGGCGCGGATCGATCCCGCCGAGAGACCACCGGAACGAGCTGCGCGGGGGGAGGGCGAACCCATGGAAGACATCGTCCGGCATCTGTCGGAAAGCCTGTTTTTCCAGCAACTGGGTCACGAGGAGCTGTTTGCCCTGGCGCAGAGCGGCTCCCGCTTCACCGCTGCCGCCGAAACCGTGATCATTCGCCGTGGCGAGGAGGGCGATGCCCTCTATCTGGTGCTCGACGGCGGTGTCCGGGTGACGATTCCCGAAAGCAGCGGCGACGAGTTCGTGGTGGCGCGCCTGGGTCGCGGCAGCATCTTCGGCGAGCTGTCGCTGCTCGACCGCGAGCCGCGCTCGGCCACCGTGACCACGGTGGTGGACTCGACCCTGTTCATGATTCGCCGCAGCGATTTCCACCAGCTGCTGCTGCGGCATCAGGCCCTGCTGGCCTGGCTGCTGGCCGGACTCAGCCGCCGGGTGCGCGAATCCACGCTGGCCCGCCATCAGGATGAGGTGGCGCGCCGCCTCGCCGCCGCCCAGCGCGAGGTCGAACGCCATCGTGCCATAACCCAGATGGTCACCGGCATTGCCCACGAACTCAACACGCCGCTCGGCATCTGCGTCACCGCGGCCAGCATGATCTCGGAATGGCTGGCCTCGGCCGCCCTTGGCAAGGCCGACCACGATTCCAACTGGTATGGCGATGTCGTCGACGCGACCTCGCTGCTGATCGACAACATCAACCGCAGCAGCGCTCTCGTGCGCTCCTTTACCGAGATCGCGGCGCTCCAGGGCGGCGAGGCCAGGACCGCCGTCGATCTGCGGGACCTGATCGAGGATGTGGTGGCCAGCGTTCCCCCGGTCCGGCGCCAGGGCCTCGGGCGGGTGGCGGTGCGCGTCGATACCGGCAACCCGCTCTGGCGCGGCTGCCGCCACCAGTTGGGCCGGGTGCTGACCCAACTGCTGGCCAACATCGACGCCCACGCCTACGGACCCGAAGCCGGGAGCGAAGATGAAGGCGGGAGCGAAGACGAAGGCGCGGCCCGGGCCGAGATTCTGCTCTCCGACGATCGCCTGGGCGGCCAGCCGGCCCTGCGCTTCGAGATCCGCGATTTCGGCGCCGGCATTCCGCCCGACCGCCTGCCCCACGTCTTCGACGCCTTCTACACCACCGGGCGCAGCAGCGGTCACAAGGGGCTGGGCCTGACCATCGCCTATAATGCGGTCACCGGCCCGCTCGGAGGCACGATCAGCCTGACCTCGGTGCCCGGCCGGGGCACCACCGCCTGCGTGATCCTGCCGCGCGAATGAGGCCGGCTCAGCGCTCGCCGTTTCCGCCGCGTTTGGGCCGGCCGCCCAGCGGGTGGTGCTCGGCGACGGTGCGCTTCAGGCGGTCGCTGGTGACGTGGGTGTAAATCTGGGTGGTGGCGATGTCGGCATGGCCGAGCATCTTCTGGACGCTGCGCAGATCGGCGCCATGGTCGAGCAGGTGGGTGGCGAAGGCGTGGCGCAGCACATGGGGGCTGAGCGCCTCGGGGTCGAGCCCGGCGGCGCAGGCGAGGTCCTTCAGCATCTGGCCGAAACGCTGGCGGGTGAGATGGCCGTCGGCGGCGCTCGGCGAGGGAAAGAGATAGCGCTCGGCCTTGCCGCCGCCGCCCGCCGGCAGAAAGCCGGGCCGCAGCGGCAGCCAGAGCGCCAGCGCCTCCCGGGCCGGCGGCGACAGCGGCACCAGCCGCTCCTTGCCACCCTTGCCGCGCACGATCAGGCAGCGGCCGTCGCGGGGCAGCGCCGTGAGCGGCAGCCCCACCAGTTCCGAGACCCGGAGGCCGGTGGCGTAGAGCACTTCGAGCAGGGTCACGAGGCGGACGCCCTCGGCGCCCTCGATCAGGCCCGCGGCCCGGATCAGCGCCGAAACGCCGTCCTCGTCGACCAGCCTGGGCAGCGGCCGGCCCTGGGCCGGGCCATCGAGCGCCGAGGCGGGATCGTCGGCGCGCCGGCCCTCGGAGCACAAAAACCTGTAAAACTGGCGCAGCGCCGAGAGTCGGCGCGCCACCGTGCGTGGCGCGGAGCCGGCCGCGGTCAGCTGCTGAAGATAGCGCCGGAGATCGTCGCTGCCGGCGAGGCTCAGCCCGAGTCCCTGGCCGGCCAGCCAGCGTCCGGCGTCGGTGAGATCGCGGCGGTAGGCGTCGAGGGTATTGCGGGCGGCGCCCCGTTCCGAGGCCAGCATGTCAAGAAAGGCGTCGAGGTCGGGCGGCAGGGCGCCGCGGTTGACGGCGGCCATCAGTCGACCAGCGCCGCGACCGCCTCGCGGGCCAGCGCCCGGGCTTCGGCGGCGAATCCGGCCTCGCGCAGTCCGGCGACGAGACCGCCCAGCACCAGCGGCGACAGCGCGGTCGGCCCGCCCTCGCCGAGCATGGCCAGCGCCGCCAGCACCAGCTCGCCGGTGCGATGGCCGGCGGCAGCGCTCTGGAATGCCTGCCACAGCGCCGGCGAGGGCAGGGCGGCGCTGGCGCCGGGGCCGGCATCGGCAACCCGGGTCCAGGCTTCGGCGGCCACCGGTTCGCCCGCGGCCTGGAGCAGGGTCAGCACTCCGGCCACCCGTGCCCGCCGGCCGGCATCGGCGCCCCGGACCGCCGCGTCCAGCCAGCCCTCGAAGCCGGGGCCGCCGGTCAGCGTCGCCGTCAGAGCCGGCGGCGCGTCGGCGAGCACCGCCAGCGGCCACTGCCGGGCCAGCACCGCCGCTTCGGCCGCGGCGGCCGGCTCGGCCAGCCAGCGCGCCGCCGCCTCAGGCCGGCCCGCTGCGAAAAAGCCGCGCACCGCTGCCGGGGCCAGCCAGCGGGTGGCGGCATCGACCGGCAGTGTCTCCAGCAGTCCCAGCGGCACCGCGCCGATGGCGCCGGCCAGTTGGGACGGCTCCAGCACGTCGAGGCCGCGATGGATCAGTTCGGCCCGGACGGCGGGCTGGCTCTCGCCGAGCGCCGCCTGATAAACCAGCGCCCGCGCCCGCGCGCCCCGTTCCGACGAGGACAGCGGCCGGGCCAGCGCCGCCGGCGAGAAGCGGATGGCGGCGTAGAGGGCGGCGAGTTCGGTCGCGGACAGGGTTCCGGCGGCGGCGGCGCGCTCGCCGGCCTTGAGCCGGAGTTCGGCGTCGCTGGCCTCGGAGCGGGCGACCGCCGCCAGGAGCAGGGGCGAGCGCAGCGTCAGCACCTCGGGCGGCAGCGCCAGCCCCGCCGCCTGGGCCAGCGCCAGATCGGCGGCGTCGGGAGCGGTCAGGGAGGCCGGGGTCGGCGGCGGCGGCGTCGCGGCGCCATCGTGACTGGCGGCCCGGCAAGCCTCGGTCAGCCGCGGCCAGCCGAAACCGGCGGCCAGCCGCGCCACCTCCTGGCAATCGAGCGCCTCGGGCGTGCGCAGCAGTTGGACCTCGACCCAGTGGCGGGCGACCTGGGCATCGGAAAAGGCGCCGGGCACGCCGGCCGCCAGGGCCAGCGCCTCGCTGGCGGCGCCGAGCGCGGCCAGCCCGGCCATCCGCGCCGCGGTTTCCCCGGCGAGCAGATCGCCGCCGGCCAGCAGGCGCACGGTCAGACGGCGCTGGGCCGGCGACGGGGGGGGCAGCGGCAGTTCGCCGAGCAGGCGGGGCACGAGGCCCCGGGGTGTGCTCGCGGTTGCCGGCGCGGCCCCGCCCCCAGCCCCGGGCTCAAACGACACCGGCGGCGCGAGACTCTGTCCCGACGCCGCGCCATGGAACCCGATTGCGACCGCCAGTCCCAGTCCCGCCCAGAGCGCCCGGTCAGTGCGGGAAACGCTCATCGGGCAGGACTTTCTCCAGCGTCTTTTGCGGCGGCGACAGGTCGGTGGTGGCCAAAAAGGCGATCCCGCCGCCGACCAGCAACACGATCAGCAACGCCACCGCCGAGGTCAGCCGTCGCGACGGCCGCATCGACGAGGGATTGCTCAGGGTACGACTTCTCACTCGAAACACGGGATCACGTCCACACTGGTTGCCCTGCCGGACTTTATCCCGCCCTCGGCGCCGTTGCAACCATGGCCCGCCATGCCACCGCGATCGCCGCCGCGGCGACGGCGTTGTGTTTGAGGAGGGCGATGTTGGCCAGAAGGGTGCGGCCGCCGCTGGCCTCGGCCAGACGGTTGAGCAGAAACGGGGTCAGCGCCGGGCCGCTGATGCCGCGGGTCCTGGCTTCGGTCAGGGCGCCCCTTACTTCGGCCTCGACCTCGGCCGCCGGCAGGGCGTCGGCCTCGGGGATCGGCACGGCCACCACGACGCCGCCGTCGGGGGCGAGTTGCCAGTGGACCCGGAGGATGCGCGCTACCGCCGCGGCGTCGGCACAGCGGTGCGACACCCGAAGACCGCTGTCGCGGACATAGAAGGCGGGAAAGCGGTCGGTGCCGAGTCCGAGCACGGGCACACCGCGGGTTTCGAGATATTCCAGGGTTTTCGGCAGGTCCAGGATCGATTTTGCCCCGGCGCAGACCACGGCGACCCCGGTGCGCGCCAGCTCTTCGAGATCGGCCGAGATGTCGAAGCTGCGGGCGGCGCCGCGATGGACGCCGCCGATGCCGCCGGTGGCAAAGACCCGGATCCCGGCCAGCGCCGCCGCGATCATAGTGGCGGCGACGGTGGTGGCGCCGTCGCCGCCGGTGGCCAGCGCCACCGCCAGATCCCGCCGGCTGAGCTTGGCCACCGGCGGGCTGTGGGTCAGGCGGGCAAGACCGTCGTCGTCAAGGCCGACCCGGATGCGGCCGTCGAGCACGGCGATGGTTGCCGGCACGGCACCGCCGGCCCGCACCGCCGCCTCTATCGCGCGCGCGGTTTCGGCGGCGACGATGCGGGGCAGGCCATGGGCGATCACCGTCGATTCGAGCGCCACCACCGGCCGGCCGGCGGCCAGCGCCTCGGCGACCTCGGGATCGACGGCGAGCACCCCGGCAGCGTTCATTCGTCGTAGGACAAAAGCGTCGAGACCGGAACATCGAGCTTCTGGCGGCCGCCGAGGAAGGCCAGTTCGATCAGCACGCCGACGCCGCGGACATCGGCGCCGATCTGGCGCAGCAGCGCGACCGCGGCATTGAGAGTGCCGCCGGTGGCCAGCAGGTCGTCGAGGATCACCACCCGCTGCCCGGGCTTTACGGCGCCGGCCTGAATCTCGATGATGTCGGAGCCATATTCGAGATCGTAGCTGTAGGAAATCTTCTGGCCTGGCAACTTGCCGCGCTTGCGCAGCATCACGAAGCCGCAGTTGAGGGCCAGCGCCAGCGGCGCCGCCACCAGAAAGCCGCGCGACTCGATGCCGACCAGCAGATCCGGCTTATGGACCCCGACCTCATCGGCCAGTTGCCGCACCGCCTCGCGCCAAGCCCCGGCATGGGCGAGCAGCGGGCAGATGTCGTAAAAAAGAATCCCCGGCTTGGGAAAATCAGGAACGTGGCCGATGTGGTCTTTGAGATTCATGGCGGGGCAGCCCCTTCAAACGGCAGGAACGAACCCGGCCATGGTATCCAGCCCGTGCCCGTCGGGCAAGCCTCGGCGCCGGGGAAACGACACGGTCACCGCCGCCGCGCTATGCTGTTCCGGCCCGGGTATCCGCGGTGCGGCGAAGCGCTTCCAGCCGGTGGCGCACGACGTCGATGTGGCCGCGCAGATCGTAGAGCTGGTTGGCGAAGGCCAGCGGCACCGGGATCAGGTTGACCGCCCGTTCGATGCGCTCGATCTCGGACAGCGCCTCGGCCGTCCCGGTCTGGTCGGGCTCGTCACCGATATCGGCCTCGATCTTGCGGAGTTCGCGGTACCAGTAAACGATGCGCTGGCGGATGCGCCAGGCGTAGAGCGCGGGCGCGAACTTCAGCACCGGCAGCAACACGCCGAGCAGGGGCAGCAGCATCACCATCAGCCGGTCGGCCAGGGTGGCGAGCCAGAACGGCAGGAAACGCTGGAAAAAGGGCTCGCCCGATTTGTAGACGCGCTGGGCCTCGGCGGCGAGCGGGAACTCCTGATCCTCTGAGAGCGGGAAGGCGTTGGCCCGGGCGAAGGCACTGGCCTCGCCCTGGGCGTTGAGCCGCGGCTGCCGATGGACCTCGATCGCGGCCTGGGTCAGCAGGCTGACCAGCGCCGGGTGTACTCTGTCGCGCACCACCAGGGCGGCGGTGGTGGTCAGCATCCGGGTATCGGCCGGCGGCAGGTCGCGGGCGAAATCAACCACGCCCTCCCGCAGCTCGACCGATTTGAGGAAGGGAAAGCGCTGGGTGTAGGCTCCGGCCTGAACCACGTTCATCAGCTGGGCCTTGGGGCTGTCGAAGAGACGCTTCACCGTCCTCGCCTCGGGGGCGAGGACGAGGAAGCCGGCATCGGCGGCGCCGGTGTCGAGCGCCTCGACGGTGTCGGGCAATTCGGCGTTGATCAGGGTCGCGGTCTGGGCGGTGATGCCGCTGGCGTTGAGCAGCCGGGTGGCCAGCGCCGCGGTGGCGCTGCCGGCCGGGCCGATCAGCACCCGCTTGCCCGCCAGTTCGCTCAGCTTTTGCAGCTGTTGCGGCCCCTGATAGAAAATCCACACCGGTTCCTGAAAGACCCGGCCCAAGGAACTCACCCCCGGCACCGGCTGGCCGCCGGTCAGGCCGCCCTGAATGAAGGCGGCGTCAATCCGCGCCGCCGGGTCGCTGATCAGGGCCAGATTTTCCATCGAGCCCTTGGTTTCGCGGATCGTCAGGGTGACGCCGCTCTCGGCGAGAATCTCGCGGTAGCGCTCGGCTGCCGCCCAATAAGGGCTGTGGCGTGAGGCCGCCGCGATCACCAGCTCTCTCGGCGGCGCCGGGCCGATGAACTGCGCCGTGATCCAGAACGCCGCCAGCACCGCCAGCACCACCAGTGTCACCGGCCCGGCCGTCAGCGCGGTTTCGCGCGCCTGAACCCATCGGAAGCTTTTGCCCATGCGGATCGTCCCATCAAGGTGGGATGGCGGGAAGGGTCTCTTGTTACCACAAACGGACCCGGCAAAGGGAAGTGTCCTTCCCTGGCCCCGGCCCCGAGATCCGCCTTGTCGCGCGGCGCGCGAGCGTGCATTCTGCGGCTCACTCCCTCCCGTTACCAAGAGTCGATGCCATGCCGGAAGCCGACAAAGAAGGCGAACGTTTCGCCGCCCAGCAGCCCCAGGCCACCCCGGGCTTTTTCCTCAAAGGCTGTCACCAGCTTGATTGGGGCATGAAAAACCGCCTCGCCCGGGTCTTCAATCCGGAGAGCGGCCGCACCGTGATGCTGGCCATCGATCATGGCTATTTCCAGGGGCCGACCACCGGGCTCGAGCGGATCGATCTCAGCATCGTGCCGTTGCTGCCGGCCTGCGATGCCCTCTTTTGCACCCGCGGCATCCTGCGTTCGGTGATTCCGGCGGCGTCGCAAAAGCCGATGGTTCTGCGCGCCAGCGGCGGCCCCAGCATCCTCAAGGAACTCTCCGACGAGCAGATCGCGATGGACATGGAGGACGCGGTCCGGCTGAACGCCGCCGGCGTCGGCATCCAGGTCTTCATCGGCGGCGAGTTCGAAACCCGCTCGATCCACAATATGACCCGGCTGGTCGATGCCGGTCTCCGCGTCGGCATGCCGGTGATGGGCGTGACCGCGGTCGGTAAGGACATGGTGCGCGACGCCAAGTATTTCCGCCTCGCCTGCCGGATCATCGCCGAACTCGGCGCCCAGTACGTCAAGACCTACTTCGTCGAGGATGGCTTTGAGACCATCACCGCCAGTTGCCCGGTGCCGATCGTGATGGCCGGCGGCAAGAAGCTGCCCGAACTGGAGGCCCTGACCATGGCCTATAACGCCGTCCAGCAGGGCGCGTCCGGCGTCGACATGGGCCGCAATATCTTCCAGTCCGATGCGCCCAAGGCGATGATCGCGGCGGTGAACGAGGTTGTGCACCGCAATCTCAAGCCGGCGCTGGCGCTGCAACTGTTCCAGGACCTCAAGGCCGGGGGCTGAGAACGCCGGGTTCGGCCCGCAAGGAGGACGAGCAGGATGGCGATCGCCGAATCCTTCGACCGGGCTGCGCCCACTTACGACGCGCTGCGGCGCAAGCTGATCCCGTGCTTCGACGATTTCTATGATACCGTGCTGACCCTGCTCGGCGACGCCGCGGGCATGGCGCCGCGGGTACTGGACCTCGGCGCCGGCACCGGTCTGCTCTCGGCGCTGGTGCTGGAGCGCTTTCCCGAGGCGCGGCTGACCCTGATCGATCTCTCGGAGGGCATGCTCGACCGGGCGCGGCTGCGCTTCGACCGCCAGCCGCCGGGTCAGGTCGGCTTCATGGTCGCCGACTACACCAGCGCCGATCTCGGCGGCCCCTATGACGCCGTGGTGTCGGCGCTCTCGATCCACCATCTGGAGGACGCCGACAAGCGCGCCCTCTTCGCGCGGGTCTGGGCGGCGCTGCGGCCGGGCGGGGTGTTCATCAACGCCGATCAGGTCGCCGGCCCCAGCCTCGCCCGCGATGCCCATTACCGGGCGCTGTGGCTGCTGGCGGTGCGCAGTGCCGATGTGCCCGAAGAGGAACTGGCCGCCGCCCGCGAACGCATGACCCATGACCGTCTGACCCCGCTGGCGGTGCAACTGGGCTGGCTGGCCGGGGCCGGTTTCATCGAGGTCGACTGCGCCTACAAGCACTGGAGCTTCGCGGTGTTTGCCGGGGTGCGGCCCGAGGCGCCGGCGAAGTGCAGCCCTGCTTGCCCGGGGGCTTGACCGGCGGCCAAATCCTCCCATTCTGGCAGGGGGGCGGCGGCATTCGGGAGGACATGGCGGCATGATCGGTTTCGGACGCGACAAGCCAGTTTCGGGCCATCGGCTGTCCGACCCGCGCGGTCTCGCCGACCGTGCGCTCGCGCGGCCGCCGCTGTGCCGGCCCGCGCATCCGCCCGGCCACCACCTTCATGGTCCGTCCCCCTCACGGCCGGCGCCGGTGCCGGCCTGGTGGCCGGGGCTACGGCGCGGCCTGCCATCGCTGGCGGTGGCGCTGCTGCTGGTGCTGTTCGGCATGGGCGTGCTCTACTGGCGCGGTCAGAGCGTCGGTTCGGGCGCGCCGGCGCTGGTGGTCTGGCGGGTGCCGGGCCAGCAGACGGTCAGCCTGTCGGCCGTCGACCCGGGGCGCTGGCGGGCCTTCCTTTCCTCCCGCTATGCCGCGCAGATGACGACCCGGCAGGCGATTCTCGATCAGGCGCGCGGCGAGATGGCGGCGGCGCTGCTGCCGGTGTTCGTCGCGATGAAGGGCCGGGTCAAGGACTATATCGGCTGGTTCTATTTCTTTCCGACCACCTACCGCATGGCCTTCACCTCGGTGATCGCGGTGCTGACCCGGGATGCCGGCGACAGCCGCGCCGCCGAGCAGGTGGCCACCGAATCGCTCAACCGCCTGCTTCAGGACCGCTTTCTCGAAGTGGTGGTGGTGCCCGAGAAATTCGGCCCCAGCGTCGAGGCGGCGGCGCGGGCGGTGCAGGCGCGCGCCATTGAGCGGGCCGAGGCGGCGGCGGCCGGGGAAATCGCGGCGCTCTCGGGCTTCATGACCGAGCATGGCAAGCCGGCGGCGGCCGGCTCCGCCCAGCCGGTGGTGGTCTCGTGGGAGGCGCTGGGGTTGCCGGCGCCGGCTTCGGCGATGTCGGCGCCGCCCGACGCCGTGGCCCTGATCAAGGCCGACCCGGCGCTGACCGGCCTGCAGACCACCGCCACCACCGAAGGCATGATGCTGGTGGCCCGCCAGATCGCCCGGCGCATGGTCAACAGCGCGGTCAGCGATGCCGCCCGTACCCTGGTGGTGCCGATGCTGGCCGGCAGCGCCCTCGGACCGGTGGAGGCGGTGGCCACGCCGCTGCTCGGCGTTGCCGCCTTCGGCGTCGGCGTCGGCGCCGAGTTCGGCGCCGTCAAGATGCGTGAACTGGTCGAGGGCGAGCGCCTGACCAGCCTCTCGAACGGCATCGTCGATCACCTCCGCGACAACCAGAGCCGGGTCCTGTCCGAGGGCGTGGCCCGGCGGGTCGAGACCTGGCTCGGCGGCTGAGGCGCGGACGCGGAGCGCGACGGAATTCGCGCTACTCGTCGTCCTGGATGGTGAGAACCTCGTCCATGTCGTCGCCGAGATCATCGAGTTCCGAAACGTCCTCCGGTTCCTCCTCATCGGCATCGATGTCGGCGACGGCGTCGACATCGACATCGACGCTGTCGATGATGTCGGCGACGGGCACGGTGTCGTCGGCCTGATCGAGCGCGACGGTCTCGCTGTCGACATCGACGCCGAGGCTCTCACGCACCGGCAACGGAATCTTCTTCGGCGTCACATCGGCCGGCACCGGCCGGGCGCGGCGCGACTTGAGCAGCGCTTCCGGGTCGTAGACGGACTGGCAGGTCGGGCAGACCGGTGGCGATTTATGGAAATCGTAATAGCGGGCGCTGCAGCTTGGACAGATGCGCTTGATGCCCCATTCAGTCTTGGCCACGACCTTCACCTCACCTTTGTTGGCTGAGCCGCATTCTCATAGCACGCGGCCCGCCCGTCGGACGCACGAATAGGGCCGCGCCGGATTTTTGTCCGGACGGGGGCGCGGCCGGTCGCGCGCGGCGGCGTCCGGCGCGGCATGGTGTCACAGAAATCGCCCATGGCCGGCCGGTCTCCGGTCGAGTCTGTCGCGGATCTTCGAGATATGCTAATCCCTGATTACATGGGGCTGGCGGGGCCGGCGATCGCCGGTTCCGAGTCTCGGAGCCCGTAACGGCGGCCGGCCACTGATCCGGCTCCGAACCGGGCCGCGGCCAGGCAGGGGGCGGAGAGGGGCTCGCCGGTGGGCGGCGCCGAGACCGACCGCCTGTCGCTATTGAGTCCGGCCCCCGATTTCCGGTCGGGGGTGCCAACAGTTTCCATCAGGGTGTGTCGGTTGCGCCGCACAAAGGGTCCGCGCGAGGTCTTCCGGGTCCGAATTTGGTTTTATCTTTACAAAACTAAAAATTGTGGGTATTCTCGATCAAATTCGGTTATTTTTATATGGAATTAGTTGTTGAAAGAGCCGCTTGATGGCGATCAATAATGGCACGCCGATGGCAGAGATCCGGGCGTTGACCACGTCTCAGCTCGAGGCGCTGTCGTCTGTTGAGTTGAGCGCTCTCACGACGACTCAGATTGCCGGCTTTACGCTTGATCAGGTTCAGGTCTTCAGTCGCGGTCAGATCGCCTCTCTCGGCCTTGCTCAAGTAAAAGGCTTTACCCCGTTTCAGGTCAGCGCCTTCTCGACCACCCAGATAAGGGGCCTCTCGGCCGACCAGATCGGCGCCCTGACCAGCCGGCAGGTCGGTGGCCTCAGCGCCGATCAGTTCGGCGTTTTGCGGGCCGACCAGATCGCGGCACTGACCACAACCGTTATCGCCGGCCTTACCAATGATCAGCTCGGCAGCTTGACCACGGAGCAGGTGCGGGCCCTGTCCCCGTCCCAGCTCGGCAGCCTGAGTTCGGACCAGATTCGCGCTCTGGCCACCGACCAGATCGCCGCTCTCACGCAGGGCCAGGTGTCCCGGCTGACCACGACCCAGCTCAAGGCCCTGTCCGTCGAGGACATCGGCACCCTGTCCGGGCTTCAGGTGGCGGCGCTCACCGCCAGCCAGATCGCCGCCCTGACGCCGTCCCAGCTCGGCGGTCTGACCCCGGCTCAGATTCAGAAGCTTGAGACCAATCAGCTGGCGGCGCTGACCGCGACCCAGCTGGGCGCTCTGGGCGCCGATCAGGCGGCCGGTCTGACGGCGGCCAGGATCAACGGCCTGACCGCGACTCAGGTCAGAGGGATCAGTGCCGAGCTGATCGCGGCGCTGACCGCGACCCAGCTCCGGGGGTTCAGCGCGTCCGGCCTCGGCGCGCTCGGCACCGGTCAGCTGGCCGCCCTGACCGCCGACGAGGTTGGCGCCCTCAGTGCCGCGCAGATGCCGTTTCTGACCGCGACCCAGATTCGGGCGCTCAGCATCGAGCAGATCGGCGGTCTGACCGCCCGGCAACTCGGGGCGCTGACCGGCAGCCAGCTCGGCGCGCTGGGAAGCGTCCAGCTGGGCGCGCTGTCGACCACGCAGATCAGGGGCCTCACCCCGACCCAGATCAAGGGCCTGGGCACGGCCCAGACCGGCAGCCTCAGTCCCGAGGGGCTGGCGGCGTTTTCGCTCGCGCAGGTGCGCAGCCTGAGCGCGGCCCAGGTCACAGCCCTCGGCACCGACCAGATCGCGGCCCTCACCGCCACCGCGGTCGGCGCCCTCGCGACGACCCAACTGGCGGCGCTGACCACGGTCCAGGTCGGCGCCCTGACCTCGGACCAGATTCGCGCCCTCACCACCGCTCAGCTGGCCGGCCTCAGCGCGAACCAGAGCGGCGCGCTGTCGGTCGATCAGCTGCCGGGCCTGACCGCGAAGCAACTGGCGGCGCTGGGGCCCGCGACCCTCCGCGGCCTTGCCACCGATGTCGTCGCCGGCCTGACCACCGTGCAGAGTGGCGGCTTGACCACGCTCCAGCTGGGGGCGCTGAGCACGGCCCAGCTGCTGGCGCTCGGCGGGGAGGTCATCGCGGCCCTGACCCCGGCCCAGCTCCATGGCTTCGCGGCAAAACAGCTCGCCTTGCTGTCCGACGATCAGGTCGGCGCCCTGACCGCGACCCAGCTCGCCATCCTGACCGCGACCCAGCTGGCCGGTCTCACCACCGTGCAGATCGCGGCGCTGTCCGGGGACCAGCTCGGCGGCATCGGCTCGTTCCAGATCGGGGCCCTGACAACCCGCCAGATCGTTGCCCTGAGTTCGGCCCAGCTCGGGGCCTTGAGTGGTCGCCAGCTCGACGGCCTCAGCGTCGCCGGCGTCGCGGCTCTGACCGTAACCCAGCTCGACGGCCTGAGCGCCACCGCGCTCGCCTCGCTCAGCCCGGCCCAGCTCGCCGGGTTCGGCTCGGTCCAGCTGGCCGCGCTCAGCCCGCGTCAGCTTGGCGGTCTCAGCGCGGCCCAGCTCGGCGGCCTGACCACCAGCCAGCTCCAGGGCCTCGGCAGCGACGAGATCGCGGCCCTGACCGTGACCCAGCTGCGCGGCCTTGGGGCGGGTCAGCTCGGCGCTCTCGGCCCGGGCCAGCTCGGCGCACTCTCGGCCGCCCAGCTCGCGGCCTTGAGCACGACCCAGCTCGGCGGCCTGACCGCGACCGGGATTGGCGCTCTGACCGGCGATCAGCTGCGCGGCCTGAGTTCGCTCGACATCCGTGCCTTGTCGGCGGTCCAGCTCGCGGCGCTGACCGCGGACGACATTGCGGTCCTCGGCGCCACCCAGCTTGGCGCCCTGACCACCGCGCAGGTCGCGGCGCTGTCGGCCACGCAACTGGCGGCGCTGACCCTGACCCAGCTCGGCTCCCTGACCAGCGGCCAGCTGCGCAGCCTGACGGTGACCCGGCTGGCCGGCCTCAGCGCCGAGCAGTTCGGCGCCCTGACCGCCAGCCAGATCGGGGCGCTCAGCTGCGCCCAGGTTCGCGGCCTGACCGCCGACGGTATCGGGCGGCTGACCCTGACCCAGCTCGGCGGTTTGAGCGGCTCCCAGCTCTGCCAGCTGACCCTGACCCAGCTCGGCGGCCTGGCCCCGGCCCAGCTCGCCGCCCTCGGCGACCGCCAGCTGCGCAGCCTGACCGCGACCCAGCTGGGCGCGCTCTCGGCCGACCAGCTCGACGGCCTGAGCCCGGCCGCGCTGGCCACCCTCAGTGTGACGCAGCTCGCCGGCCTGGGGCCGCTGCAGCTGGGGTCGCTCAGCCTCAGTCAGGTCGGCGGGCTCGGCGCGGCCCAGCTCGGCGCCCTGACCACCAGCCAGCTCCAGGGGATCGGCGCCGAGGCGATGGCGGCCCTGACCGCGACTCAGCTGCATGGTTTCAGCCCGACCGAACTCGGCGCCCTGAGCGCGGTCCAGCTCGGCGTCCTGTCGGCGACCCAGCTCGGCGCCCTCGGCACCGCCCAGCTCGCCGGCCTGAGCGCGACCCAGGTCGGTGCTCTCACCGGCGATCAGGTGCGCGGCCTCAGTCCGACCGGTGTCCGGTCGCTGTCGGCCGCCCAGTTCGCGGCGCTGACGGTCGACGACATCGCGGTTCTCACCGCTCGGCAGTTTGCGGCCCTGACCACCGTGCAGATAGTGGCGCTGACCGCGGACCAGCTGGCGGCCCTCGGCGGGGCGCAGCTCGGCGCCCTGACCAGCGGCCAGCTGCGCAGCCTGACGGTGACCCGGCTGGCCGGCCTCAGCGCCGAGCAGTTCGGCGCCCTGACCGCGGGCCAGCTCGGGGCGCTGACCGCCGTCCAGCTGCACGGCCTCGCTCCGGACGTCATCGGGCGGTTGAGCCTGACCCAGCTCGGCGGTCTGAGCGGCAGCCAGCTCGGCCAGCTGACCCTGGCCCAGTTCGCCGGCCTGACTCCGGCCCAGCTCGCGGCCCTCGACGACCGGCAGTTGCGCAGCCTGAGCGCGGCCCAGCTGGGCGCGCTCTCGGCCGACCAGCTCGACGGCCTGACCCCGGCCGCGATCGCCATCCTCAGCCCGGCCCAGCTCGCCGGCCTCGGGCCGGCCCAGTTCGCCGCGCTGAGCCCCGGCCAGTTCGCCGCCCTCGGCCCGGCCCAGCTCGGCACCCTGACCACCAGCCAGATTCAGGGCTTTGGCGTCGACGAGATCGCGGCCCTGACCGCCGCTCAGCTGCGTGGCCTCAGTCCGGCCGAGCTTGGCGCCCTGACCCTGGACCAGCTGGGCGCGCTGTCGGCGACCCAGCTCGGCGCCCTCGGCACCGCCCAGCTCGCCGGTCTGAGCGCGGCCCAGCTCGGCGGCCTGACCGTCGACCAGCTCGCCGGTCTGAGCGCGATCGACATCCGATCGTTGTCGGAGGCCCAGCTCCTCGCGCTGTCGGCGGAAGACATCGCGGCCCTCAGCACCACCCAGTTCGGCGCCCTGACCACCGTGCAGGTCGCGGCGCTGTCGGCCGACCAGCTGGCGGCGCTGACCGGGCCCCAGCTGGCGGCGCTGACCAGCAGCCAGCTGCGCAGCCTGACCGCAACCCGGCTGGCCGGCCTGAGCGCCGAGCAGTTCGGCGCCCTGACCGCGAGCCAGCTCGGGACGCTGACCACGGCCCAGCTGCACCGTCTCGCGCCCGATACCATCGCGCTGCTGACCCAGGCCCAGCTCGGCGGTCTGAGCAGCAGCCAGATCGGCGAGTTGACCCTGGCTCAGTTCGGTAGCCTCACGCCGGGCCAGCTGGCGGCGCTGAGCAGCAGCCAGCTGCGCAGCCTGACCGTGACCCAGCTGGGCGCGCTTTCGGCCGACCAGCTCGGCGGCCTGACCCCGGCCGCGCTCGCCGCCCTCGGGCCGGCGCAGATCGTCGGCCTCAGGCCGGCCCAGCTGGCGGCGCTGACCCTGGATCAGCTGGGCGGCCTCGGCCCGGCCCAGCTCGGCGCCCTGACCGCCAGCCAGCTTCGGGGTCTGAGTTTCGACGAGATCGCGGCGCTGACCGTGACCCAGCTGCGCGGCCTCACTCCGGCCGGGGTCGGCGTCCTGACCCCGAGCCAGCTGGGTGCGCTGTCGGCGGCCCAGCTGGGCGGCCTCGGCAGCGGCCAGATCGCGGCGCTGACCCCGACCCAGTTCGGCGCCCTTGGCAGCGATCAGCTGGGCGCGCTGACCCCGGCGCAGATCGGCGCGCTCGGCGGGGCGGCGTTCGGCGCGCTGGCGCTTGACCGGTTGCCCGGCCTCGGCACCAGCGCGATCCGGGCGATCACGCCCGCGGCCCTGACCGGCTTCAGCGCGACCCAGCTCGGCGGCTTCTCCGAGGATCAGATCCTGGCCCTGGCCCCGGGCCAGCTCGAGGCGCTGACCGCGGCTGCGGCCGGCGGCCTGCATGCCGGGGCGCTGGCGCGGCTGACGGCGAGCCAGAGCCACAGCCTGACCTCGACCCTGATCGGGGCGCTGACCACGGCCCAGCTGGCGGCGTTCAGCGCCACCCAGCTGGCCGAGATCACGGTGACGGCGCTGGGTGGCCTCAGCGCCGCCGACCTTGCCGCCTTCACCAGCGACCAGCTGAGCGGCCTCGGCGCCGGCCAGCTGGCCGGTCTCGGCACGGCGCAGCTGGCCGGCCTGACCCCGGACGAGGTGGCGCTGCTCAGCTTGGCCCAGCTGGGCGGCCTGACTCCGGCCCAGCTCGGCGCTTTCAGCGTCAGCCAGCTCGGCGGTCTCGGCAGCGAGGCGCTCCAGGCGCTGACCACCAGCCAGACCGCCGCGCTGGCAGCCTCCCAGCTCGCCGGCCTGTCCCCGGCCCAGCTCGCGGCGCTGACCCCGACCCAGGTCGGCGCGCTGACTTTGGCCCAGCTGGACGGCCTCGGCCCGTCCCAGCTCGGCGTCCTGACGACCAGCCAGCTCGCCGCCCTGACCGCGCCCCAACTGGGCTGGTTCACGCTCACCCAGCTCGCCGGCCTGACCACCACCGGGATGCTGGCCCTGACCGCCACCGCCCTGGCCGGCCTGACCGCAACCGAACTCGGCGGTCTCGGCACCGGGCAGATCGGCAGCCTCAGCGCCGCCCAGTGGGGCGCGATCACCGGCACCGCCGTCGCCGGCCTGACCTCGAGCGGGCTCGGCGTGCTGACGCCGGCGGCGTTCGGCGGTCTTGGCGCGACCCGGATCGGTCTGCTGAGCACGGCGGCGATCGCCGGTTTGAGCGCCGACCAGCTCGGCCGGCTGACCCTGTCGCAGCTCGGCGGTCTGTCGCCGGGCCAGCTCGCCGTCTTCACCAGCACTCAGCTGGGCGGCCTCGGCAGCGGCCAGATCGCGGCGCTGACCCCGACCCAGTTCGGCGCCCTTGGCAGCGATCAGCTGGGCGCGCTGACCCCGGCGCAGATCGGCGCGCTCGGCGGGGCGGCGTTCGGCGCGCTGGCGCTTGACCGGTTGCCCGGCCTCGGCACCAGCGCGATCCGGGCGATCACGCCCGCGGCCCTGACCGGCTTCAGCGCGACCCAGCTCGGCGGCTTCTCCGAGGATCAGATCCTGGCCCTGGCCCCGGGCCAGCTCGAGGCGCTGACCGCGGCTGCGGCCGGCGGCCTGCATGCCGGGGCGCTGGCGCGGCTGACGGCGAGCCAGAGCCACAGCCTGACCTCGACCCTGATCGGGGCGCTGACCACGGCCCAGCTGGCGGCGTTCAGCGCCACCCAGCTGGCCGAGATCACGGTGACGGCGCTGGGTGGCCTCAGCGCCGCCGACCTTGCCGCCTTCACCAGCGACCAGCTGAGCGGCCTCGGCGCCGGCCAGCTGGCCGGTCTCGGCACGGCGCAGCTGGCCGGCCTGACCCCGGACGAGGTGGCGCTGCTCAGCTTGGCCCAGCTGGGCGGCCTGACTCCGGCCCAGCTCGGCGCTTTCAGCGTCAGCCAGCTCGGCGGTCTCGGCAGCGAGGCGCTCCAGGCGCTGACCACCAGCCAGACCGCCGCGCTGGCAGCCTCCCAGCTCGCCGGCCTGTCCCCGGCCCAGCTCGCGGCGCTGACCCCGACCCAGGTCGGCGCGCTGACTTTGGCCCAGCTGGACGGCCTCGGCCCGTCCCAGCTCGGCGTCCTGACGACCAGCCAGCTCGCCGCCCTGACCGCGCCCCAACTGGGCTGGTTCACGCTCACCCAGCTCGCCGGCCTGACCACCACCGGGATGCTGGCCCTGACCGCCACCGCCCTGGCCGGCCTGACCGCAACCGAACTCGGCGGTCTCGGCACCGGGCAGATCGGCAGCCTCAGCGCCGCCCAGTGGGGCGCGCTCGGCCCGGACCAGATCATCGGCCTCGGCTCGGGTCAGCTGGTGGCCCTGACCACGACGGCCCTGTCCGGGCTGAATTCCGCCGACCTTGGTGCCCTGACCACCACGGCGTTGCTGGGCCTCGGTTCGGATCAGCTGGGTGCTCTGGCCACGGCGCAGCTTGCCGGCCTTAGCGCGACCGGCCTCGGCGCCCTGACCGGTGCGGCGTTGCAGGGCTTGACGTCCGACCAGCTGGGCGCTCTGGCCGCGGCGCAGCTCGCCGGCCTCAGCGCGACCGGGCTGACCGGGCTGACGACGGTCCAGCTCGCGGGGCTGACCTCGGACCAGCTGGGCAGCCTCGCAACCTCGCAGCTCGCCGGTCTCAGCGTCACCGGGCTCGGCGCCCTGACCACGGCGCAGCTCGCGGGTCTGAGCGCGACCGGCCTCGGCGCCCTGACCGCGACCGCGGTCGAGGGCCTGACCTCGGACCAGCTGGGCGGGCTGGCGACGGCGCAGCTCGCCGGTCTTGGCGCGACCCTGATCGCGGCCCTTTCGACCGGGGCGTTGCAGGCGCTGGGGTCGGATCAGCTCGGCGCCCTGACCACGGTCCAGCTTGCCGGCCTCGGCGCAACCGGCCTCGGCGCTCTGAGCGGTGCGGCGTTGCAGGGCCTGACCTCGGATCAGCTGGCGGCGCTGACCACCGGGCAGGGCGCGGGACTGACTCCGGCCGAACTCGGCGGGCTTTCGAACGGTCAGCTCGCCGGGCTGACCTCGTGGCTGCTCGCCGCCCTGACCTCCACACAGATCGGCGGGCTCAACCCGGATCAGTTGGGCGGCCTGTCGACGACGGTGCTGCAGGGCCTGACATCAGACCAGCTCGGAGTCCTGACCCTGGCTCAGATCGAGGGTCTGACCTGGACCAGGATCGGCCTGCTGACGCCGACGGCACTGCAGGGGCTGACCTCGGACCAGCTGAGCGGGCTGACCGCGGCACAGCTCAACACACTGACCTCGGATCAGATCGCCGCGATGACGACGACGCAGATCGTGAGCCTCAGCTCCGAGATGCTCGGCGCCCTGGCCCCGGTTCAGATCGGCGGGCTGACCTCGGACCAGATCGGCGCCCTGACCAGCGATCAGATCGAGACCCTGACCCCGGCGCTGATCGGCGCGCTGACCGTGACCGCGATTCACGGCCTGACCTCGGACCAGCTGGCGATGCTGACCTGCGCCGGCATTGCCGGGCTGGCGTCGACCGGGCTCGGCGCCCTGACCACCACCGCCCTGGGCGGGCTGACCCCGGCGCAGCTCGCGGGCCTGACCCCGGCGCAGCTCGCGGGTCTGAGGTCGGACCAGCTCGGGGTCTTGTCGACGACCCAGCTCGCGGGCCTGACCCCGACCGGGCTCGGCGCCCTGACCACCACGGCGCTGCCCGGCCTGACCCCGGACGATCTCGCCGCGCTCAGCACGACCCAGCTGACGGGCCTGACCGCGACCGAAATCGGTGTGCTGGCGGTCCAGTGTCTGAGTTCGGCGCAGCTCGGCGCCCTGACCACGACCCAGATCCTGGCGCTGAGCCTGACCGGGATCAGAGCCCTGACGGTCTCCGCGCTGCCCGGCCTGACCACGACCGCAGTCCAGGCTCTGACCGTCACCCAGCTCGCGGGCCTGAGTTCGGATCAGCTCGGCGCCCTGACGGTGATCGAGATCGCCGCGCTCAGCACGACCCAGCTCGGGGCGCTGCCGACCACGGCCTTGCCCGGCCTTGGCTCGGACCAGCTGGCCGCCCTGTCGACGACCCAGCTCCGGGGCCTCAGCTCGACCGGTCTCGGCCTCCTGCCGGGCACGGCGCTGCCCGGCCTGAGTTCGACCGAACTCCTGGCGCTGTCGACGACCCAGCTGCGCGGCTTCAGTTCGAGCGCCCTCGGCCTCCTGCCGACCACGGCGCTGGCCGGCCTCAGCTCGACCGGCCTCGGCGCCCTGACCACGACCCAGATCCGCGGCCTGACCTCGACCGAACTCGGCCTGCTGACCACGACCGTGCTCTCGGGCCTGAGTTCGACCGCGCTCGGGGCGCTGACCACGACGGCGCTGCCCGGCCTGACCACGACCGGGCTGGGCGCCCTGACCACGACCCAGCTGCTCGGCCTGACCCTGGCCGAACTCGCGGCGCTCGCGGCGACGGCGGTGCAAAGCCTCGGCTCGGACCAGCTGGGCGCGCTGACCACGACGGCGCTGCCCGGCCTGACCTCGGATCAGCTGCTCGGCCTGTCGACGACCCAGGTTCGCGGCCTGACCTCGACCCAGCTCGGGGCGCTGCCGACCACGGCCTTGCCCGGCCTTGGCTCGGACCA
>JBAXPR010000057.1:0-22460 GCA_037132135.1 Rhodospirillaceae bacterium
CAAGGTCCATCCCGCCGCCTGGACCTTCGAGAACATCAAGGTGATGGGCGAGCAGCTGCGGATCATGGGGCTGGCCTATGACTGGAGCCGCGAGGTCGCAACCTGCAGCCCCGACTATTACCGCCACGAACAGAAGATGTTCCTGGATTTCCTCAAGGCCGGGCTGGCCTATCGCAAGGAAAGCTGGGTCAACTGGGATCCGGTCGAAAACACCGTGCTGGCCAACGAGCAGGTGATCGACGGCCGCGGCTGGCGCTCGGGGGCGCTGGTGGAAAAGCGCCAGCTCTCGCAATGGTTCCTGCGCATCACCGATTTCGCCGAGGACCTGCTGGCGGGGCTGTCGACCCTGGAGCGCTGGCCCGACAAGGTCCGGCTGATGCAGGAGAACTGGATCGGCCGGTCCAGCGGCGCCCGCCTGACCTTCACCCTGACCGGCTCGGGCGAGGGCCTCGAGGTTTTCACCACCCGGCCCGACACCCTTTTTGGCGCCGCCTTCGTGGCCATCTCGCCCAACCACCCGCTGGCCACCGGACTGGCCGGTGGCCGTGCCGAACTGGCCGCCTTCATTGCCGACTGCAACCGCACCGGCACCAGCGAAGCCGCGATCGAGACCGCCGAAAAGCTGGGGTTCGACACCGGCCTGACCGTGCATCACCCCTTCATCGCCGGGGCGGCGCTGCCGGTCTACGTCGCCAACTTCGTGCTGATGGAATACGGCACCGGCGCCATCTTCGGCTGTCCGGCCCACGACCAGCGCGATCTTGATTTTGCGCGGAAATATCGCCTGCCTGTCACCGAAGTCGTGATTCCCGAGGGCGCCGATCCGGCGAGCTTCCACGTCGGTGCCGAGGCCTACACCGGCCCCGGCACCCTCGCCCGCTCGGGCTTTCTCAATGGCCTTGCGGTCGATGCCGCCAAGCAGGCGGCGGGCGAGCGACTGGAGGCGCTCGGTATTGGTCAGCGCACGATTCAGTATCGCCTGCGCGACTGGGGCGTGTCGCGGCAACGCTATTGGGGCTGTCCGATTCCGGTGGTCCATTGCCAGGCCTGCGGTATTCAGCCGGTGCCCGACGATCAGCTGCCGGTGCGCCTGCCCGAGGATGTCAGCTTCGACAAGCCGGGCAATCCGCTGGAGCATCATCCGAGCTGGAAGCACACAGCCTGTCCGGCGTGCGGCCGGCCGGCGCTCCGCGAGACCGACACCTTCGACACCTTCTTCGAATCCTCCTGGTATTTCGCCCGCTTTACCTCGCCGGGCGAGACGACGCGCGGCTTTGATCCCAGGGCCGCCGACTACTGGCTGCCGGTCGATCAGTACATTGGCGGCATCGAGCATGCGGTGCTTCATCTCCTGTATTCCCGCTTCTTCACCCGGGCGCTGAAGCGCTGCGGCTATCTCAACGTCGCTGAGCCCTTCGCCGGCCTGATGACCCAGGGCATGGTCACCCACCAGACCTACAAGGACGAGGCCGGCGGCTGGCTTTATCCGGAAGAGGTCGAGGAGCGGGACGGCCGGCCGCAACGGCTCTCCGACGGCAGCCCGGTGGCGGTCGGCCGGCTGGAGAAGATGAGCAAGTCCAAGAAGAACGTCGTCGGTCTGGAGCGGGTGGTCGATGCCTATGGCGCCGACACCGCGCGGCTCTTGCTGATGTCCGACAGCCCGCCCGAGCGCGACCTCGAATGGACTGAATCGGGGATCGACGGCGCCTGGCGTTTTCTCGGCCGCTTGTGGCGGATTGCGACCGAGCCGGCGGTGCCGCTGCCGGCTCCGGGCTCGCCGCTGCCCGCCAGCCTCTCGGCCAGGGCCGCCGCGGCCCGGCGCGCCAGCCACAAGACCGTGGCCGCAATCACCGAGGATCTGGCGAAGTTCCATTTCAACAAGGCGGTGGCCCGGATTCGCGAGCTGGCCAACACCCTGGCCGATCTCGGCGCCGGCGAGGGCGAGGCCTGGGCGCTGCGCGAGGGGCTGGAGGCGCTGGTCGGTCTGATCAACCCGATTACGCCCCATCTGGCGGAAGAACTCTGGAGCCAGCTCGGCCATGAGACGCCGCTGACCGAGCAGCCCTGGCCGGTGTTCGACCCGGCGCTGGTCGCCGACGACGTGGTCACGGTCGCGGTTCAGGTCAATGGCAAGCTGCGCGCCACCCTGTCGCTGGCCAAGGATCTGCCGGCAGCCGAGGCCCAGGCGGCGGCGCTGGCCGATTCCGGGGTGGTGCGGGCGCTCGACGGCAAGCCGGTGCGCAAGGTGATTGTGGTGCCGAACCGGATCGTCAACATCGTGGTCTGATCGCAGGGGGGGGCGCGCCGGCTCGTGAAGCTCCAGGGCAAGGGAATCGAGGCCTTCATCGCCCGTCCGGACCCGAAGATCCGGGCGGTGCTGGTCTACGGCCCCGACGCCGGGCTGGTGCGTGACCGCGCCGACACCCTGGCCCGCTCGGTGGTGTCCGACCTTGTAGATCCGTTCCGGGTCTCCGAGCTGACTGCCAAAGGCGTGGCCGGCGACCCCGCCCGGCTGGTCGACGAGGTTGCGGCGCTGTCGCTGACCGGCGGGCGCCGCCTGATTCGGCTGCGCGAGGCCGACGACGGCGTCGCCGCCGCCTTTGCCGGCCTCTTTGTCGCCGCGGTGGCCGGCGACAGTCTGGTTGTGGCCGAGGCCGGCGACCTCGGCGCCCGCTCCCGGCTCCGCCTTGCCTTCGAGGCGGCGGCGGCCGGCGCCGCGCTGCCCTGCTACATGGAAGACGAATCGGCGCTGCGCCGGGTGATGGTCGAGTTGGCGGCGGCGGCCGGGCTGGTGCTCGACCCCGACGCCCAGGCCTATCTCGCGGCCAATCTGGTTGGCGACCGGCTGGTGGCGCGCAGCGAGATCGAGAAGCTGGCGCTTTACATGGATGCCGGTCCCGGCCGGGGCGAGCGCCGGGTCGGGCTGGAGGAGGTTCAGGCCGCAGTCGGCGACAGCGCCTCTCTCCTGTCCCTTGATGATCCGGCCTGGGCCGCGGCCTCGGGCGATTTTCCCAGCCTCGACCGCGCGCTGGTGCGGCTTTTTGCCGAGGGTATGGCGGCGGTGGCGGTTTTGCGCGCCGCTCAGCGCCATTTTCAGCGCCTGTTCTGGGTTCAGGCCGAAATCGCGGCCGGCATGGCCGGCGAGGCCGCGGTCAAGGCTCTGAAACCGCCGGTGTTCTTCAAGATGCAAGCGGCATTCGGCGCCCAGCTCCGCCAGTGGCCGCCGGCCCAGCTGCGCCAGGCGCTGGAGCGGCTGGTCGAGGCCGAGGCCGAATGCAAACGCACCGGCATGCCCGACGAAACCCTGACCGCCCGCGTGCTGTACCAACTGGCGGCGATGGCGCGGGCGCGGCGCTCGGCGGCCTGAAGTCCGGATCGGCCGGGGGGCGCCGTCAGTGGGGCGCCGGCGGGTGGGTCAGCAAATAGTCGGCGACGACATAGCCGAGGACCTCGCCGCGCCGCGCCACCTTCACCCATTTGCCATCGATCACCGGACCGATCACCTCGACCGCGGCGCCTTCGTCGATGACATCGATGCGGCGGGCGTTCCGGTTGGGCCGGGGGCGGACGTTGATCTCGGTGCTGGCATAGCGGACCACCCGTTCGGGCTTCCTCGCCGTTGCCGCACTTTTGGCCGGTGGCGGCGCCGGCTTGGCTTCGGGCGCCGCGGCGCGGGCCGAGTCCGCGGCCGGCTTGGCGGCCGGCGGCGGCGGCGTCTCGGCCTTGTCCGGGCGCAGCGTTACCGACAGCGGGGCGGCGGCCGGGGCGGCGCCTTCGGTGGCCTTCTGAGCCGGCGGCGACAAGGGCGGTGCCGGCCGGGGCGGCAGCATCGGCACCAGCACGGGCAATGGTTTGCCGTCGGCGCCTTGCGGCCCCGTGGCGGTCAAGGTCTGGATCACCGGAGTCGGTGACGACTGCGGCGTCAGCTTGTCCGGGGCTTCGGCCGCGTTCAGGCCGCCGCCCGGCACCGGCAGGGCCAGGGCGGCGAGGGTTGCGAGGAGGCTGAAGGAGCAGGAGCCGGGGCGCATGGGACCGCTCAGTCGAGGGTGATGCGGGCGATCAGGGCCGGCAGGGTCTGGCAGCGGAAGACGCCGTCCAGGGTTTCGACCTCGGAAAGCCGCAGTTGCAGCGAGCAGCCGTAGGTGTTGACCGTCAGCTCGGTCTGGGCGAGGTAGCCGGTGGCGCTGCCGGGCAGGGCGATCGAATAGCCGGGCGCGCCCATCTTGCCCTCGATGGCGCCGCTCGCGCCGTCGAAGCGCTCGATGGTCAGGGTCAGCGGCCCGAGATTGTTGAGCACGGTTTCGCTGTCCTTGTTCTCGCGGGTCGCGAACAGCTGGACCGGCAGGCTTTTCTTGCCGACCAGGGTATGGCGGAGGGCAAGATTGGCCACGAGGGTGTCGCGGCCGGTCAGGGCGGCCGACAGGGCCATTGCCCGCACGGAGACGTCGTCCGATTTCATGGCCGCTTCGTAGGCGGCGATTCGGGCCGGGCGTTCGCCTTCCAGGAGCTGGCGCTTGACCGAGGCCAGGGCGGCGGCGCGCTGGTCGACCAGCGCGTGGTCGGCGGCGATGCGCTGGGCTTCGGCCTTGACCACCGAGAGTTGCTGGTCGAGCTGTTCCTGCTGGCGGCGCTGGCGCTGGGCTTCGGCCTCGTTCTGCTGTTTGGCCGTCTGTTCCAGGTCGCCCAACAGCTTGGCCGCCTCGGGCGAGCCGACGATGGCGGTGCGGCCCTGGAAGCGGTCTGCGGGCTGACCGATGTTGTCGAGGACGAAGATGTTCTGGATGCCGACCCGCACCGTCCAGCCGCCGCCTTCGCGCCGGGTCGATTTGATCAGGCCCGACAGGGTCTTGCGCGTGCCCTGCTCGGCGACCGCGCGCAGCAGCGTGAACGGGCCGCGCTGGGAATCGATGGTGAAGGTCGAGACCGACAGGCTGACCACCGCCGTGAAGGCCTGGACCACCGGCCGGTCGGGCGCGTCCTTGGCGGCAGCTTCGCCGGGTTGGGGCGTGCCTGGAGAAAAGGTTTCGAGATGCCAGAGCGGCGGCAGTTCGCGGGTCAGCTGATCGCGCTGAACATCGAGCGGCGGCAGCGACTGAGCCGTCGCCGGCCCCGCGATCACGGCGCACGCCACTGCCAGCAGCAGCGCCAGAACACCAACTCCCAGTCGTCCCATCATCGACCCGACCATCAACCCGCAACTCCCTGCCCCGAACCGGTCATAATTAATAAATCATTGGGTGGGCATGGTAAATGGCCGGAACATCGCGGGGCGCCGCTTCAGGCCCCGGCGGCACCGTTTTCCGGGTCCCAGACCGGCCGGTCCATCGGCCGGGTGCGCAAATGGCCATCGCGAAGGGCGGCCAGCCGCTGGCGGGCGACCTCGACATACCCGGGAATGGTGTCGCAGCCGATTCCGAGTCGGCCGTGCCGGGTTGCGGCGACCACCGAACTGCCGACCCCCATGTAGGGATCGAGCACGGTGTCGCCGGGGTCGGTCAGCGCCAGCACCAGCCGTTCCACCAGTTCGACCGGGAACTGGCAGGGGTGGCAGGTCTTTTCGACATGGTTGTTCTTGACGTTGGGAAAGATCCAGACGTCGCCCGGGTTCTTGCCCAGCGGGTTGCCCGAAAGCTGGCCGAGGTTGGGTCCCTTGAAATGCTTCTTGCCCGGATATTTCTGCGGCACCCGGATCGGGTCGAGATGGAAGGTGTAATCGTCGCTGCGGCTGAACCAGTTGATGGTTTCGTAGCGCCCCGAGAGCCGCTTCGAGCAGTGCAGCCCGTGCTCGAAGTGCCAGACGATGCGGTTGCGCAGGCGCAGCCCCAGTTCCTTGAACACCGGGTAGAGCAGGCTGTCGAGGGGCACGATCTCGCCGTCCTGGACGTGGTTGCCGACCTGCCAGCACAGCGAGCCCCGCGGATGGAGCAACCGGACGCAGGCGGCGATCACCCGGCGCTGGTCTTCGAGATAGCTTTCCAGGCTCGAGCGCAGTTCGTAAGATTTACCGATGTTATAGGGCGGCGAGGTCACGATCAGCTGGACGCTGTCGGCGGCGAGGCGGGCGAGCAGGCTGCGGTTGTCTTCGCAAACCAGCACCGGTTCGGGGGCCGCCGGCTCAGGCATCGAGCACGATGACCGACAGGCCGCGGCCATACACCGGCTCTCCGCGGAGGGTGGCGCGGCGATAGCTGAAAAAGTGCTGCTCTTCGGCGGCGGTGTCGTTGGAGCAGCGCTGGATCACGCCGATGCCCTGGTCGGCGAGCCGCCGCTCGACCAGGGCGCCGATGTCGAAGAGATAATGGCCGGGGCGGGCGGCGGGGGTGAAGAAGTCGGCATCCGCAGGCGCGAACTGGCCCGGGAATTCGGGGCCGACCTCATAGGAGCGTTGGGCAATGCAGGGGCCGACCGCCGCGACCATCCGCGCCGGCCGGGCGCCGAGGGTCACCATCGCCGCCACCGTCGCCGCGACGACGCCGCCGCACGCGCCCTTCCAGCCGGCATGGGCGGCGCCGATCACCCCGGAGGCCGGGTCGGCGAACAGCACCGGCACGCAATCGGCGGTGAGAATGCCAAGTGCGAGGCCGGGCCGGTTGGTGACCATCGCATCGGCCTCGGGCGCCCGGTCGGGCCGCCAGGGCTGGTCGGCCACGACCACGGTCGGGCTGTGGATCTGGTAGACGGTCACCAGATGCCCGGCCGGTACCGCGAGGCGCGCCGCGATCCGCGCCCGGTTTTCGGCCACCCGCGCCGGTTCGTCGCCCGAGCCGAAGCCGCAGTTGAGAGAGGCGTAATGCCCCTCGCTGACCCCGCCCTCGCGGGTGAAAAAGCCGTGCCGAAGGCCGGACAGGTCGTCGAGAGCGTCGAGAGTGATCAAAGGGGGCGCTCAAAAAAGATGCGGTGCCCCGACTAAACGACAAAAAGCCCCGTTTGACAACGGGGCTTTTCTGATCAGGGGCTGACTCCGTCTCCCCCTTGGCTTTCAACGCTAAGCGCGGCCCCCTGTCCGAACAAACCCGGCCACCGCGGACAGTCCATGTTGCACCGTTATAGCAGGCTTACGCGCGATCAGGTTAACGAGTGTCCGCTCCCGGTCAGTTAGTATTCTGTCAAGGTCATTGATTGCTCGCCGTAACACATGTACGGCCCAGATATTGGTCCGGAGGAACCATTGTCCAAACCGGGTTTCCGGGACATAGCTCCAGGATTTTCCTCGGCTATCCGTCATGTCTTTGCAAGTTGTCATGCGAGTCTCTCCTTATCATAACGGATATAATGAATAATACTCACATTGCGCCTGAGATTCATTGTTCTCGTCACTTTCAGTGGATCATCCGTGCGTTGGCCGCCTGGCGCCGCCATTTTGTCGCGGCAGGATTGTAAGAAAGCACGAGAATAGCTGCCTGACCAATAGCATCCAGCAAGTCAGTCGCGGATAAATGGTCGGGTCACTCAGGCCTTCCCCTCCTGACTCTCCGGCGATACCGGCCGTCGTCGTCATCGCCACCGCCTGAACACCAGGGACGTGTTGATACCGCCAAATGCGAAGTTGTTCGACATGATGTGTTCGACCTCCAGGTCGCGGCTTTCTCCCATGATGTAGTCCAATTCAGCACATCTCTCGTCGACGACCTCCAGGTTCGCCGTTGGCGCAAACCGACCCATCTTCATCATTTCGATAGCAAGCCAGGCTTCAATCGAGCCGCAAGCCCCCAGAGAATGCCCGAAGTAACTCTTCAGGGAGTGGATGGGAACTGGCCTGCCAAAGACGGCTCGGGTGGCCCGGGTTTCGGCGATGTCTCCCCATTCGGTCGCCGTGCCGTGACCGGAGACGAAGCCGACCTCTGCTGGTGGCAGATTGGCATCCTCCAGGGACAGACGCAACGCCACCTCCATGGTCTCGGCCTGGGGCTGGGTAACATGATTGCCGTCTGAATTGGTCCCAAAGCCGATGATTTCGGCATGGATGCGGGCACCACGCGCCCGCGCATGGTCCAACGCCTCCAGCACCAGGGTCGCCGCCCCCTCGCCGATGACCAAGCCGTCGCGGTCGCCGTCGTACGGTCGTGGCGTAGTTGACGGACGGTCGTTCCGTTGGCTCGTGGCATAAAGCGTGTCGAAGACCGCGCTGTCGGTGATGTCCAACTCCTCGGCACCGCCTGCGACCATGACGTCGGCGCGGTTCCACTTGATGGCCTCGTAGACGTAGCCGATGCCCTGACTGCCCGAAGTGCACGCGCTGGAAGTCGGGATGACACGGCCGGTGGCGCCGAAGAACAGCGCGATGTTCACGGGGGCGGTGTGCCCCATCATCCGAATGTAGTTGGTTGCGGTGAGGTTTCGGGACTCCCCGTGCATCTTGAGTTCGTAAAAACCCAGCACGGAATCCGGACTGCCGAAGGAGGAGCCGTAAGCGACCCCGGTCCGGCCACTTTTTACCACTGGGTCGTCCAGCAGGCCGGCATCAGCGAGGGCGCGCTCGGTGGCGCAGACCGCCATCTTGGCGACCGTGCCCATGCTGCGCAGCTTCTTCCGTGGATAGCGGTCGTCCACAGAGAAATCGGGGACCGGCGCCGCGAGGCGCGTGTTGATGCCGGTAAAGCGTTCCCACTCGGGCATGAAGCGGACGCCGGTGCGCCCGGCTTCGAAGGCGGAGCGGATGGTCGGCCAGTCTTCGCCCAGGGCGGTTACGCCGCCCATTCCTGTGACTACGACGCGGCGGCTCATATCATGCCTCCGTTGACCGAAATCACTTGCCGGGTGACATAGGATGCTTCGTCCGAGCACAGGAAAGCGACCACCGCCGCGACCTCGTCGGGGCTGCCCGCCCGCCTCATGGGTATGAGCTTGGCGACCTCGTCCATCGGGAGTTCGGCCGTCATCTGCGTCGCGATCACCCCGGGAGCCACGCAATTGACCGTGATAGCGCGCTTCGCCAGTTCAATGGCGAGGGACTTGGTTGCGCCGACGATGCCCGCCTTGGCGGCACTGTAGTTGACCTGGCCGCGGTTCCCGATCAGTCCGGACACTGAGGAGAGGGTGACGATCCGACCACCTTTTCGGGCCGAGACCATCGGCATGACGATTGGCCGCAGCACGTTGTAGAAGCCATCGAGATTGGTCCCGAGCACGGCGTCCCACTCATCCTCGGTCATCGCCGGAAACGCAACGTCGCGGGCGATGCCGGCGTTGAGAACGACGCCGTAGTAGACCCCATGAGCCTTCATGTCGGCCTCAATACCGTCCCGGCACGCCGAGCGGTCGGCGATGTCAAACGACAGCAGGCGGCCATCACCGCCGGCCGCGACGATCGCGGCCAGGGTTTCCTCGGCTCGGGGCAGATCTGGTGGTCTTGGCTTCGGCCTTTCTGGACTTGTTCGCCTCGCGGTCATCCAGAGCGACAGCAAGACATCCGACCTCTTCGCCCACTCGGGCAGTTCGTTCTGCCGCGCCGTCGCCACGGCCTCCTCGTAATCGCCGATGTACCGGACCGCGTTCTTGACCTTCAGCTTGAGATAGGTCGAGATCGACCAGCAGGGGTAGCCCAGCCAGCGGCGCGCCTGATTGAACCAGCGGTTCGCGGCCAGCGCCACGGTATGGGCATGGTCGCCCAGTCCTCAATCCCGTCCGCGTTCAACTACCCAATAACGGGTAGCCGATTTCGGCTCCGGGATCCAGGAAAAATGAGGAGATTCTTGAGGCCGGGAGGTGTTCACCAGTGGTTCTGGACGCTATCTGCGCCAGAAGGCGTTGGGCCCGTATGTCACCGGGGCGTATACTGCTGAAGTCGGGGCGAGCGGCGCAATGACCATCAGGCCATAAACGCTCAGGGCATAGGCTCCAATGGTGATAACGACGACCAATATCGAATACATATCTCCAAGAAGATCAGAAATTTTTTGTTCGCTCGGCTTGTTTTGATTTTTATCCGATATATTTCTTCGATACGATGGCATAAGCGCCTCTTGAAACGCCTCGTTCCTGCTGGCGCGGATTTCTGCATCGCGCTTATCCTTTATCTCATCCTGTTCTTTTTGCAGTTTTGATTTCAATGACATGTATTCATCATCACTAATTTCATAATTTCTTAACCTTTCGCTCAGCCCCTTCATCTTTGTTTCAACTCTTCTCAGTTCCGACTCGAGGTTTTTGATGGTCTCCGAGGCAGGATTGCGGGCGTGGCGAAATTGGCGGTGCGCCGCCGGCTGGGATGGCACAGCCGGTGAACTCGGGCTCTTGAGGCGGTTCTTGAGTCGCTCGGCCACGATGTCGCGAATGATCTTTGAAAAAAAGGCATCCATGCCGAGAGAAACAAGGCCCTTATCCACAAGCCCGGCGAAAATAACCGGTACGGCATACACAAGCATTTCAATAATGAACGACCATATCATGAAACTCTCCCAAAGAAGTGATAAGTATCATAACGATACTCCCTGGAAGTGTCAACCCATGTGATAATGATATTTAAGCCGTTTTGGGGTGAGCCTCGGCCTATAAACCCGATAGGTGGTTTCCGGCGCTGTGGTGGGGCGGCTCAGGATCGGGGGGCATAGCCGCGAAGGAAAAGGTCGACGGCGGCGCCGACGTGGCGGTCGCGCTCGGACTCGCTGACGGCGTCGATCACGCCGAGCAGGCGGCAGAGTTGCAGGTGGCTGCGAATCATGCCGATCAGAAGGGCGGCGCCGGTGGCCGGGTCGGCGACCGCGAGTTCGCCCCGCGCCGTCGCCCGTTCGAGATAGCCGCCGAGCACCCGCAGCGTCGTTGCCGGCCCGGCGTTGTAAAAGGCGCGGCCGAGTTCGGGAAAGCGCGGCGTTTCAGCCACCACCACCCGATAGGCGCTGAGGGCCGGCGGCGAGATCAGCAGGTCGAGGAAGCGGCGCCCGATGCGAAAGAGGCCATCGCGCACCGGCAGGCCGTCGACTTCGCTCTCATCGACCGTGGGCACGAAGCGGTGGCACTCGGCGGCGACGATGGCCGAAAACAGCTCGGCCTTGCCGGCGAAGTGGGCGTAAAGCGTCGCCTTCGAGACCCCGGCCGCCCGCGCCACCGCATCCATGCTGGTGGCGCCGTAGCCGCGCTCCAGGAACAGCAGTCGTGCCGCCTCCGCGATCTGCCCGAGCTTCGAGACCGGCGGTTCGGCGGAGGGCTCGTCTGGTGCCATGACAGTCTCCGGGGCGGCGTGGGCGAGATCGGCGGCAAGTCTGTTCTCTCTGACACGGAGCGCCGGCCCGCCGCAATCGCCGCCCGCGCCGGAGCGGCCTGCGTCAGACGCAAAACTGAACCGTTCAGTTCAGCTTGACCGGGGGCGACCGCGGAGGCATCGTGGCGGCCGGACCGGCGGGGAGGCGAAGATGGCAGGGCGCAAGCGGGTGGTGCTGGGCGGCCTTGCCGTGGCGGCGCTGCTGGGAGCGGCGAATGCCGGCTGGGGCTGGTGGACCGAGGGGCGCTTCATCGAGTCCACCGACGACGCCTATGTCCTGGCCGACATCGCCTCGATCAGCGCCAAGGTGGCGGGCTATGTCCGCGAATTGCGGGCCGAGAGCAACCAGCCGGTCAAGGCCGGCGACGTGCTTGTGGTGCTCGACGACAGCGACTATCGCGCCCGGGTCGATCAGGCCGCGGCCGGGGTGGCGGCGCAGCGGGCGGCGCTGGTTTCCAATCAGGCCCGGCTGGTCTGGCAGCATGCGGTGATTGAGCAGGCGCGGGCCGGGATCGTCTCGGCCGAGGCCGAACTGCGCCGGGCGGCGCTGGAACTGGAGCGGTCGCGCACGCTCGCCGCCGACTCCTGGGGCACCCGGCAGCGGCTGGAGGTCGCCACCGCCGATCAGGCCAAGGCGGCGGCGGCGCTGAGCCGGGCGCGGGCGGCCCTGAGCGCTGAAACCAACCAGCTTGGGGTTCTCGATGCCGGGCGTCACGAGGTCGAGGCCGGGCTGGCCCAGGCCGAGGCGCAGCTGGCGCTGGCCCGGGACGATCTCGGCCATACCGTGATCCGGGCCCCGCTCGACGGCGTGGTCGGCAATCGCACGGTCCAACTGGGCGTGCTGGCGCGGCCGGGGGTCCAGCTGATGGCGGTGGTGCCTCTGGGCTCGCTCTATATCGACGCCAATTTCAAGGAAACCCAGCTTCGCCGGATGCGGGTCGGGCAGTCGGTCCGGGTCAGCGTCGATGCCTACCCCGACCGCACCCTGGCCGGCAGGGTCGGCAGTCTGGCCCCGGCCAGCGGTTCGCGCTTCAGCCTGCTGCCGCCGGAAAACGCCACCGGCAACTTCACCAAGATCGTTCAGCGCGTGCCGGTGCGGATTTTGCTGCCGGATGCGGCCGGGTTGCGGCCGGGGCTGTCGGTGGTGGTCGGCGTCGATACCCGCGGGGGCGGCTGAGATGGACGGCAAGCCGGTCGGCCTCAAGGAGTGGGCCGCGTTCATGGTGATGGTGGTCGGGATGTTCATGGCCATCCTCGACATCCAGATCGTGTCCAGCTCGCTGTCGGAAATCCAGGCCGGGCTCTCGGCCAGCGCCGACGAGATCAGCTGGGTGCAGACCTCCTACCTGATCGCCGAGGTGATCATGATTCCGCTCTCGGGCTTTTTGTCGCGGCTGCTGTCGACCCGGGTGCTGTTCTCACTCTCCTGCGCCGGTTTCACCTGTATGAGTCTGGCCTGCGCCTTTTCCAGCTCTCTTGGCAGCATGGTGGTGTTCCGGGCCGCCCAGGGGTTTATCGGCGGTGCGATGATTCCGACCGTGTTCGCGACCTCGTTCATTCTCTTTCCCATGGACAAGCGACCGCTGGTCGGGGTGATGATCGGGCTGGTCGCGACCATGGCGCCGACGTTGGGGCCGACCCTCGGCGGCTGGCTGACCCAGCATTATTCCTGGCACTGGCTGTTCTTGATCAACATCGTGCCCGGATTCTTCGTCACGATCGCGGTCTGGAAGCTGGTTCATGTCGACCATCACGACTATTCGCTGTTGGAGGGCTTCGACTGGCCGGGGCTGCTGTTCATGGCCCTTTTTCTCGGCAGCCTCGAATATGTCGTCGAGGAGGGGCCGCGTCACGAATGGCTGGAAGATCGCGCCATCCTGAGTTTTGCTGCGGTGATGGTCATCGCCGGGGTGCTGTTCTTCTGGCGGGTGCTGGTGGCGAGAAACCCGATCGTCGAACTCCGCGCCTTCACGGACCGCAATTTCGCCTTCGGCTGCGTCTACAGTTTCATTCTCGGGGTCGGGCTTTATGGCTCGGTCTATCTGATGCCGCTGTTTCTGGCCCAGGTCCGGGGGCTGAACAGCCTCCAGATCGGCGAGATCATGGTCGTGACCGGCGCCTTTCAGTTCCTGTCGGCGCCGCTGGCGGGAGCGCTCTCGAAGCACATGGATTTGCGGCTGATGATGGCCTGCGGCTTTGGCCTCTTCGCGGTCGGGCTGTGGCAAAACGGCCAGCTGACCGCCGAGTCCGACTTCAACGAACTCTTTCTGCCCCAGGCCTTGCGCGGCGTCTCGCTGATGCTGTGCTTCATTCCGATCAACACTCTGTCGCTGGGCCGGCTGCCCCGCGACAAGCTCAAGAACGCCAGCGGCCTCTATAATCTGATGCGCAATCTCGGCGGTGCCATCGGCCTTGCCGCGATCAACACCCTGGTGCTGCATCAGGCGGCGCTGCATTTCAACCGCCTCGGCGACCAGATCAATCTGGCGCGGCCGGTGGTGCAGGATCTGGTGGCCGGGCTGTCGGCGCGCTTCGACGCGCTCGGACTGGCCAACGCCGACGGCGCCGCCATGGCGATGCTGGCGCAACTGGTGAAGCGCGAAACCCTGGTGCTGACCTATGGCGACTGCCTGATCGTGATGGCCGGCGTCTTTCTCTTTGGTCTGGTTACGATGCCGATGATCCACGGTGCCCCTGCGGAGCCGGGGGGCGGGGCTGCGGCTGAAGCGCACTGACCAGCCGGAACAGCAGCGCCGAGGCGGCCAGCGCCGCCCACCACGAATCGGTGGTGATCTCGAAATTCAGCCAACTGATGGTCAGCGCCGAGCCGCAGGCGGCGTAGGCGAAGGGTTGCAGTGCGGCGGGCAGCGCCTGCCGGATGCGCCACAGCACCAGAGCCAGGAAGCCCAGCGCCAGGGCGACGCCGAGGGCGCCGGTTTCGAGCCACAGCTCCAGCCATTGATTGTGGGGATAGATGCCGCCGGGAGCGACCCAGCGATAGCCGGCCAACTCCTCGGGCCGGATCGGCACCGCGGTGGCGCCGCCCAGGCCCCAGCCGAGCAGCGGTCGTTCCAGGATGCGCGCCGACATGTAATCCCAGATTTCCAGCCGGTGGAAGCCCGAGGTCTTGAGGTAGGGCTCCAGCGCCTGCCGGGAGGTCGCGGCGAGGCGCAGCAGCGCCGGCAGCAGCGTGACCACCAGCGCGACCGCGCCAAAGAGCCAGGGCGCGGTGGCGCGGCGCAGTCGGGCCGCCAGGATCAGCACGGCGGCGCCGGTCAGCAGGGCCAGGGCGCCGGTGGTGCTGATGCCGAATTCGACGGCAAGGGTGATCAGCACCGCCAGCAGGATGGCCCGCCGCCGGTCGCGGTCGGCCACGGCCTGGGCCAGCAGCGGCCAGACGATCAGCACCAGATAGTTGAGGCCGCGGCTGTATTTGGTGCCGTCGTGACCGGCCAGCCCCTGAAGGCGAAAGCCGAGGGTCGAGTCGAGGCAGAGCAGGCAGACTCCGAGTCCGACCGCCCAGGCCAGCCAGCGGACCAGGGTCCGGCAGCGTTCGGTCCCGGGCAGCGGGATGCCGAGCACGATCAGCGCCGCCGCCAGGATCAGCGAGAGTTGCCGGGCGGCGCCCGCGGTATGGCCGGGCGCGACCGACCACAGCACCCCCACGGTCGAGAGAGCGGCGAAGGCCAGGGCGAGCAGGCCCAGGTGGCGGTCGATGGCCGGCAGGGTGCGGTTGCTCAATCCGGCATCGAGCGCGACCACGCCGCCCAGGCCGAAGACCAGCGCGGCGTATAGCGGCCCGGCGGCGAGGCCGATCACGGGCAGGGCCAGCAGCACCGGCAGCCAGAGGCGGTGCGAAAACCGGGTTTCGAGCGGCGCGGCCATCGGGAATCCGTTTCGGCTGGAATCAACACCGCACACTATAGCGATCGGCCGGAGATTTCCCACATGAAACCGGGGATGATGACAAAAAAATCCAGAAAAAAGCCGTAAAGTCCAGAAAATATTAATAATTCATCGGAAAGAACTGTATATATGAAGAAAAAGTTGACAAACCCTGTGAAAAATACTGATGATGTTATCATGATGTGCCGATGCTGATAAATATGTTGCCAGAGACTGATAGATGTGTTGTGCAAAATATTGCGATTAACCATTGCTATTACTGAGATGGTTAACGTTGCTAATCATAAGATAATCAGTCGGTCTCGGTTGACAAGCCCTCAGGTCACGCTAATCTATAAACGGCGTTAACGAGGGAGGCTTCGGCCATGCGCAGATTAGCAATGGCACTAACTTTTTTGGCTGCGATTATAACATTTGACCTGTCGCAGGCGATCGCGGGTGAGTTTGGGACAAAAGAAGAAGCCCAATCTTTAGTTGAGAAGGCCGTGGCGTTCTGGACGGCCAACGGGCGGGACAAAGCGATTGCGGCTTTCAACGACCGCCAGGGGGCGTTCGTGGACCGGGATCTTTATGTCGTGGCGGCCAACCTGTCGGACGGCCTGCGCATCGCCCATGGCTTCAACATCAAGATGGTCGGCAAGTCGCTCAACGACTTCAAGGACATCGAGGGCAAACCCTATGGCCTCGAAATCCTCGAGGTGGCCAGGACCAAGGGCAGCGGCTGGGTCGATTATAAATTCACCAACCCGGTGACCAAGAAGATCATGGATAAGACCAGCTACGTCAAGAAAATTGACGACGTGGTCATATTCGCAGGGGCCTACAAGTAAATATGAAATAGTGCGGAGTTTATTGCGTCAGTTGGCGTGGAAAGCGGTTCGGGAGGCAGCCATGGCTCATGTGTTCTCTAATGTTTCTCTGCGGATCAAGCTGTTCCTGATCGTTGTGGTCTTCGCCGTGACCACGATACCGCTTTTCATACTCTCCTATTCGACGATTCAAAACGAACGGACCACGATCTCCTCGGTGCTGTTCGTCGAGTTCGGCGAACAGAGCGCGCTGGCTGACCTGACGCTCGCGGTTTCCAGAACCAATGGCGGCATCTATCAGGCGGCGGCGCTGACCAATGCCGGAGTGAGTGAGGCGAGGCTGAAGGAACTGGTCGCCGAGTGCATGCACAATCTGGGGACGATCGATCTCGCGCTGACCCACCTCAAGACCGGCCGGATCGTGACGGGGCCGGCGGCCGGGCTGTTTGAGGCGATCCAGCGCGGGGTCGCCTTCTATCGCAAGGCGGTTGCGGATGTCCTGGAGATGCTCGATGCCGATCCGGCCACGGCGCTGGCCATGCTGTCGAACGTCGAGAAGATTTACGGCACCCTCCGCAAGCAGGTCGACGAGATCAACGCCATTCAGGGTAAGGAGGTGGCCACGGTCCAGTCCGAGACCGTGGCCGATGCCGACCGGGCGATTTCAATTCTGCTGGCGGCCGGACTGGTCGCGCTGGCGGTTTCCTTTCTGGTCACCTGGCTGCTGGCCCGCCACATCAATCACGGCGTCACCGGTGCCACCGCGACCATGGCCCGGCTGGCCGGAGGCGACCTGACGGTCGAGATTCCCGGCCTCGACCGCGGCGACGAGGTCGGCGCCATGGCGCGGGCGCTGGAGGTGTTCAAGGAAAACGGCATCGAGGCCGAGCGCCTGCGCCGGTCGCAGGAACTGGAGCGCAGCCGGGCCGAAGAGGGCAAGGCCGCGGCCCTTTGCGCCATGGCCGAGAAGGTCGAGGACGAAACCAGGGCCGCCATCGACCGCGTCGGTATCGAGACCCGGCGGTTGGCCGCGACGGCGAGCGAGATGGCGGAGTCCACGCGCGCCGTCGCCGGCAACTCCCGGGGGGTGACCGCCGCCGCCGCCGAAGCCCAGGCCAACACCGAGGCGGTGGCCTCGGCCTCCGGCCAGCTGGCCTCCTCGATCAGCGAGATCGGCCGCAAGGTCGCCGACTCGTCGCGCCTCACCGGCACCGCGGTGACGGCGGCCGACGAGGCCCGGCACACCATCCGCAAGCTGGCCGAGGCGGTGGGGCGGATCGGCGAGTTTGCCAGTTTGATCAACGGCATCGCCGGTCAGACCAACCTTCTGGCCCTCAACGCCACCATCGAGGCGGCCCGTGCCGGCGAGGCCGGCAAGGGCTTTGCCGTGGTTGCCGCCGAGGTCAAGAACCTGGCCAATCAGACCGCCCGCGCCACCGGCGAGATTTCGGCCCAGATCGCCGACATTCAGGATTCGACCCGCAGCACCGTCACCGCGGTCGAGGGCATCACCGGCGCGATCCGCAATGTCGAGAGCATCTCCTCGGCGATCGCGGCCGCGATCGAGCAGCAGGGTGCGGCCACGGCCGAGATCGCCCGCAGCGTCACCCGCACCAACGAGGCGGCGGCCGAGGTCAGTTCCGGCATTGCCCGGGTGTCCGAGGAGGCGGCCACCGCCACCGGCAGCGCCGGTGAGGTTTCCGAAATCGCCCATTCGGTGGCGGCCTCGATCGACGAGTTGCGCACGACCCTGGTCCGGCTGGTCCGCACCACCACCAGCGAAGTCGATCGCCGGCGCAAGCCGCGCTACCGGCTCGACCGGCCGGCGGTGGTCGAGGCCGATGTCGGCCGTCTCGACGCCCGGGTCGGCAATTGTTCGGGTGGAGGTGCGATGCTCGAGGGCAAGTTCGCCCATCTCGCCCCCGGCCACCGGTTGCGGCTGACCGTCGACGGGCTTTGCCAGGGTTTGCCGGCGGTGATCCTCCGGGTGTCGGGCGGGCACTGCCACGTGAAGTTCGATCTGTCCTCTGCGGAGCAGTCCGCGTTCTGCCAGCGCTTCACCGCCCTGGTCCAGGGTCAGGTGCCGCTGGCGCAGGCCGCCTGAGACCGGAAATATCGCCGCGGCGAAGCCGCGCTACCGGGGGCGCAGCACCATGGTCGCCAGCGGCGCGCCGCCGGTGCCGGGGCCGAGCGCGATCAGGGAGCCGTCGCGCCAGGGCCGGACCAGATCGCGATAATAGGGCGAAAGCGGGTTGCCCGACTGCCCGGTGGCGATCATGAACAGCGACTGGTCGAGGTCGGCGAGGTCGTAGACGGCGCGCAGCCCGGGGCCATGGACGTCGGCAAATGGCGCCTTGTCGTCGGCGATCCGGCTGCCGTCCTGGTTGAGGGTGAAGCTGTCGCCGTCGACCGCGGTGCCGATGGCAAACAGCTGGCGCAGCCCCGGAATGCGCGCGAACAGCGGATGGTCGAGGGCGGCCCGGTGCTCGTCGCCCCAACTCCAGGCCGCCGGGTTTTCGCCGTGGCGGCCGGTCAGCTCCAGCACCGTGGTTTCCAGGCTGGCGCGCAACAGGTCTGAACAGCTGCGCGATTGGGTCCGGCCGGGCCGGTCGCACCAGGCCGGGGCTTCGGTCAGGATGTGTTCGATCACCCGGGGGTGGAGGTTCCAGTAGTCGCGGAACATCGGACCCAGGCGCTCGGCGAACATCAGCCGGTTCAGCTCGCGCAGCCACCACGAGAAGATCAGCGGCGCCGGCTGGCTGCGTCCGGCCTGGAAATTCCAGGCCCGCAGCAGCGCCACCGCCTTTTGCGCCGTCCGCGACAACGCCTTGGTATCGTCCCCCGGCCGGGGCAGCATCAGCGGCAGCAGCCGCCGGGCCGGCAGGGTCAGGATATCCTTCTGCATCGCGACGCTGGCAGCCACCGACTGCGGCCCAGTCTTGTCGAGCAGGGTGTTGATGCGGCGGGCGCGCACCGGGTCCGGCCAGTGGGCCGCCAGCAGCCGGGGATAGCCCGGCCCGGCCGGCGGGTTGTTGGCGTTGACGAAGCGTCCCGAGGGCGGATTGACCGCCTGGGGCAGCTCTTCGAACGGGATGACGCCGGTCCACTCCCAGGTTCCGGTCCAGCCCGGCACCGGCAGCAGGCCGTTGCCGCGCGTCCGCACCGGCACCAGACCGGGCGAGATGAAGCCGATGGTGCCGCCGGTGTCGGCATAGCTGAAATTGAGCTGGGGCGACTGATAGAGCCGCAGCGCCGCGGTGAAGCCGGCCCAGTCGCGGGCGCGGTTGAGGCGGAAGAAGGCTTCGGTGCTGGTGTCGCGGTCCGAGAGGCCGGTGAAGGAAAGCGCGAGGACGTGGCCGGCGGCGGCCCTGGGGTTGCCCAGCGGGCTGTCCTCGGGCAGCACCGGGCCATGGCGGCTGGCGCGGACGATGAAACTCTCGCTGCTGCCGTCGCGGTGCCGGATGGTTTCGGTCCGGGTTTCGAACGGCACGGCGCCGAGGGTGGTCTGGTAGCGCGACGGGTCGCCCTCGGCGAGGCGTTTGACCACCATGTCCTGGGTGTCGCTGCCGGTCGAGGTGGCGCCCCAGGCGATGGTGCCGTTGTGGCCGAGGATGTGGAAGGGGACGCCGGGCACGGTGGCCCCGGCCAGGGTCAGCTCGGGGGTCTCGATCCGGGCGAGATACCAGAGGATCGGCGCCTGGAGGCCAAGATGGGGATCGTTGGCCAGCACCGGCTTGCCCGAGGCGCTGTGCGCGCCGTCGACCACCCATTCGTTGGAGGCGGTGTCGGGGCCGAAGGGCTCGGGCAGCGCCGTTGCCACCCGCTCTGCCAGATCGGCGAAGCGGACACCGGCATCGCCGAGTTCGGCGGCCAGGGTCGGTGGCCCCGAGTCGGAGGGGAAGAGGTCGGACAGTTGCGGCGGCGTCAGCACCGCCGACAGCCGGGCGCGCAGCAGTTCCTCGCGGAAGTTGCCGCTGAGCTGGAGCGCCTGCAGCTTGGCCCAGACCAGGGTGTCGGCCGGGCGCCAGGGCTCGGGGCGGTAGCCCAGGACCTGGAATTCCACCGGCAGCGGTCCGTGCCAGCTTTCGAGACAGGCATTGACCCCGGCGGCATAGACCTCGAGGGCGGCGCGGACCTCGGGGGCGAGGGCGGCGTAACTCGATTCGGCGAGGCGGTAAAGCCCGAGACTGCGCATCGAGCGGTCGCTGCGCAACGCCCAGTCGTCCAGCCCGCCGGGCATGATCTCGGCCAGCCGTCCGGCGCCGAGCCGGCGCATCATGTCCATCTGCCAGAGCCGGTCCCCGGCGTGGACGAAGCCGAGCGCGAAATAGGCGTCGGCCATGGTGGCGGCATGGATGCGCGGCACGGCGCGGATGTCGCGGACGATCCGCACCGGTGCTGCGAGACCGCTCACGCTCAGGGTCTGGCCGTAATCGGGCAGGCCGCTGAGCAACCAGGACCGGCCACCGACCAGCAGGGTCGCCGGCACCACCAGCACGACCACAATCACGGCGACGGCGAGGCGTTTCACCCAGCGCATGGTTTTGCTTCCGGCCCTCCCGGCGGGTCCGCCGGGGTCGGGGCTCCGCTCGAACAAAGCTTACCCCCGCCGGGCCGGCGGGGGCAAATCGGAAGCGTCGGGGCGCATCCCCGCGGACTCAGTCGGCGAGGTCGCCGTCGGACAGGCCGTCGCGATCCGCGCCCCCCGGGTCTCCCGAGCGGTAGTCCTGCAGGCGGGTGGCGCGGAGGCCGCGCACCCCGTGGCTGTCGATCAGCCGCTGCCAGGACAGGAACTCTTCCACCGAAAGGGTATAGCGCCGGCAGGCCTCGTCGAGACTGATCAGGCCGCAGCGCACCCCGGCCACCACCTCGGCCTTGCGTCGCATCACCCAGCGCTTGGTGTTGGGCGGCGGCAGATCCTGTTCGGTCATCGGCAACGGGGCGCCGAGATCGTCGAATACCGCGGCGCTACCGTTAACCGGCGCTGCCGAAGGCATCGCCATCAGAGTGACCGTCGAACCGGACCCGCCATTGAAACCGCCGGGAGAGGGGGGCGGGGTCTGTGTCAGGGCGCGGCCGAAAGACAGGGTGATATTCCGGGAAGACATTGGGCGTGCTCCACCCAGCCAGGGAACTCTTCGCAATGCGGCAAAGCTTAGTCGGGAGCCTTTAATAAATGCTTAAACCGCATATAGAAATATCAAGCAAAATCAAGCACACAGCAGAAAATTTTTTTGCTGTATAGGAACTGCATACCAGACCTGCTTTAGCCGCATACATTAGTGCGACAATTTGGCACAGAAAATCAGGATAAAATGATGATCACTGGTATGCCTTAAACCATAAAACCCAATGGAGATCAAAATGGGTATGACTTCAGCAACACATTACCCGGTAAAATTTTATGAAAACGAATTGAAATCTCCAATGAAAACAGAAGCAGTCTGGTCAAACGGCATATTGCGAGAAACCAAATGGTTCAATGAAAACGGAAAACTCCATAATGCCGAGGGGCCGGCATTCTTATCATATAACAATCGAGGTGATCTAAAGTTCGCTGAGTGGCATATTGAAGGTGAGCGGAGGGTCTATATCGAAAAATGGGCAAGCAGAAATGGGGTCAAAGGAAAAGCAATTCACCATATAAAAAACGAAACAAAAAAAGAGCAGATCAAAGCATTTATCAATAATAGCGAGGGTTGGTATCAAGCAAACAAAAAGCACCTGCTAGGAAAATCATTCAAATATTGGCCAGAGTGGTTAAAACAAGAATTCAGAACAAAATTCGTGGACGAGACAATTGACAAAAAAGAGAAGCAAAAATTCTATTTGACAGGCGAATACTACGACAACGGCCATATAATGAAACTAACAGGACAAACAATTGAAAATGACCCATCTGAAGGGGAAACCTTTGGAATAATATGGTTTGAAAACGGACAAGTGGAAATGAAAACATTTCATTTCGATGACGAGCCGCATCGGATAGGCGGTCCAGCAATAATTGTTTATGATGAAACTGGAAAAATAGAAAGCGAGGAATATTACCAGAATGGTGAAAGGCATCGAGAAGATGGCCCGGCATTGATTTGGTATAACAATGATGAAATGATTGAAAAATCAGAATGGTGGAAACGCGGAGAGAAAATTGAATAAAAAGAGTAAGCCCCCGTCAATTACGACGGGGGCTTATTCAATCAAACCTTAAATTCCGCTTGATAATCCTTAGGAAGAATAAAGATAATAAAGTTTTTTGAAGCATTCTCCCGATAAACCTCAATCGGTAGCATAAGATGCCCTTTCTTAGCAAACTTGGGCAAACGAAATGTAAACTGTTTGCCGTTCGAAGTTTGAGAAACCCTAATGGCATTCGGGTTTCCTGGCGGAACTTTGGTGAAGATAATGAAAGCAGAAGGATTATTCGGGACGCTACCGAACGAAACGAAAGAGTTGTCGGTGATTCCGTGCTTTGTAGCAATACTCCCGTGAAGAGTAAGTCATGCCTATCCGGTTAAGACATACACCCACTACATGTGGGATGTATCCAG
>JBAXPR010000058.1:0-22437 GCA_037132135.1 Rhodospirillaceae bacterium
TGATCATCGCCGCCCGTTCCCAGTTCTGGCCGACGCTGGCATAGTAGATTTCGGCGGCCGAGACCGCCACCGCCGCAGGGGTGGCGCCGGGGTCGGGCCTGAGGCGCAGATCGGTGCGGAAGACGTAGCCGTCGCGCGTCCGTTCGTCCATAATGCGCACCAGATCGCGGGCCAGACGAACGAAGGTCCGCGCCAGATTTTCCGGCTCCGCGGCTCTTACGGTCGTGTCGTCGTAGAACACGATCAGATCGATATCACTCGAATAATTCAGCTCCCGCGCCCCGAACTTGCCCATGGCCAGAATGATCAGACCCGAGCCCTGCAACGGCCGCTGCGGATCGGGCAGCAGCAGCGTTCCCTTGGCCGCGAGCGCGCGCAAGAGATGTGAGGCCGCCAGCACCAGCGCGCGTTCGGCGAGGTCGCTGAGGGCGGCGGTGACCTGTTCGAGGCTCCAGGCGCCGGCGATGTCGGCGACCGCGATCAGCAGCGCCGCCCGCCGTTTGGCCAGCCGGAGCCCGGTCATCAGCCGGCCGGTGTCGGTCTCGGCGCTGAAATCGCGCTCGAGTTCGGTGAGCAGGCCGGCAAACGTGGCCTCGAAGCCCTGGGTGAGCAGCCGGTGGGCGAACGGCAGGTCGCGGGTCAGGCTGAGGCCGAGATACGGGCTGTTGCCGGTGATCGATTCGATCAGCCGCTGTCCCTCGGGCGCCGCCGCGAGCGCGTGGGCAAACGCGCCGGGTGCCGGTTCGGCTGCCGCCGCCGCCTCGCGCCAGGCGTCGACGCCGCGGGCGGCCCGGGCGGGATCGGCTGGCGCCGGCAGGCGGTCGGTGGCGATGGCGAGCACCATGGCGGGACGGGTCCGTAGCTGGCTGAGGAAAGGCTGGCCTCACCATATGCCTGCCGATGGTGCGGGGGGCAAGCCGTGATCAACCGCGTCGCAGTGTTTCTGGCTCAGGGACTGGCCATCCTGATGATTGCCGTGGCGGTGTTGACCGGTCTGGCGGTATGGCGGGTGGCCAGCGGGCCGGTCTCGGTCGAGTTGCTCACGCCCTATCTCGCCCGCGCCCTCGATGACGCTGTCGGCGGCGCCGGCACTCTGCGCACCGAGGTCGTCGATACCGTGCTGATCTGGGGTGGCTTCGATCATCCGCTCGAGCTGCGCCTGCGCGGGGTCCGGCTCAGCAGCGGGACGGACAATCATGTCGTGGCCCAGGTGCCGGAGATGGCGGTCGGGCTGTCGCTGCGCTCGCTGGCCCGGGGCCGGCTGGCGCTGGCCCGCTTGGCGGTGATCGGGCCGATGCTGCATCTGGAGCGCACGGTCGACGGCCGGCTCACTCTCGATCTCGACGGTCCCGGCGGCGGGTCGCATCCGGCGCTGGTGGTGGCGGCCGAGGCGGCGGCCGAGGGCGCGGCCGGCCCGCTCTCGGGCCTGCTGGCGGCGCTGCGTCAGCCCGCCGGTCACGACGGGGCGCTGGCGGTACTGACCCAGGTTTCGATCGTCAACGCCAGTGTGACCCTGGAGGATCGCGCCGCCGGGGTGATGTGGTCGGTCCCGGCGGCCAGCCTGATCGCGAAGCGCGGCGACGACGGCATCCGCGCTCAGGCCAGGATCGAGATGCCGGCACCGGGTCATCCCGGGGTGGTGGAACTGACCGCCAGCGAGCGGGTGAGCGATGGCGCCATTCTGGCCAGCCTCAAGCTGCGCGACGTCGATGCCGGGGCGCTGGCTTCGGCGCTGCCGGCGCTGGCCCCGTTCGCGGGCAGCCGGGTGCCGCTGTCGGGCAGCCTCGAGGCGATCTTTGACGGCGACTTCCGGCCGCTGCGGCTGCGTCTCGCGCTGGCCGACGCCGGTCCGGGCGTGCTGACCGCCCCGGGCCTGCTCGAGGCGCCGCTCCGGCTCGGGACGCTGGCGCTGGCGGCGGTGGTCGAGCCCGGCGCCGGGCGCTTCTCCTTGGAAAAGGCGCGGCTGACCCTGACCGAGCCGGCGCTGACCCTGACCGCCGCCGGCCAGGGCGGGGCTTCCGGCGGTGCGCTCCGGCTGACCCTGGCCAGCGGCCCGCACACCGCCCGCATCGATGCCGATCTGGTGCCGGCTGCCGCCGGCACGGAACTGGTGCTGAAAATCGCCGATCTGGAACCGGCGCTGCTGGCCGGGCTGTCGCGGGCGCTGGCGCCGGTGGCGGTGCCGGTTTCGGGGACGGTCCGGCTGGCCCTCGGCTCGGGCTGGACGCCGGATCGCCTTGCCGTCGATCTCGCGCTGAAGCCCGGCCGGTTGCAGCTGCCGCCGGCCCTGCTCGCGGAGCCGGTGCCGGTGCGGGGCGGCACCCTGCGCCTGACCGTCGACCAGCCCTTTGCCGCCGTGCCCGAACGCATCCAGCTGCAGAAGGTGGCGGTGGATCTGGGCGGGCCGGTGCTGTCCCTTGAGGGCGCGATCACGCGCGAGGGCCAGCGGCTGGCCATCCGGGGCGGGGTGCGGGTGCGCGGGGTTCCGGCCGAGTCGCTGCCCAGGCTCTGGCCTCATACGGTGGGCCGTAACGCCCGCGACTGGATTACCCGCAACATCACCGCCGGGGTGATCGACGAGGCCTGGGTCGGCATCGACGGCTCGGCGCCGCTGGCCGATCCCTCGGACATCGTCGCCGCCAGCCTTGATGGCGGCGTCGCCGCCTCCAACCTCACGGTCAATTATTTCAAGACTCTGCCGCCGATCACCGGCATCTCGGGGCGCGGCACCAGCGACGGCCGCGACCTGGTGCTGACCACCAGCGGCGGGCACATCCTCGACCTGCCGCTCGGCGAGGCCCGGATCGTCTTCAGCAAGCTCGACACCCCTCAGGAATGGATCGATATCGATGCCCCGCTGTCGGGCTCGATTCGCTCGGTGTTGCAGGTGCTCGACACCGCGCCGCTCGACTATGCCCGCCGGGTCGGCATCGATCCCGCCCGCACTCAGGGCAGCCAGACCGCGCGTCTGCACTTTCATTTTCCGCTCAAGAAGGGCATCGACATCGAAAATGTCGAAATTCGTACCAGCGCCAGCCTTCACGGCGCCGCCACCGAGGATGTCGCCGGCGGCCTTTCGGTCAGCAGCGGCGAGCTGAAACTGGATATCGACAACGCCGGCATGGATGTCACCGGCACCGCCCGGATCGAGGGGGTGCCCACCACCCTGCAATGGCGGGAGGCCTTCGCCGAGGAGGCCGATCCGCAGACCCGGCTGACCATCCGGGGTGAGATCGGCGAAGCGGCGGCGGCGGCGCGGCTGCCGTCGCTCAAGGGCCGGCTTGGCGGTGCGGTCGCGGCCGATGTCCTGCTGCTGGTTGATAAGCGCAAGAAGACCACACTCAGCGGCCGGCTGGATCTCGGCCATGCCCGCCTCGCGGTGCCGGAGCTGAACTGGATCAAGCCGGCCGGCGAATCCGGCAGCGCGCAGATTTCGGTGGTCTTCGACAAGGGCAAGCCGCTGCGGCCGTTCCAGCTCGGGCTCGATACCGCCGGCCTCAGGCTCGCGGGCTCGGGCAGCTTTGACGCCGCCGCCGGGGCGCTGGCCCGGCTGACTCTGAGCGAGGTCCGGGGCGGCGCCAACGACTTCAAGCTCGACCTCAAGACCCGGCCCGATCGCGGGCACGAGATCGCGCTCTCGGGGGCCAGCCTTGACGCCCGGCCGCTGCTCGCCCCGGCCACCGACGATGCCGAGCGCAAGAAGGCGCGGGCGGCGCGGGCCGCCGCGCCCGACAAGCCGCGCGAGCCCGGGCCGCGCTACGACCTTTCGCTTCAGCTGGCGCGGGTGGTGACCGGCGATCAGGGCCGGGCGCTGACCGGGGTCAAGGGCCGGGTGCGTCACGATGGCACCGGCTGGGACAGCCTGGAGCTTGACGCCCGGGTCGCCGGGGCGCCGGCCGGGCTGGCGGTGCGCTATCTGCCCGAGGGCGCCGGGCGGCGGCTGTCGGTGACCAGCGAGGATGCGGGCGCGGTGCTGCGCGCGCTCGACCTCACCGACTCGGTGCTGGGCGGCCGGTTGTCGCTCAGCGGCAGCGGCCAGCCCGGGATTCCGGCCCACCCGCTGTCGGCCAAGCTTGAGGTCGGCGAGTTCCGGGTGGTGGGGGCGCCGTTGCTGGCCCGGCTGCTCAACGCGCTGTCGGTCACCGGCCTGATGGAACTGCTCAACGGCGAGGGCCTGACCTTTGCCCAGCTGGCCGGGGATCTGACCTGGAGCGAGGACCGGCTGACCCTGGCCGAGGTCCGCACCTCGGGCGGCGCGCTCGGTCTGACCGTCGACGGACCGGTGGACCTGGCCGCCGACACCCTGGCTCTTGAAGGCACTATCGTGCCGGTCTACGGCCTCAACCGCATTCTCGGTGTGATCCCGATTCTGGGCGATCTGCTCAGCGGCGGCAAGGGCCAGGGCATCTTTGCCGCCACCTACCGGCTCAGCGGTCCTGCCGCCCAGCCCGAAGTCTCGGTCAACCCGCTGGCCGTGCTGGCGCCGGGCTTTCTGCGCAACCTGTTCTTCCTCAACTGAGCGGCCGGGGTCAGCAGGCGCCGCGGCCGGTGACCAGGGCCGGAATGGTCTTGAACAGAATCGCGATGTCGTGCCAGAGGGTCCAGTTCTTGACGTACCAGCAGTCGAGCCGGACCCGGGTCGGATAATCGACGTCGTTGCGGCCGCTGACCTGCCACAGCCCGGTGATGCCCGGCCGCACCTGATAATAGTAAGCGATGTCGGCGCCATAGCGTTCGATTTCGGCCGGCACGATCGGGCGCGGCCCGACCAGACTCATGTCGCCGCGGATGACGTTGAGCAGCTGGGGCAGCTCGTCGAGGCTGGTCTTGCGCAGGAAGGCCCCGACCCGGGTGATCCGGGGATCGTGGCGCAGCTTGACGTCGCGCTGCCATTCCGCGGCGGCGTCGGGGTTGCGTGCCAGATACTCCTTCAGCACCTGATCGGAATTGACGATCATCGAGCGGAACTTGAAGCAATGGAAGCGCCGGCCGTTGAAGCCGACCCGGGTCTGGCGATAGAGCACCGGCCCGCCGTCGGCCCGGATGGCGTAGATGATCGCCGCCAGCACCGGCGAGGCCAGCAGCAGCGCCAGCACGATCACGGCGGCACCGGCCAGATCGGCGCCGCGCTTGAAGAGCTGGGCCACCGGGTGGGCGAGATTGCTGCGCCCCATCAGCATGACCATGTCGTGGCTGAGGACATAGACCGGGGTCAGGCCGAACACCGGAATGCCGGCGGTGGCCGGAACCAGGGCGAAGGGCATGGTCTGGCGGGTCAGAATCGCGGTCAGGGCGTTGCAATGCACGGAATCGTGGGCGTCGGGCACCACCAGCACGAAATCGGCGTCGAAGCGGCGATAGAGCGCCTCGGTGCAGTCGACGCCGTCGCTGATGGCCAGCGCCGCCGGATCCACGGTGGCCACCACCCGGTAGCCGAGATTGCGCTCGGCCTTGACCATGCGGGCGGCGGCGGCGGCGTCGGCGCGGCTGCCGACGATCACCGTGGCCAGCTCCCAGGTTCCGCGCGCCCGCAGCCAGCGCTTGACCAGTTCGCGGCTGATCATCACCAGCGCGAACGACAGCGCCCAGGTCTCGATCAGGCAGGCCCGGGAGACCTGGACCTTCATCAGATACTGAAGAAAGCCGTCGAGCACCGCCGCCAGCGACAGCGCGATCAGGATCTGCTTGGTTTCGGTCCAGAACGGCAGCCGGGTATCGTAATGCCCGCGTTCGTTGTGCCAGATCAGCACGAATCCCGACAGCAGCAGAAACTGAAACAAACGCGCCCGCGCTTCGGTGTTGACCGTGTAATCGGCGACCTTGTGGAAGATTTCCTCGTCGACCAGCAGCGTCATGAGTCCGGCGAGGAGAAACGCCAGGGCCAGCGCCACGAGATCGCCGAGCAGCAGCGCCGGCTGGTTGCCGATGGCATGAACGGTGGTCGGCTCGTCGACGGCCGGGCGGCGGGACGAGGCGCCCGCGAAAGCCGGAACCGGACGTTCGGAATGATGAAGGGTCATCGAATGCCTACTGTTCCCAAGACAGGGACGGAGCGAAGCGGAGTCCCGGATATTGGCGCGACCGCCACCTCAGAGGCCCGTATACCGATGAACATCCGGCGCGGCCTTTTGTTCCCCGAGGCCGTACCGAAACTTTGCGAGCCCGCCCCCGGCGCCGCCACAGCCATTCCGGCCCGGACACCGGGACAAACCCGCTCACGCCGCCCAAACCGCCGGCGGCGGTTCTGGAAGCATGACGGCTGAGATTACCATGAGATTTTGCTGCAATGCCAGATGAACCTCGGTGGCAGGGCAAACTCTTCTTGCCAGCGCTGTTCGGCGTCAGGAGCGCGGGCCGCGGCGGCCTCGATTGCTGCGGACGCGAACCGGTTGGAGCTGCGGATCCGGCCAGCCCGGGCTCAGCCAGTCGGCGACGGTTCCGGCCAGATCGGCGAGCCGGGCCTTGACCGCCCGGATGGTCCGGTTGCGCCCGATGGCCCGCCCCAGGCGGGATGCGAGGCTGATCGCCCTGGCGGCAAACGACGATGTGGCCATGACACCCTCCCGATGGTGATCGCTCCGGCCCGGAGCCGGTTTTCCAACCTGTCCCAATATGGGCTTCGCGTCGGCTTTGTCCATGCGAACGCCGTGCCAAGGCCGACAACCGCCGGTTCGCGGCGGTGGCACCGGCAGACTCCGCCGACTCCGGCCCGGCAGAGTTTTCCCGGGGCAGGGTTTGCCCGGCGCGCGCAGCGGCGGCGCTCAGGGCACCAGCTTGCCGGGATTCATGATTCCCTTGGGGTCGAAGGCGGCCTTGATCGCCCGCATCAGTTCGATCTCGACCGGGGATTTGACCCGGACCAGTTCCTCGCGCTTGATCCGGCCGATGCCGTGCTCGGCGCTGATCGAGCCGTCGAGGCCGGTGACGATGTCGTTGACCGCGGTCTGAATCTCGTCCCAGCGGGCCATGAAGCCGGCGGTGTCGGCTCCCTCGGGCTGGGTGAGGTTGAAATGGATGTTGCCGTCGCCGACATGGCCGAACGGCACCGGGCGGAGGCCGGGAATCCGCGCCGTCACCGCGGCGGTGGCGGCGGTGATGAAGTCGGCGACCCGGGACACCGGCACCGAGACATCGTTCTTGAGCGAGCCGCCCTCGTATTTCTGGGCCTCGACGATCGCCTCGCGGATGAACCAGAAGGCGCGCTGCTGGCTGCCGCTTTCGGCGAGCGCGGCGTCGAGGATCAGGCCGGCCTCAAAGCCCTGCTCCAGCCCCGACTCGAAGAGAGCCCGAAAGCCCTCCGAGCGGGTGCCGGCGCTGGCTTCGAGCAGCACATACCAGTCGTGGCGCTCGGCCAGCGGATCGACCACCCCCTGGACATGACGCAGCGCAAAGTCGATGCCGAGGCGGGGAATCAGCTCGAAGGCGGTGACGGCGTCGCCGGTGGCCTCGCGCATCGCCGACAGCAGCGCGATGGCGGCGGCCGGGTCGGGCACGGCGGCAAACGCCGTCTCGATTTGTTTCGGGCGCGGAAAGAGCTTGAGCACCGCGGCGGTGATGATGCCGAGCGTGCCCTCTGCGCCGATGAAGAGGTGCTTGAGATCGTAGCCGGTGTTGTCCTTGCGCAGCCGGCGCAGGCCGTTCCAGATCCGGCCGTCGGGCAGCACCGCCTCCAGCCCGAGCACGAGGTCGCGGGTGTTGCCGTAGCGCACGGTCATGCTGCCGCCGGCATTGGTCGACAGCACGCCGCCGATCTGGCAGGTGCCCTCGGCGCCGAAGCTGAGCGGCAGCAACCGGTCAGCCGCCGCCGCCGCCGCCTGCACGGTCTGGAGCACGCAGCCGGCCTCGCAGGTGATGGTGTGGTTGAGCGGGTCGAGGTCGCGGATCCGGTTCATCCGGCCGAGGCTGAGCACAATTTCGGTGCCGGTTTCAAACGGGATCGAACCGCCGACCAGACTGGTGTTGCCGCCCTGGGGCACGATCGGCTGGCCGGCCTCGGCGCAGAGCCGCACCACCGCGGCGACCTCGGCGGTGCTGGCCGGGCGGATCACCGCCGCCGCCCGGCCGGTGAAGCGGCCGCGCCATTCCGAGAGATAGGGCGCGATGTCGGCGGCATCCTCCACCACGCCTTTGGCCCCGAGGACGGCCTTCACTTGGCCGAGACATACAAGAGACATTGCGGAATACCTTGATGATTCAGGAGATCGAAACGGGATCGCGGGGGGCGGCGGCCCGGCGCAGGCGGTCGTTGATCGCGATGCCGATGCTCTGGCGCGGAATGCTCATCACCGCGATCGCGGAATAGTCCGGCCGATCGAGCTTGTGCAGCATGGCATAAAGATTGGACGCCGCTTCCAGGAGATCGCCCTCGGGCGAGAGGTTGAGCCGGATGGCGCCGCCGCGGATGAAGCGGTCGGGGCCGAAGGCCAGCAGCGCTTCGGTCGGGCCGACGGTGGCGGCATCGAGCCGCACCGGCAACCGGGGCGCGTAATGGCTGAGCAACTGGCCGGGGGCCTTGGGCGCCGCGCCCGGTCCGGCGTCCTCGTCCTCGCCCCCGTCGCCGGGCGCCGCGATCGGGCCGATCAGCCCCTCGATCGAGCGCCGGCCGATCCGGCCCGGTCGCAACAGGCGCGGCGGATCGCAACTCATATCGACGATCGTCGATTCGAGTCCGACTTCGCAGCGGCCGCCGGCCAGGATCATCGCCACCCGGTCGCCGAGATCGGTGGCCACATGCATCGGCGTGGTCGGGCTGATCGCGCCCGAGCGGTTGGCGCTGGGCGCCGCGACCGGACCGCCGAATTCCTTCAGCAGTGCCCGCGCCACCCGGCTGCCGGGCACCCGCACCGCGACGGTGTCGAGGCCGCAGCTGACCAGCGGCGCCACCGGGGCGTCGGCGCGGCGCGGCAGCACCATCGTGAACGGCCCGGCCCAGAGGCATTGGGCGAGCACCCGGGCGCGGTCGTCGAACACGGCGATGGTTTCCGCCATTTCGAGATCCGGAACATGGACGATCAGCGGATTGAAGCGCGGCCGGCCCTTGGCGACGAAGATCGCCTCGAGCGCCCGCTCATTGGCGGCATCGGCGCCCAGGCCATAGACGGTCTCGGTGGGAAAGGCCACCAGTTCGCCGGCACGCAACAGCCCGGCGGCGCGTTCGATCGCCGCGATGGAAGGGGGCAGGATTTCAGGTCTTGGGATCATGGCCGTTGTTTTACAGGAGGGCGCGGCACTTGAAAACCGCTTAGACCGCTGAATTTCCGTCAACGCGCCTTGCGCGCCCGCGATGCCTGTATTATTGAAATACCGGGGTCATTGATTTGGGGGCGGCGGTCATGGCTGGCAAGATCATCACCATCGCGCAGCAAAAAGGCGGCGCCGGCAAGACGACGCTGGCGGCTCATCTGGCGGTGGCCTGGCTCCAGGCCGGCAAGAAGGTCGCGCTGGTGGATATCGATCCCCAGGGCAGCCTGACCCGCTGGTATCAGACCCGGGTTGCCGCCCTCGAGGGCAAAATCGACCTCATTCACAGCCAGATCACCGGCTGGCGCACCCAAAAGGAGGTCGAGCGGGTCGCGCGCGATAATGATCTGGTGGTGATCGACAGCCCGCCCCACGCCGAAACCGAGGCCCGACTCGCGGTGCGCGCCGCGGCGCTGGTGGTGGTGCCGATTCAGCCCAGCCCGATGGATTACTGGGCGACCCAGCCGACCCTGGATCTCAGCCGGCAGGAAAAGGTCAAGGTGCTGCTGGTGCTCAACCGCATGCCCTCGCGCTCCAAAATCACCGAGCAACTGGTCGGCGAAATCCGCAAATTCCTGACTCCGCCCGCGGTCGACCTCGCCGACGCCCGGGTCGGCAACCGCATCGCCTATGCCGGCGCTCTGCTCTCGGGCCGGGCCGTCACCGAGACCGACCGCCACTCGAAGGCCGCCGAGGAGATGACGGCGCTGGCCGACGAGATTCTGCGCCGGGCCTGAGCCCGCGGGCTTCCAGCCCAAATCAGCCGGTTGCTGCGCCAACCCTCTCCCGGCGGCGCCGGGAGAGGAGGCGTGGCCGCCCGGGCATGGCATCGCGATCCGGGGTGATTTTCGCGTCCGCCGCCCAAAGTCTCAAGTCATTCCAGTCGTCAAGGCGTCAGACTGTCACAGGGAAACGACCCAGCCGCCCGCCGAGGCGAAGCAGGCCCGGCCACGCGCCACCGGACCGGTCGAGGGCTCGCGGCTGGCGCCCAGCACCGGGCTGGAATAGCCCCGGGCCAAAGCGGAATTCATTCCTTCACGATGGGGCGCGTCACGATCAGAGCTGCCAGTGTTCGCGGTGCTTTCCGTTTTTTCAACCGGGGCCATCTCTTTGTCCTCCCAAGGCATGACGATCTACTACGTGTAACAAAACCAAGGGGTTTTGCAGACTGTCAACCTTGACAGGGTGGGGTCCGGGGCGGCCGGGCCGCGGGGGCGGTCAATCCTTAATAAAGCGCCCCCGAGTTGATCAGGATCAAATAGGACTAAATACCGATACCGGCCCGTCACCGCCGCGGTCGGCCCCGCCCTGAATGCAGGCGCGAACAGCGACCAGTGTGCCAATTCAACAGCCAAAACAGCAGCCATCGGGGCCAGAAACTGCGACGAGATGCCGCAGGTGCGAAGGGTGATGCCGCGCCGCTGCGGGACGGCCGTCCTTGCCGGACCCCCGAGGTCCGGCGCGCAACTCTTAACATCGCCGGCGCCGGCGGCCCGGCTGGCGTCGCTGCTGCCGGCCGGGGGCACGAAAAAAAATGTCGGCCGCGCTCGGGCCGGGCCGCGCGCATCGGGTTTGACTTCGGCGCCGGCATCCGTATAGTGCGGCGCTTCATCCCGAAAATGCGGGCGTGCCTTGACGATAACGCCCCGCCCTTTGGCGTACCCGCCATCTGGGACTATCGGGACACCACAGCGAACCGGATAACGGATCAGAGATGAGCAAGCGTCAGGAATCGAAGTACAAGATTGATCGTCGTCTCAACGTCAATCTGTGGGGCCGCTCCAAGAGCCCGATCAACCGCCGCGCCTATGGCCCCGGCCAGCACGGCCAGCGCCGCAAGAAGCCCTCGGATTTCGGCCTGCAGCTGATGGCCAAACAGAAGCTGAAGGGCTATTACGGCAATGTCGGCGAACGCCAGTTCCGCCGGCTCTACGCCGAGGCGGTGCGCCGCAAGGGCGACACCGGCGAAAACCTGATCCAGTTGCTGGAGCGCCGGCTCGACGCCGTGATCTACCGCATGAAGTTCGCGCCGACTCCGTTCGCGGCCCGGCAGATCGTCAATCACGGCCACATTCTGGTCAACGGCAAGCGCCTCAACATCCCGTCCTATCAGGTCCGGGACGGCGACAAGATCGAGGTGCGCCAGAAGTCCAAGCAGATGGCGCTGATCCTGGAAGCCCAGGGCTCCCGCGAGCGCGACATTCCTGACTATCTCAGCGTTGATACCGGCGCCATGAAGGGCACGTTCGTGCGCGCGCCGGCCTTGGCTGATGTGCCCTATCCGGTTCAGATGGAACCGAATCTGGTGGTCGAATACTACTCGCGCTGATCAGGTCGCCGGCAGCGCCGGGCTCAGCCGCCCTCCCAGTCGAACCGCTTCGACTCGGAGGGCGCGGCCCGTTGCGTCGTCGGTTTCGATCCAGGTACCGCAGACCGTGGCCTCTCCTTCGGCCGGGCTCAGGCGCTCGGTGGGCAGGCGCCTGACGAAGCGCGCCACCGACAGCTCTTTTTTCATGCCGATCACGCTGTCATAATCGCCGCACATGCCGGCATCGGTCTGATAGGCGGTGCCGCCGGGCAGAATCCAGGTGTCGGCGGTCGGGATGTGGCTGTGGGTGCCGATTACCGCCGAAACCCGGCCATCGAGATAATGGGCCATCGCCATCTTCTCGCTGGTGGCCTCGCCATGAAAATCGACCAGAATGGCGTCGGTGCCGCCGGCGCCCAGCCGGTGTTCCCGCACCAGCCGCTCGACGGCGGCGAAGGGGTCGTCGATCATGTCCATAAAAAGGCGGGCGATCAGGCAGACCACCAGCGCCGTGCGGCCGTCGGCGGTGGCGATCAGGACCGCGCCCTGGCCCGGCGTGCCCTCGGGATAGTTCAGCGGTCGCAGCAGCCGGGGCAGGCGGTCGATGCTGGTCACCAGGTCCTTCTGGTCCCAGACATGATTGCCGGTGGTCACACAGTCGATCCCGGCGGCGAGGAATTCCTCGGCGATCTTGGCCGTGAGGCCGAAGCCGGCGGCGGCGTTCTCGCCATTCACCACCACAAGGTCGGGGGCCAGCCGCTGCCGCAACTCCGGCAGGTGCCGCAGCACGGCGTCACGACCGCTGCGGCCGACGACATCGCCCAGAAACAAGAGACGCATGGTGTTTACTCCGTTCGCGGGGAGCCGACGGCGCGGCAGGCGGTTTCGGTGACGATCCAGTCGAGTCGCTGGTCGTGGCCGGCCACGGGCAGGGCGGGAAACTCCTGGACGGCGAAGGCCAGACCGATCGCCCGCACCGTGCCGCCGGCGGCGCGCATCGCCGCCAGGGTGCGGTCATAGTAGCCGCCGCCCTGGCCGAGCCGGTGGCCGGCGGCATCGAAGCCGAGCAGCGGCACCAGCAGCACCTCGGGGAGAAGTTCGGGCGCGCCCTCGGCCGGTTCAGGAATGCCGCCCGGGCCGGGGACCAGGGGCTCGCCGGGCCGCCAGAGCCGGAAGCGCAGGGGCTGAGCGGGACCGACCATCACCGGCAGTGCGCACCAGCAGCCGGCGGCACCGAGGGCGCCCAGCAGCGGCCGGGCATCGAGTTCGCGTCCGATCGGCCAGTAGCCGCCGACGGTGGCGCCCGCCGGCACCAGCCGGCGGTCAAGCACCGTGCGGCAGACCGCCTGCGCGGCGGCCTCGCCTCCGGCGGCGCTGGCCGCGGCGCGGGCCGCCCGCGCCTGTCGGCGGAGCGCCGGCTTGGCGTCGTCGGTTTTCAGATGATCGGGAGCGGGCACGGGATCGGGAAGGGAAGGTGGGAAAGGAGCCGCCTCGGCCGTTGGCATTGTGAATCCCTCCGCGGCCTGCACGTGCAGGTGGGAACCATATACCGGAACCACGGTTCCGACAGGGACAGCCCCCGAGAGGTGTATTTAAGGCCCCGGGGATTTGTAGCCTGACAAATCGCGCAGCCCCTTCCCCGGAAGAGAGTCTAGGGCCGTTCGAGGCGGACGGCAAGGTCTTCGATACGCCTGGTCAGGGTATCGATGGTGGCGGCGGTGGTGGAGTTGCGGTCGGGCTCCCGCGATAGCCCCGAGCGCGCGGCCTTGACCTGATCGGTGATGTCGAACAATTCGTCGGCGATCAGCAGCGTGGTCAGGGCCAGCATGTGGGCGTCGCTGCCGGTGACGCCGCTGTCGGTCAGTTCGCGCAACCGGCCGCCGACATAGTCGGCCAGTTCCCGGAGTCGCGGCTCCTGTCCGGCTTCGCAGGACACCGAATATTTGCGGCCACTGAGAAAGATATCGACGTGCGCCATGGGGATTATCGCTCCAGCACGGCGTTGAGCCGCTCGATCGCGCCTTCCAGCCGGGTCGAAACGCCCTCGGCGGCAGCGGCGGTATGGGCCTGCTCAGAGCGTGCGGCCTGCAGCGCCTGGGTCAGCGAGTTGCGTTCCTTCTCGACCCGCTGGTCGCGCAGATCAACGGCGGTTTCCAGGCGGTCCACGGCCTTGCCGAGACGTTTCAGGGCGGTGTCGAGGGTATCCATCGGTGGGGCGACCAGGGTGGGGGTGACCGGGAGCGAAGGCAAGGCGCCGAACAGAGCCGGAACCGGACCGCCAGCGGCAAAACCGAAGCCGGCGGATACAGTTAAGCCGTGTGTGGCGGCGCCGTCAACTCCCCTCGGCGCGGACATGGTGGTCGATCGTCGCGGACGGGCCCTAGCCGCTTGACTGATATTGATTTTTGTCGGTCGACGGAGCAGGGTGCGCCGCATGTGTCGGCGGTGTCGGCGGCTGCCTGGAGCGGTGGCGCCGGCATCGCGTTTCGCTCAAAGCGGAGGAAAGAATGGCTGTTCGGGTTGCGATCAACGGCTTTGGCCGCATCGGTCGTCTGGTTCTGCGGGCAATTTACGAGTCGGGTCGGACCGACGTGGAAGTGGTCGCGGTCAACGATCTCGCCAGCGGCAAGACCAACGCCCACCTGCTGAAATACGACAGCGTTCACGGCCGCTTCCCGTTCCCGGTCGAGGCTGCCGACGGCGCACTGGTGATCAACGGCCGCGCGGTCAAGACCGTGCAGGAGCGGGATCCGGCCAGGCTGCCCTGGAAAGACATGGGTGTCGATATTGCCTTCGAGTGCTCGGGCCTGTTCACCAAGCGCGTCGATGCCGCGAAGCATCTCGAAGCCGGCGCCGGCAAGGTGCTGATCTCGGCCCCGGCCACCGATGAAGACCTGACCGTGGTCTATGGCGTCAATCACGACAAGCTGGTGGCCGGCCACCGCATCGTCTCCAACGCCTCCTGCACCACCAATTGCCTCGCCCCGGTCGCCTTCGTGCTGCAGAACACGGTCGGCATCGAGCACGGTTTCATGACCACCATCCACAGCTACACCGGCGACCAGCGCATCGTCGATACCGCGCACAGTGACCTGCATCGCGCCCGCGCCGCCGCGCTCAACATCATCCCGACCTCGACCGGTGCCGCCAAGGCGGTGGGCAAGGTGCTGCCCGAACTGAAGGGCAAACTCGACGGCACCTCCCTGCGCGTGCCGACGCCCAACGTCTCGGTGGTGGATTTCAAGTTCGTCGCCAAGCGTCCGACCTCCGCCGAGGAAATCAACGCCGCGATCCGGGACGCCGCCGACGGCACCCGTCTCAAGGGGATTCTCGGCTGCTATGACGAACCGCTGGTCTCGGGCGACTTCAATCACGACACCCGCTCGTCGATCTTTGCGCTCAACGAGACCAAGGTCATCGGCGGCACCTTCGTGCGCATCCTGACCTGGTACGACAATGAGTGGGCCTTCTCGAACCGCATGAGTGACACCGCGGTGGTCATGGCCCGTCTCGGACTCTGAACGGCTCGCGCCGCCCGCTCCGGCCGGTCAAGCCCACTCTCGCAGCCGCGGGGGAGGGCTTTTTCCGTCCGGTGCGGGGCGATCAGTGCCGGGTCGGGGCCAGAGCCGGCCAGGCGCCGAGGGCGGGGCGCTCGGGAGTCTCGGCGAAATCAAGGCGGCGGCGATGCTCGCCATTGCGCGCCGCGCCCAGGAGGGCCCGATATTCCCGGAACGCCCGCTTGATCTCTTCGCCCGAATGGCCAAAATCGTCGGTGACGATCACGGCGCTGACGGCGGTCTTCTCGACGAAATGCATCAGGGCGATTATCGCCTTGACCGCGCGCTCGCTGATGGCGTCGTCGTCGAACTCGAGGGCGATCTCGGTGCTGCAGGTCCAGACATTGACCGTCACCCGCGCCCAGCCCAGCATGTGCTTGGCGTATTCGACGAACTGCCAGCCTGGATTGGTGCCGCCGTCGCGGTCAGGCTCCGAGCCGCACTGCCGACGCATCCAGTTCCAGGCCTCGGGCGGCACGGCCCGGCCGCAAGCCAGCTTGTGAACGTCCTGGAAGGCGCCGCCGTGACTGCGGTCGAGCACATGAATGCCGCCCTCGGCATCGATCCAGACCCGATCCTCGCCACAGAGCGTGATTGCCGCAAAACTCTGGCCCATGACACCGACTCCCGGCCATAATTCCATCGAATTTTAGACACCTTTTACTAAACTAAAAGTATCAGCGATGGAACTCTCTGACGGTCACACTATAGCCAAGCAAAACTCTGGTTGCAATGCGGCAAACCGCCCCATCTATCGACGTTAACTTTCTGTTTTACTTTGCGGTGCTAATCGATGCCGCCCGGCCGAGTCGCAGACCTCGCGGAGAGATGCGACGGTCCGCCAGAAACATCCAGATAGATATGAGATTCGCCATAGTAATATTTTGATAACCGTCGTCGGGCAGAAATGGATATCTTCTGTCCGGGCTGACCTATACGAAAAAATGCGTAGGACACTCTCCGGATCTTTTGGGGTGAACGGGAAACGGCGGTGACCATGGGCGGGATTGACGAGGACGCGCTTGAGGCGATGCTGGCGGAGGGCATTCGTCACCACGAGGCCGGCGACGGCGCGGGCGCCGCGCACTGCTACGGCGGGATTCTGGCCCGGGTTCCCGATCACGCCGGCGCTCTTCATCGTCTGGGGGTGCTGCGCGGGCAGGAGGGCGACCTCGGGGCGGCGCTGGTGGCGCTGGAGCGCGCCGACCGGCTTCGGCCCGGCCAGCCCGACATTCTGCGCCATCTCGGCATCGTTCAGCTGGCCGCCGGTCAGGCCGACGCCGCCGCCCGGTCGTTTCGGGCGGCGCTCAGTCTTGATCCCGGCGACGCCGAAACCGCCTATAGCCTCGGCATCACCGAGCGGCGGCTGGGCCGGTTGGCGCAGGCGCTGCCCCTGCTGCGCGCCGCCGCTGCTGTGTTCGGGCGGTTGCCGGGGGTTCAGCACGAGCTTGGGCTGGCCCTGGAACAGGCTGGCGCTGTTGCCGAGGCCCTCGCCGCCTACCATCGGGTGCTGGCGCTGGACCCCGGCCATGGCGAGGCCGCTGCCGCCCTGGAGCGGCTGGCGCCGCGACTCACGCCAGCCGCGCCGGCCGCGGGGGAGGTCTGCCTTTGCATCGGCACGCCCTGCTTCGGCGGCAACGTCACTGACCACTACACAATCTCGCTGCTCGGCTTGCAGGCCGCCTGCATCCGGCGCGGCATCAGGCTGTCGTTCTGCCTGCTTCATGGCGACGCCCTGATCACCCGGGCGCGCAACTCGGTGGTTGCCGAGTTTCTCCGCGAGGCGAGGACGACTCATCTGCTGTTCATCGATGCCGATATCGGCTTCAGTCCGGATCAGGTGTTCCGGCTGCTGGAGGCCGGGCGCGACATGGTTGGCGGCGCCTATCCGGTCAAGACCCTGAACTGGCGGCGGATCGGCGCCAGCCTTGGCCGCGGCGACTCCGGCGCGCCGGCTGCGTTCAACCCCGCGGCGACTTTCGATTATGTCGCGGAAGTGCTGGAGCCGGGGGCGCCGGTGCCGGACGACGGCTTTGTCCGGGCACGCTATGTCGGCACCGGCTTTCTGCTGGTGCGCCGGCAGGTGTTCGAGGCGATGGCCGCCCGGTATCCCGGGATCAAATATCGCCGCAGCCACGCCAGCGCCGACGCCGATGTCGACCCCGACCGCCTTTATGCCTTCTTCGACTGCATGATCGACCGCGAGACCGGGCTCTATCTCAGCGAGGATTTCACCTTCTGCCAGCGCTGGCAAGAGATGGGCGGCGAAATCTGGCTTGATCTGCACAGCCGGCTGAGCCATGTCGGCCGCCACGTCTTTGCCGGCGACTACGCTCAGGCCCAGCCTTGCCCCGCTCCCGATCAGCGATGACCAAAACACGCCCCGGCCTTTGATCCCGGGCCGCGGCCGATCACAGCGTCGCCGCCAGCCGCCGGACGGCGCGGCTTACTGCGCCCCGGCCATCGCCGAATTCTTGTCCCGAAGCGCCTGGAGGAAGGCCCCGATGTTGCCGCCCTTGCTCTGGATCACCGAAGAGAATTCCTGGCGCTGGGTGACGCTCATGCTCACGCCTTCGACCACGACATCAATGATGCCGAGCCGGCCGCCACGCTCGCGCACCCGCCACTCGACATTGACCGGTGGACCGTTGGGGCGATGAATTTCGGTGCCGACGAAGGCATCGTGCACGCCTTCGGGCCGACTCGCCCCGATGTGAAAGGTTTCGCCGTTATAGGTGTCGAAACGATCGGCGTAGGAGCGCACCACCATTTCCTCGAACAGCTTGAAGTAATCCTGCTGCTGCTCCGGAGTCGCGAGATTCCAGTATCGCCCGAGCACGAAGCGCGCGATGGTCGGAATGTCGAAATTGGTCTGAAGCATGGCGCGAAACCGCTCGATGCGCTGGGCCTTGGTGTAGCCGCGGGTCGCCATCACGGCGACGGCGTCCTTCCCCAGGGTATCGACAAAAACGCTGGCGCGGGCCGGCAGTTCACTGCCCTGCGCGAGAACGGACTGCCCGGACCAACCGCAGAACATCAGCAGGCTGAGGCAGAGAAAGAATGTGCGACGGGTCGGCATGATCGGCTGCAACTACCTGAAGTTCGGTGGCGGAGACGAAAGGGCTGCGGGAGCAACCCGCGGCTGGTTCAATAACATGGCCGGCCGGTTTCGCCAACCCTTCAGACCACGGCGCGACGCAGTGCTGTTTACCTTTGGTCACGACCCGGATATATCCACGGCCATGGACTTCCTTCTGATGGCGCTTAAAGCGGCAGCGGAACCGACCCGGCTGCGGATTCTGGCGCTGTGCGCCCATGGCGAACTCAGCGTCACCGACCTGACCCAGTTGCTGGGCCAGAGCCAGCCGCGCGTCTCGCGCCATCTCAAGCTCCTGTGCGACTCCGGGCTGCTCGACCGCTTCCGCGAGGGCACCTCCGCCCGCTTTCGCCTCGCCGCGCGTGGCAAGGCCGCCGAACTGGCCGAAACGCTGGTCGACACCATTCCGGCGGAGAATCCGGTGCTCGGGCAGGATCTGGAACGGCTGGAGGCGCTGAAACGGGCGCGCACCGCGGCCGCGGCCGGCTATTTTCGCGACAACGCCGCCCGCTGGCACGAAATCCGCTCTCTGCACGCCCCCGAACGCGACGTCGAGGGCACCTTGCTGCGGCTGTTGCCCGACCGGGGCGTCCGTGACCTGATCGACATCGGTACCGGCACCGGCCGGATGCTCGAGCTGTTCGGCCCGAGAGTCGGTCAGGCCGTGGGCATCGACAGCTCGCGCGAGATGCTGGCAGTGGCGCGGGCGCGGCTGGAACAGGCCGGGCTGCGCAATTGTCAGGTCCGTCAGGCCGATATGTATCAGCTGCCGTTGCCCGGCGCCTCGTTCGACCTCGCGGTGATTCATCAGGTGCTGCACTATGCCGAAGAGCCGGCCGAGGTCCTGGCCGAGGCTGCGCGGCTGCTGCGGCCGGGCGGGCGGCTGCTGGTGGTCGATTTCGCCCGCCACACCCTCGAATCTCTGCGCACTGAGCATGCCCACCGCCGACTCGGGTTCACCGACGAGGAGGTGGCCGGCTGGTGCCGCGCCGCCGGTCTGGGCTGCGGCCCGGTGATCCATCTGCCCGGCGATCCCCTCACCGTCACGGTCTGGCCGGCGACCCGGCTGGCCGCGATCAGCGCCGACCCCTTGCCGCCGGCCGCCGTTTCCTGCTCCGGAGTCTCCTGAATGTCCCGTCCATCCGCCGCCCCCTCGGTCAGTTTCGAGTTCTTTCCGCCCAAGACCGAGAAGATGGAGCTGTCGCTCTGGCAATCGGTGCTGCGCCTCGCGCCGCTCGCCCCCGGTTTCGTCTCGGTGACCTATGGCGCCGGCGGCACCACCCGCGAGCGCACCCACGCCACCGTCACCCGCATCCAGCGCGAGGCCGGGTTGACCGCCGCCGCCCACCTGACCTGCGTCGCCGCCGGCCGCGCGGAAATCGATGCCATCGCCCGCACCTATTGGGAGGCCGGCATCCGCCATATCGTGGCGTTGCGCGGCGATCCCCCGGTGGCCGCCGACGGTAGCGGCGGCATGGGCGGCGGCGGTTATCTGCCCCATCCCGGCGGCTATGCCTACGCCGCCGATCTGGTCGCCGGACTGAAGCGGGTCGCCGATTTCGAGATCAGCGTCGCCGCCTATCCCGAGGGCCACCCCGAGGCGCGGTCACCCGAGGCCGACCTCGACAACCTCAAGCGCAAGATCGATGCCGGCGCCAGCCGGGCGATTTCCCAGTTCTTTTTCGACAACGACAAATTCCTGGCCTTTCAGGACCGCGCCGCCAGGGCCGGCATCCATGTCCCGATCATTCCCGGCATCCTGCCGATCACCAACTTCACCCGCACCGTCGACATGGCCGGCAAGTGCGGCGCCAGCATTCCCCCCGCCTTCGCCGACGCCTTCGAGGGCCTCGACCGGGATCCCGAGAGCCGCCATCTGGTCGCGGCCCACATGGCGGTGCAGCAGTGCCAGGACCTGCTCAGCCGCGGCGTCCGCCATTTCCACTTCTACACCCTCAACCGCGCCGACCTGACGGTGGCCATCTGCCATCTGCTGGGTGTGCGGGCCGAAACGGCGGGCTGAGCCATGAACGGGCGGGCCGTCCTGCTGGCGCTGGCCGCGCTCCTGGCGGCGGCCCCGGCCCGGGCCGAAACCCGGCTCGCCGAGAGTCAGGTGCCGGTGCATTCGACCTTTCAGTCGCCGCCGCCCGAAGGCGCCGAGATCAAGCCGGGCCTGAGCGTGCTCGGCATGAAGCTGCCGGCGCTGCCTCAGGTCAAGATGCCGGAAATGCCCAGCCTGCCCGACATGCTGACCGCGGTCGGCGCCTTTCCGGAAAAGATCGGTCTGCCCAACGCCAACCATCTCGTCGACGCCCAGTTCGACCGGCTGGTGCAAAAACTCAACATCGCGATTCCGGCGATCGAGACCCTGGGCTACGAGGTGCGCAATTTCGAGGTCGAGTGGACACTGCCGCCCCAGGTCCGGGTTCGCCTGCAATCCTCGGAAGAGGTCTCGGACGCCGAATATGCCCATGTCCTGGCTTCGGTGAAGGGCGATCTGATCCTCGAATCGATCATTCTCAGCCTGGGCGGGGTGCGCAAGATTCAGCGGGCCGGTGATCTCGCCCCGTTCAAGCGGGCGGTGATCGAGGTCGACCTGACGATCCCGCCCAAGGTGATCATGACCTTCTCCGATCCCACCAACAAATTTCATGACCGCTTCACCGACCACCACGCCGCGCTGAGGAAGGCGATCAGCGACGGCAAGCCCTTCCCCGAACGCAAGGGCGCGCCCGATCCGGTGCCGGCCCCGGGCGCGGTGCCGCCGGCGAAATGAGCCCCCGGCCGCCGGCCGATCGCAGCGGCTTCTTGTGAGCCATTCTCCCGCATTGACAGCGCGGCCGTTTGCGCCGCAAAACCCGGGGTGTCCCCCGTCTCTCAAGGTTGACTGCCGTGCCCCATCTTCTCGACCTTCTCTCGACCCGCGTCCTTCTGGCCGACGGCGGCTTCGGCAGCCGCGTGCAGTCGCTCGATCTCGATACCGAGCGCGATTATTGGGGGCATGAGAACTGTACCGACATCCTGGTGCTGTCGCGGCCCGACATCGTGCGCGAAATCCACGCCGGCTATTACCGGGTCGGCGCCGACATGGTCGAGACCTGCACCTTTGGCGCCTCGCCGATCACCCTCGGCGAATTCGGGCTGGAGGCGAAGGCCTTTGAGATCAACAAGGTGGCGGTGGAACTGGCGCGGGAGGCGGCCGGGCAGTTTCAGGCCGACGGCCGGCCGCGCTTCGTGCTCGGCTCGATCGGACCGGGGACCAAGCTGCCCTCGCTCGGGCATCTCCCCTATCAGACCCTTGAGGACTCGTTTCTGGTTCAGGCCCGGGGACTGATCGCGGGCGGCGCCGACGCCATCCTGATCGAAACCTGCCAGGACCCGCTGCAGATCAAGGCCGCGGTCAACGCCGCCAGGATCGCCCGCACCGAGGCCGACAAAGAGGTTCCGGTGTTCGTTCAGGTCACCGTCGAGACCACCGGCGCGATGCTGGTCGGCACCGATCTGCCCGGCGCCGCCACCATCATCAACGCCCTCGACGTGCCGCTGATCGGCCTCAACTGCGCCACCGGCCCGCGCGAAATGGCCCAGCACGTGCGCTGGCTGGCCGAGACCTGGCCGGGCAAAATCTCGGTGCTGCCGAATGCCGGCCTGCCCGAACTCGTCGACGGCAAGACCCGCTACCCGCTGCGCGGCGCCGACCTTGCGGTCTGGCTGGAACGTTTCGTCACCGAGGACGGCGTCAACCTGATCGGCGGCTGCTGCGGCACCGGGCTGGAGCACATCGAGGCCGCCGACGCCATGCTGCGCCGGCTGGCCACCGATGGCAGCCATCGTCCGGCCCCGGCCCGGCGCACTCCCCAGTGGACGCCCTCGCTCGCCTCGCTCTACAGCCCGGTGGCCCTGCGCCAGGAAAACGCCTACCTCTCGATCGGCGAGCGCTGCAACGCCAACGGCTCGAAGAAATGGCGCGAGTACCAGCAGGCCCACGATTGGGACGGCTGCGTGGCCATGGCGCGGGAGCAGGTGCGCGAAGGCAGCCACGCCCTCGACGTCTGCACCGCCTTCGTCGGTCGCGACGAGGTTGCCGAGATGAACGCGGTGGTGACCCGGCTGGCCGGTCAGGTCACGGCGCCCCTGGTCATCGACTCGACCGAATACACGGTGCTGGAGCAGGCGCTGAAGCTCTACGGCGGCAAGCCGGTGATCAACTCGATCAATTTCGAGGATGGCGAGGA
>JBAXPR010000059.1:0-22414 GCA_037132135.1 Rhodospirillaceae bacterium
ATGACCCAGAAGAACGCCGCCCTGGTCGAGGAAACCACCGCCGCCGCCCAGTCGATGGCCGGGCAGGCCCGCGATCTCAAGGACCTGATGGCCTTCTTCATCACCGACTCCCGCCGCGGCGCCACCTCGATGACCCGGCACATCGCCCTGGTCGAGGCGACCAAGATCGACCACGTCAATTTCCGCAAGCGGGTCGACGACTCGCTGGCCGGTCACGGCGACGCCACCGCCGACACCCTGCCCGACCATCACCAGTGCCGGCTCGGCAAGTGGTATGATGGCATCCAGGAACCGGCGGTCCGAAAAAGCCCGGCCTTCGCCGCCATCGCGGCGCCCCACGCCGCGGTGCACGAGGCGGCCCGCACGGCGTTGCGCCAGAACGAGAGCGGCAACCCCGCCGGCGTCCAGCAGGCCCTCGGCACCATGACGGAAAACTCGAAGGCCCTGATGACCCTGCTCGATGCCCTGGCCGGCGATCTGCGCGGTCGCGGCCGGCGGCAGGCCTGAGCCCGGCCGCCGGCGCCGCGGCGATCAGAACTGTCCCATCATCGGACAGGCGCCGGCATTGCCGCAGGACGGCGCGCCGCAGGGCGGCGGCGGCGGCGCGGCCTGGGATTTGCCGAGCCGGGGCGCCATGATCGCCTTGACCACGTGATGGCCGCCGCAGGTCGGGCAACTCAGCGCGCCCTCGCCGGTGCGGCTCTCATAATCAGCCATGTTGTCGAACCACTGGTCGAACTCGTGGCCGCAGTCGCAGCGCAGCGAATAGAGGATCATGACGGGACCTTGTCCGGAGGGAACACGCTGGATAATTGTCACGGACGGTGGCGAAGTCAACACCACCGGCAGGCTCAGCAGCAGCGCCTCGTCGAGCGGGCAAATAACCTTGATCAATGGCCGATGGTCAGCAATATCTCTAAAATACTCCATGAAAACAACAACCTCTCCAAATGCGCCCGCCGAGTCTATCGCTCCCTCCCCGTCAGAACAGAGGATGCCGATAGATTCAGACCTTTCAGCCCGTGTCACCGCCTCGTTCGCCCGATTGCCCTGTGCCGAGCCGGTTGGTCGATTGACAGGGGGGGTGCCAAAATCTATGGTGCGACCGAATCCGCCGGCCGAAGGGTGACCGATGAAAGTCCTTGTTCCCGTCAAGCGTGTCGTCGATTACAACGTCAAAATCCGCGTCAAACCGGATGGTTCAGGCGTCGAGACCGCCAATGTCAAGATGTCGATGAACCCCTTCGACGAGATCGCGGTCGAAGAATCGGTGCGCCTCAAGGAGGCCGGCATCGCCACCGACGTGATCGTGGTCAGCCTCGGCGTCCAGGCGGCGCAGGAGACGATCCGCACCGCCCTGGCCATGGGCGCCGATCGCGGCATTCACGTCGTCAGCGACCTTGAACTCCAGCCGCTGGCGGTGGCCAAGGCGCTGGTGGCGATCGTCGGGCGCGAGAAGCCGGATCTGGTGATTCTGGGCAAGCAGGCGATCGACGACGATTGCAATCAGACCGGCCAGATGCTGGCGGCCCTGCTGGGCTGGGCCCAGGGCACCTTCGCCTCGAAGCTGGTCATCGCCGATGGTCAGGCCACCGTCACCCGCGAGGTCGATGGCGGCCTGGAGACGGTGCGGCTCAAGCTGCCGGCGGTGATCACCGTCGATCTGCGCATGAACGAGCCGCGCTACGCCTCGCTGCCCAATATCATGAAGGCCAAAAAGAAGCCGATCGCGGCGCTGTCGCCCGGCGATCTCGGCGTCGATCTCACGCCCCGGCTCAAGACGCTGAAGGTGGCCGAACCGCCCAGGCGCAAGGGCGGCATCAAGGTCGCCTCGGTCGAGGCCCTGGTCGAGAAACTCAAGAACGAAGCGCGGGTGATCTGACATGGCCATCCTGGTAATCGCCGAACATGACAACGCCGTCCTCAAATCGGCGACCCTGACCACCCTCGGGGCGGCCGCCAGGTTGGGCGGCGAGGTCCATCTGCTGGTCGCCGGGTCCGGCTGCGCCGCCGTGGCCGAAGCCGCCGCCCGGGTCGCCGGTGTGACCAAGGTGCTGCTCGCCGATGCGCCGGACTATGGCCACGGCTTTGCCGAGACGCTGGCGCCACTGGTGGTCGGGCTGGCCCGGGGCGGCTACGGCCATGTCCTGGCGCCCGCGACCTCGGTCGGCAAGAATCTGGCGCCGCGGGTCGCGGCTCTGCTCGATGTGGCGCAGATTTCCGAGGTGACCGCCATCGAGAGCGCCGACACCTTTCAGCGCCCGATCTATGCCGGCAACGCCATCGCCACCGTGCAGTCGACCGACCCGATCAAGGTTCTGACCGTGCGCGGCACCGCCTTCGAGCCGGCGGCGGCCAGCGGCGGCGGCGCGGTGATCGAGGCGGTGGCCGCGGGCGGCGACTCCGGTCTGGCCGTGTTCGTCGGTCAGGAGCTGTCCAAGTCCGAGCGCCCGGAACTGACTTCGGCCCGGGTGGTGGTGGCCGGTGGCCGCGGCGTCGGCTCGGCCGAGAACTTCAGGCTGCTGGAGGCGCTGGCCGACCGGCTGAATGCCGCCATCGGCGCCTCGCGGGCCGCGGTCGACGCCGGCTTCATCGCCAACGATGCCCAGGTCGGTCAGACCGGCAAGGTGGTGGCGCCGGAACTCTACATCGCGGTCGGCATCTCGGGTGCGATTCAGCATCTTGCCGGCATGAAGGACTCGAAGGTGATCGTCGCCATCAACAAGGACGAGGAGGCGCCGATCTTTCAGGTTGCCGACTACGGACTGGTCGCCGATCTCTTCAAGGCGGTGCCGGAGTTGATCCAGGCGCTGGGATAAGACGGCCGGGCCGGGCCGGCCCGAGGATGTTGCCCGTACCGGGAAGGGGTTGAGCCATGATTGATAAGATCGGCGTCATCGGCGCCGGCCAGATGGGCACCGGAATCGCCCAGGTCTGCGCCGTCGCCGGCTATCAGGTCAGGCTGCTGGATCTGTCCGGCGACGCGCTGGCCAGGGCCGTCGCCAAAATCGGCTCCAACCTCGACCGGCAGGTCGGCAAGGGCCGGCTCAAGGCGGTGGAGCGGGAGGCGGCGCGCGCGCGCATCGCCACCGGCACCGACTACGACATCTTCGGCGACTGCGATCTGGTGGTCGAGGCTGCAACCGAGAGCGAACCGGTCAAGCGCGATATTCTCAAGAAACTCTGCGCCCACCTCAAACCCTCGGCGCTGATCGGCACCAACACCTCGTCGATCTCGATCACCCGTCTCGCGGCGGTGACCGACCGGCCGCAGAAGTTCGTCGGTCTGCACTTCATGAATCCGGTGCCGGTGATGGAATTGGTGGAGATCATCCGCGGCATCGCCACCGACGAGGACACCTTCGCCCAGGCCAGGGACGTGGTGGCCAAGCTGGGCAAGACCGCGGCCAGTGCCGAGGATTTCCCGGCCTTCATCGTCAACCGCATCCTGCTGCCGATGATCAACGAGGCGATCTATACCCTTTACGAGGGCGTGGGCACGGTCAGCTCGATCGACCTCGCGCTCAAGCTCGGCGCCCACCACCCGATGGGGCCGATGCAACTGGCCGACTTCATCGGCCTCGATACCGTGCTCTCGGTGATGCAGGTGCTCTATGAGGGCCTCGCCGACAGCAAGTATCGCCCGTGCCCGCTGCTGGTCAAATATGTCGAAGCCGGCTGGCTCGGCTGCAAAACCGGCCGCGGCTTTTACGACTACTCCCAGAACCCGCCGGTGCCGACGCGGTAGCGGACTGTCGCATCCCCAACAGGCCGCGTCCGACACCCGACAGGGCCGATCGCAAATCCACAGCGTTTCAGGGGTTTTGCCGCTGGCATTCCTTTTGCTTGAGACCCGCCGGAGCACCGTTGCAACCGCCTCTGGAGGGTATTCGATGGCCAACGTCACATTCGCCGGCCTGACCATGGACAAGAACGTCACCGTCTATGCCAAAGCCGGTGACACCAGCACCCTGCTGGCACTCGCCAAGACGCACAAAATCCCGATTCCCTGTCAGTGCCAGGATGGCAACTGCGGCTCGTGTCTGGTCAAGGTCACGGTGCTGGGGACCAAGGCGCCGCTGGCGGTCGACCTGACCGAAAAGGAAAAGCTGACCCTCAGCGTCAACGGCAAGCTGACCAAGGCCTGGCTTGACAAGGCCGAGAACGAGCATGTGCCGCCGCCCTACCGGCTGGCCTGCCAGTTCATCGTCCGCAACGAGGACATCGTGGTCGAGTTCACCGGCGAACCCGGGGTCGAGATCGATCTGCGCCGGCCCAAGAAGAGGTAGCAGGCGGGAACCGTCCGGAGCCATGCGCATTGCCTGCGCCACGGGCTTGGGGTAGGGTGGGGCCGTCTGTCCCACCCTGCCGTCAAGGGGTTTCGTCATGATTGCTGCCCGGTCTGTTACCGCTGTTGCGCTGGCGACCGCCCTGTTCGCGCTTTCGGCCGCGCCGGCCTCGGCGCAGGCCCCGCGCATGCCGCCGGTGTTCGATCAGTTGGCCTCGCCCTTCACCGAAGGCGAGATTGGCGGCATCGGCTGCGCCCTGGCTTCGGTCGGGGTCGGAGCGGGGATGGTCGGGCTGATGGGCGGGCCGGCGGCGCTGGGGCTCAGTCTGCAGGGCGCGCTGTCACCCCGGCTGGTGCTCGAGGCTTCGGCGGCGGTCGCTTTCGTATTTTCCAGCGCCTGCTACATCGGGCAGGCGATGGCTCCGGTGGTATTGCTGGGCTGGACCAGCCTGCTCGACAGCGTCTCGGCGCCCCGCAATGCGCCGACACCGTTTCCGGCCCCCAGCAATGGCAACCTGTCGTGGTTGCCCGGCGGCGGTCAGCAGGGAAACGGAACCGCCGCTCCCCTGCCCTAATGCCCTGACCGCCGGAGCCTTACGGCGCCCGGGGCGGAGTAGCCGGCCGCTTCTCGGGGCGCGCGCTATCCTTGGCCGCCATTGCCGGACTGCGGAAGGCCGGCTCGGCGAGCACGGCGCCCCGGGCGGTGGCGCGCTGACGCAGGGTTTCCCGCATCTGGTTGCGCAACTGGGTCTGGCGGGCCGGATCGCTGCGGGCAGCGCGCATCGACTGGCGATAGGCCTGACGCTCCTGGGGGGTCATCAGGTCCCGGGCGCGCACCACCGGCGGTTTTGCCGGGGCGGCGGCCTGGGCCGCAGGCTGGGCCGGGGCCTGCTGGGCCGAAGCCTCGCCGGGCAGGGCCGCCACCGCGGCGCCCAGCGCCAGAACCGCGCAAAGCTGTTTCCAACGACTCATGCTGGTCTCCTTTTTATTCAGGTCGCGCAGTGTCCGGGGGGGATGCTGCCGCCTCTGTCCGATCAACATAGGTCTGGTTGCATGGAAGCTCAACCGGCGTCTTTCGTCCTTGATCCCCCGCCCCGGCTGCTGTTCTCTTGCCGGCAGCGGACCGGTCCGGAGCCGCCATCGTCAGCCAGGAACCCGTCCGCCATGTCCTATACCTCCCTCCGAGACTTCATCGAGCGGCTGGAAGCGGCCGGGCGGCTGGTGCGGGTGCGGGCGCCGGTTTCGAGTGTGCTCGAGCTGACCGAAATTCAAACCCGGCTGCTGGCCGAGGGCGGACCGGCGGTGCTGTTCGAAACCGTGACCCGGGCCGATGGCCAGGTGTCGGGGATGCCGGTGCTGGTCAACCTCTTCGGCACCGTCGAACGGGTCGCCTGGGGCATGGGGCGCGAGCCGCATCAGTTGCGCGAGGTGGGTGAGACCCTGGCCTTTCTACGCCAGCCCCAGCCGCCCGCCGGCTTTCGCGAGGCGCTCGACATGGCGCCGCTGCTGAAAAGCGTGCTGGCCATGAAGCCGCGCTGTGTCGGCTCGGCGCCCTGTCAGGAGGTGGTATGGCGGGGCGACGAGATCGACCTCGGCCGCTTGCCGATCCAGAGCTGCTGGCCGGGCGAACCGGCGCCGCTGATCACCTGGCCGCTGGTGGTGACCCGCGGACCGGGGGAGGGGCGCGAGGACGGCTTCAACCTCGGCATCTACCGGATGCAGGTGCTGGGGCGTGACCGCTGTATCATGCGCTGGCTGGCCCACCGGGGCGGGGCGCAGCATTACCGGCGCTGGAAGGCCGCCGGTCACACCGGGCCGTTTCCGGTCGCGGTGGTGCTGGGTGCGGATCCGGGCATGATTCTGGCCGCGGTGACGCCGGTGCCCGATACCCTCTCGGAATACCAGTTCGCCGGCCTGCTGCGTGGGCGCAAGGTCGAGGTCGTCGAATGCCTGACCGTGCCGCTGCGGGTGCCGGCCCAGGCCGAGATCGTGCTCGAAGGCCACATCATCGACCAGACCGCGCCCGAAGGCCCCTATGGCGATCACACCGGCTATTACAATTCGGTCGAGTCGTTTCCGGTGTTTCAGCTCTCGGCGATCACCATGCGCCGGCAGCCGATCTACCTCTCGACCTTCACCGGCCGGCCGCCGGACGAGCCCAGCGTGCTCGGCGAAGCCCTGAACGAGGTCTTCATTCCGCTGCTGATCCAGCAGTTCCCCGAGATCGTCGATTTCTGGCTGCCGCCCGAGGGCTGTTCCTACCGCATCGCCGTGGTTTCGATCAGAAAGGCCTATCCCGGCCACGCCAAGCGGGTGATGATGGGGGTGTGGTCGTTTCTGCGCCAGTTTATGTACACCAAATGGGTGATCGTCGTCGATGACGACATCAACTGCCGCGATTGGAAGGATGTGATGTGGGCGGTGTCGACCCGCATGGACCCGGTGCGCGACCTGACGATGATCGAGCGCACCCCGATCGATTATCTGGACTTCGCCAGCCCGGAGTCGGGACTCGGCGGCAAGGTCGGCTTCGATGCCACCAACAAGTGGCCGCCGGAAAGTCACCGCGACTGGGGCCAGAAGCTGCGCATGAGCGATGCCGTGGTCGAGGAGGTCAGCCGGCGCTGGGCCGAGTTCGGCCTGCCCGGGTCGGGCAAGCCGATCTGGCGCTGACTTCAGCCCAGGCGTGCGGACCGGCGCCTCACAGGGCGCCGTCGATCCAGCTCTTCAGCGCGCCTTTGCCGAGGGCGCCGATCTTGGTTGCCTGGACGTTGCCGCCCTTGAACAGCAGCAGGGTCGGGATGCCGCGCACGCCATAGCGCGAGGGCGTGGCCGGATTTTCGTCGATGTTGATCTTGGCGATGGTCAGCTTGCCTTCATACTCCTTGGCCAGCTCGTCGAGGATCGGTCCGATCTGTTTGCAGGGGCCGCACCATTCGGCCCAGAAGTCGAGCAGTACAGGCCCCGCCGCGCCCAGAACGTCGGTTTGGAAACTCTGGTCGGTCACCTTGATGGGAGTGCTCATGGATCCTCGCGCGCGGTCTGAAGGGGGCGATGGTGCCGGCGCTGCCGTCGGCTGACGAGATATGTAGGGGGTTGCGGCCGGGCAGGTCAAGCAGGGGAATCGGGTGAAGGAATCATGCTGCGTTAAGGCTTGCGAGGAAATCGTCGTCCCAGGCGGCGACCTTGCGGCGGAGGCGCAGGGAGTCCATTCCCGGAGCCTTCCGGATCAAGTTGTGGGCCATGTGTTTCGGGGTCGTGAAATCAGCCGGGGCGTTTTCGGTTCGAACCCGGGATTCGTCGTCGCGGAAGACCATGTCCATAACCCAGTGACTTCTGATGACCGGGCCAATTGTGGCGCTCCTGGAGCCATGCGACATCGGGGATCCCTGTTGTGTTCCGGGTCTCGATGTGCCCGCCGAATCTATCGCTCCCTCCCCGTCAGAACAGAGGATGCCGATCGCTTCAGAAGTTTCAGCCCGTGTCGCCGCCTCGTTCACCCGATTGCCCTGGCACCGCCGTCGATATCTCTGGCGAGATTCTCAGCAAAGATGCTACACTCGCGTAATAGCGGTATCAGCTTGGCGGTAAATGGGACAATCCTTCGTATCCCCACGGATCCGAGGCCCTGGACGGACACATGCTGGAAATTCTCGTCGCCGACGATCACAAACTGCTGCGCGAGGGGCTGAAACCGTTCCTGCGGGAATTGGGCGAGGACGTCCTTATCCACGAAGCTGCCACCTTTAAGGAAACTCAGGACGCCGCCGCCGTCGCCACGGATCTGCGTGTCATCATGCTCGACCTCTCGATGCCGGGCATGAATGGTATGCGTGGTGTCGAGACCCTGCGCAGCGAGCACCCCGACGTGCCGCTGGTGATTCTGTCGGGCGATTCCCGGCGCGAAACCGTGCTCGGCGCGGTCCAGGCCGGGGCTTCGGGGTTCATCTCCAAGACCGTCAGCGGTGCCGCGATGGTCAACGCCCTCCGGCTGGTGCTTTCCGGGGAAACCTACCTGCCCTCCAGCGCCATCGCCGAAGACGATTATGCCGCCGGCCCCGAGTCTGGTAACGGCGGCGGCCGGGCGCCCTCGCTGCTCGAGGGCCTGTCGCCGCGCGACCGCGAAATTCTGGCTCTGGTGGTCGAGGGCCTGACCAACAAGGAAATCGGCCGGCGCATCGGCCTCCAGGAAGTCACGATCAAGGCTCACCTGCGCAGCCTCTATCGCCGCATCGGCGCCGCCAACCGCGCTCAGGCCGTCCGCATCACGCTTCAAAATCCGTGAGGACGGGGCTGGCGGCTCCGGCCGCCTCCACCACCCGCGCGACCACGCGGTCGCGGCCTTGGTTCTTGGCCAGATAGAGCGCCTCGTCGGCCTGAAGAATGAGATAGGTCGGATCGTCGTGGCCGTCGGGCACCAGGGTGGTGACGCCGAGGCTGAGGGTAACGTGATCGGCCACCAGAGACGTGGCATGGTTGATCGCCAGGGCGGCGATCTGCCCCCGCATCTCCTCGGCCAGCACCCTGGCACCGAGGGCATCGGTTTCCGGCAACAGCGCGACGAACTCCTCGCCACCGTAGCGGGCGACCAGATCCGCCGGCCGCGACACCGTGTCGGCCATCGCCTGGGCCACCTTGCGCAGGCAGATGTCACCGGCGAGATGGCCGTAATGGTCGTTGTAGAGCTTGAAGAAATCGATGTCGGCCAGAATCAGCGACAATGGGTTGCGCGCCCGGGCCGCCCGCTGCCACTCGCGGACCAGACAGGCGTCGAAGCCGCGACGGTTGGCGACACCGGTCAGGCCGTCGGTGGTCGACTGCAGTTCCAGCCGGTCGCGCAGGCGCTTGAGTTCGACATGGGTCTTGACCCGCGCCAGCACGATCGCCGGGGTAATCGGCTTGGTCAGGTAATCGACGGCACCGACTTCGAGACCCTTGGCCTCGTCCTCGGCGTCATTGAGGGCGGTGACGAAGATCACCGGAATCTGGGCGAGCAGCGGATCGGCCTTGAGACGCCGGCACACTTCATAGCCATCGATCTCCGGCATCATGACATCGAGCACCACCAGATCCGGCAGCTCGCCCGCCACCAGTTCCAGCCCGTCCGCGCCGCTGGTGGCAAAGCGCACGTCAAAGTCGCGCGCCAGCACCGCATGCAGGATACGGATGTTGACCGGGGTATCGTCGATGATGACGATTTTCGGTCGCAATGACGGTGCGGGAGGCGACATGGCTTGGCTGAGCCCGGAGGTTCGGAGTGTCAGGAGCGTTCGAGACTGGCGGATACCTCGTGCAGAATGATCGAAGCCCGCCTGAAATCAAGAGCGTTGACCGCGGCTTCAAGGGATTCCAGCCTCCCGGGCGGCAGCCGGCCCGCCACCGCGGGCTTGAGACCGCGCTCGATCAGCTCGAAAGCCTCCAGGCTGCGGCCGGCCAGCACCTGATCAAGACGGCGCAGCAACCGGGTCAGGCTGTCGCGCTCGGCCTCGGTCGGGGCGGCAGGCGCCACCGCCGCGCCGGCGGGCGGCGGGTCGGCGTGGGCGGCGCGGATGCCGGCGATCACCTCATCGAGAGCGGCGGTGAGTTCCGCCAGCGCCGCGCCGAAGCGCTCGCGGGCCTGGGCCTTGATCGCGCTCTCCAGACCCTGAGCCGCCGCCGACAGGCGGAGCGCACCGAGATTGCCGGCCAGCCCCTTAAGGGTATGGGCGGCCTCGCGCGCCGCAACCAGGTTGTCGGCGGCGAGCGCGGCCGCGATCCCTGCGGCGTCATCGGCATTGCGGGCAACGAAATCGTTGAGCAGCTTATGAAACAGCCCTTCGCGTCCGCCCAGCCGGTGCAACGCCTGCGTGATGTCGATCCCGGGCAGCGTCTCGACCACCGCCGGCGTTGCCGCCTCGACCGGCGCCAGCGGCGGCGACTGGGCGGCGGCTTCCAGCCGGATACAACGGCGCAGCACCGCGAACAGCGTCTCGACATTGATCGGCTTGGCCACGTGATCGTTCATGCCGGCTTCAAGACAGCGCTCGCGATCCTCGGCCATGGCGTCGGCGGTCATGGCGATGATCGGCACCACGGCGCCGGGCAACTGACGGCGAATCGCGCGGCTGGCCTCGTAGCCGTCCATCCGCGGCATGTGCAGGTCCATCAGCACGGCGTCATAGCCGGCATCGGCGCGGCAGGCCATCGCCACCGCTTCGAGGCCGTCCCCGGCGACATCGACCCGGATGCCGGCGCCTTGGAGGATTTCCCTGGCGATCTCCTGGTTGATGGCGTTGTCCTCGACCAGCAGGATGCGCCGGCCGCTCAGGCCGCTGCAGGTGACGCCCGCAGCCGCCTTGCGCAGCCGGCTGGCGCCGAGCACGCCGTGCAGCGCCTCCAGCAACACCGAACTGGTCACCGGCTTGATCAGGAAGCCTTCGAGGCCGACCCGTTCGGCTTCCTTCACGACGCGCTCGCGGCCGTAGGCCGTGACCATGATCACGATCGGCGGGGTGGCAAGGCCGGGCATGGTCTTGATCCGGATCGCGGTTTCGATGCCATCCAGTCCCGGCATCTTCCAGTCGAGGAAAACCAGATCATAGAGAGGCTCTCCGGCGGCGGCGGCCCGCCCCAGTTCGGCCAGCGCCTCGGCGCCGCCGCCAACGTCGGTGACGGTCAGGCCGAGCATGCGCAGCATTTCACGCAGACTCTCGCGGGCGATGTCGAGATCGTCGACGACCAGCGCCCGCAACCGGCGGAAATCCACCCGAGTCGACAACGCTTCCGGCTCGGCACCGGGGTCACCGAACCGGGCGGTAAAGGTGCAGGTGGTGCCCTGCCCGTCCCGGCTCTCGATGGCGATGTCGCCGCCCATCAGCCCGACCAGCTGCCGGCTGATGGTCAGCCCCAGTCCCGAGCCGCCATACCGGCGGCTCATCGAACTGTCGGCCTGACTAAAGGGCATGAACAGCCGCTCCACCTGATCGGGCGCCATGCCGATGCCGGTGTCGCGGACCAAAAAGCGCAACTCGACCGCCTCCGGGGTGATCGCCACCGGCTCGACCCTGACCTCGACCTCGCCCCGCTCGGTAAACTTGACGGCGTTGCCGGCCAGATTGAGCAGCACCTGCCCGAGACGCAGGGAATCGCCGAGCAGCCGATCGGGTATCGCCGGATCGACCGTGACCACCAGTTCGATATCCTTGCACCGGGCGGCTTCGTTGATGACGTCGGTCACCTGATTGATCACCGCGCTGAGCCGGAACGGCGCCGATTCGAGATCGAGCCGGCCGGCCTCGATCCGGGAGAAGTCGAGGATATCGTTGATGATCCCCAGCAGCGCGGTCGCGGCGCTCTGCATCTTTTTCAGGTAGTCGCCCTGACGGGCCGAGAGTTCGGTCTGGTTCAGCAGATAGAGCATGCCGACGATCGCGTTCATCGGGGTCCGGATTTCGTGACTCATAGTGGCCACGAACTCGCTCTTGGCCTGATTGGCGCGCTCGGCGGCTCCGGTCGCCGCACGCAGCCGCTCCTCGGACAGACCGATGGCGTCGAGCATGGCGTTGAACGCCCGGCCAAGGGTGCCGACCTCGTCGCCGCCGGCATCCGCCACCCGAACCTCGCGCTCGCCCCGGCACACCCGCTCGCTCGCCTCGACCACATCGTCAAGACGCCGGGTCAGGCGGTTGGCCACCGCGAAGGCGAACACCGTGCCGAGCACAATGGCCAGCAGGGTGAACTCGACGCCATTCCAGGTCACCCGGGCCAGCGCGGCGGTGACGTCGCCGCGGTCGAAGCTGACCCGCGCCCAGCCAACCAGCCGCTCCTCGGCCAGAATTGGCGCCGCGGTATCGACCTGACGGCTGTTGGCAATCAGGGTCGCCGGCTGGTGCGCCCCGGTGACCAGCCCGCGGCTGACCGGGTCGGCCAGATACTTGCCGATCCGGCCGGGCTCGGTGTCGCCCAGCACCCGGCCGTCCGGCGACAGCACCATGGCATAGCGCAGGCCCGGAAGGTGGTGCAGCGCCTGCACCACCTCCTGCAACCCGGCCTGATCCTGGGCCAGCACCCAGGAGATGCTGGCGGCGGCCAGAGTCTGGGCGAGACCGGCGGTCTGGTTAAGGCTGCTCCGCATCAGCTCGGCGCGCTGGCGCAGCACCAGATCGCCGACGAACACCGTCATCATCACGGCGTGAACCAGCGCGACACCGAGGGCCAGCTGATAGCGGACCGGCAGGGCGGATCGGGTCAGGCGTCTCATGGCTCCGGTACCGGTCCGATGGTTTCGCGATAGCGATCAAGGAACGTCCGGACCGGCTGATAGGTGGCATCGTCGGCCGGCTCGAAGCGGGCGACGCCGACCGCAGCCATCAGCGCCCGGCCCTCGGCGCTGTCGGGCAGACCAAACAGCAGTTCGGCGAACCGCCGGGCCAGCTCAGGCGGCACATCGCCGCGCACCACCCAGCCGTTGTTGGGCAGTGGCGGCGTTTCCCAGCGCACCTCCAGCATGCGGGCATAGTCGGGATGCGCCTGGACAAACAGCTTCCAGGGTCCGGGCCAGGTGGCGCCGGCGGCGCTGGTGCCGAGATAGACGCTCATGATCGAGGATTCCTGGGAGCCGACATAAAGGTTGCGGATGTCGGTGCGAACGTCCAGGCCGTGACTGTGCAGGTAATATTGAGGCATCATGGTGGCGGCCAGCGCCGTCGGCGCCGGGTAGGATACCGTCTTGCCCTTGAGGTCGCCGACGGTGCGGATACCCGAGTCGGTGCGCACGATAACCAAGCCCCGGAACGGATCTTCGTCGCTCATCTTGCCAAACACCCGGTAGCCGGCCGCGGTCGCCTCCACGGTCTGCTTCGGATTGGGCATCGCGAAGTGAAACTTGCGCTCTTTCAGCAGCTTCCCGTCATAGACGGCATAGCTGCGCGAGGCCTCCAGCTCCAGCCGCACCCCCGGCAGGCGGGCGTTGAGATAATCGATGACCGGCTGATAGACCTCGAACAGGTGCTGGGGATTGTGCAGCGGATGCGGGCCGACCAGATAGACCGGAAGCGAAACCGGTGCGCTCTCGCTGACCTCGGGCTGATAGGGCTGATCATCGGCACCGGGCAGGAACAGCCCCCCGACCACGGCCACCAACAGGATGGCGGTCATGGTAACGACACCTCCGATGATCACCACCGGCCGTCGCACTCGCTCGCGAACGCGCCTCACCAGCGACCTCATCGTCACACCACCTTGCCCCGTTTTCCCGCCGCTGCCGCAGACGGACCAGGCATCCGCTCCAAAACCAACATCTTAAATGGTTTAAATGACCAATGTCGGCTCCAAGCAACAGAATATCATTGTCCCGGGGGGTGATGGTAATGTTTATCGCAGTGCCCGCCGCCTTTACTCGGGCAGGCGCAACCGCTCGGGCGGGAAAACCAGGGTGACGGTGGTGCCCGAAGGCTCACTCTGCCGGCTCTCGATGATCAACTGGCCACCATGGAGTTCGATCAGGCTGCGGGTCAGGTAAAGGCCGATGCCGGTGCCGGTGTGGCGGCGGTTCATCGCGGTGTCGACCTGGACGAAGGGCTGGGCCAGATCCCGGATGCGATCGGCCGGGATGCCGCAGCCGGTGTCGCTGACCTCGAGCCGCAGGTTGCAGCCGTCGAAGACGGCGCGCAGCGTGATGTGCCCGCCCGCGGGCGTGAACTTGATCGCGTTTGAGAGCAGATTGAGCAGCATCTGGCGCAGCGCCCGGCGATCGGCCTGCAGAGCGGGGGTGACACCGGCCGAGCCCGCGATCACCGTGCCTTTTTCTGCCGCACGCGGCCCGACCAGCCGCACGGCGTCCTCGAACGTCTCGTTGACGGTCAGCCATTCCTCGGTCAGGTCGTAGCGGCCGGCCTCGATCTTGGCCAGATCCAGAACCTCGTTGATCAGGTCGAGCAGATGGCAGCCGCTGCTCAGGATGGCATCGGCATATTCGCGATAGCGGCTGTTGCCCATCGGCCCCAGCACCTCGCAGGCCATCATCTCGCTGAAGCCGATGATGGCGTTGAGCGGCGTGCGCAGCTCGTGGCTCATATTGGCCAGAAACTGCGACTTGAAGCGGCTGGCCTGCTCGGCGGTTTCCTTGGCCTGGATCAGCGCCTGCTGATCGAGCTTGCGGGCGGTGATGTCCTGGCAGACGCCGAAGCGGGCAACCTCGATGCCGTCATCGTCGCATTCCCGCTGGCTTTCGGCCCACAGCACCCGCTCCTCGCCGCAGGACCGGATGATCCGGAACTCGCCCTCGCGCACCGAAGCCCGGCGGCCACGGGCGGTGAGCAACCGGCGAACCCGGTCGCGGTCATCGGGATGGATGCAGGCGAAGATCGCCGACGGCGAGGGCCGGAACGCCGTCGGCTCGACCCCGAACAGCCGGAACATTTCGTCCGACCAGGAAATCTCGCCGCTGCGGTGATCGTACCGCCAGCCGCCGAGCCGGGCGATGCGCTGGGTCGCCGAGAGTTCGATCTCGCGCTGGCGCAATTTCTGTTCGCGCTGGTGGCGTTCGGTGATGTCGTCATAGACCGTGAGACAGGCGCCCTCGGCGGCATCGAGTTCCCGCACCTCGATACGCCGGCCGCCGGCAATGTCGATCTCAAAGCGGCCCGGCCGGTTGCGGTGGCGGGCCAGCCGCTCGACCACCCAGCCTTCGAGGTCGGCCGCGACACCATGCAAGTGACCCTGATAGAGCCCGCGCGCGGCGCAGGCGCGCACCAGTTCCTCGAACGGCCGGCCGGGCACGATCAGGTCGGCGACCTCGGCAAACAGCGAGCGCAGCCGGCCATTAGCCAACACGACACGGTCGCGGGCGTCGCAAAGGAGAAACCCCTCCTGCAAAGCGCCGAGCGCGTCATAAAGCCTGGCGCTGGTCTGCTCCAGGCTGGGCCGGTTCATCTCGTGGTCGCCATCGTGCAGCAGCACCGCGACGAAGCCTTCGGAATCGGGCGCCGGCCGCTCGCGAACCAGCAACAGCAGAGGAAAGGTCGAGCCGTCCTTGCGCTGACCGAGCAGCTTGCGCCGCCGCTCGCCCTCCATCACAAGGTGGCGCGCCCGCGCCTCGGCCAGATAGCGGTCGTGCTGGGACGCGAAGGGCTCCGGCATCAGCCGGCTGACGCTGGTGCCAATCACCTCACTGGCGCGGTAGCCGAACAGACGTTCAGCCCCGGCGTCGAAGCAGTCGATCATCCCCAGGCGGTCGCTGCCGACCACCCCGTCGGCGGCGGTCGCCAGCACGGCAAAACCTGGGACAACGCCAATGAACCCGCTTCCGGCATCGGCCTCCGGCCCGGCGCCAACCGTCACCACGGTGACGGTGAAGCGACCTCCAGTCATGCCTGGCATCACCGAAGCCACCGCCACCACCGACCGCCCGGGTTCACCCGGCACGGCAAAGTGCAACTCGGCGCCATCGCCGAGCGCGCCGCGCAGCAGATCGAGATAGCCCGAGGAAAAAAGGCCGCCGTTCTCGCCGTCCAGCAGCACCGAGGCCGGCTGACCGATCAGTTCGGCCTCGGCCCGGCCGTGCAGGCGGCTGAACGGACCGTTGACCCGCAGGATGATGCCTGCAGCGTCGGTTATGCACAGCCCAGGCTCGCTCGTCACAAACACCGCCGACCGCCCCGCAGGATCATCCACTGGTTCAGGCAGAGACAGACGTACGCGCCGCCTCGTTGCGCAAACCATAAGCGGGAAGACACGGAAAGAAAAGCGCAATCCAGTCGGGCGGCGCCGGTGGCCTGTTGTTAAGTATTGGCCATCATCCGATCAGTTAACGCCGGCGAAATCGTGCGCCGGCGGCAGCACAACCGCGCCGGCTCGCCCCGACACCGGCCCGGGCCGGAAAATTACCGCCGCTTGCGAACGGTGATCTCAATCTCAATCTTGATGCGCGGATCGACCATCTGAACGCCGATCGTGGTATTGGCCGGGCGGCTGATGCCCAGGAAACGCCCGAACACCGGGGCGACACGCTCGAAGTCGGCGCCGTCGGCAAGATAGGCCCGCACCCGCACCGCCTCATCAAGGCTGGCGCCGGCCTGGGTCAGGGCGGCCCGGATGTTAAGAAATGCCTGCTCGGCCTGAGCCACGACATCCTCGGCGATGGTGCCGGCCGCATAGTCGAAACCGGTGGTGCCGGAAACGAAGACCCACCGCCCATCGACCACCGCCCGCGAATACCCCGCGACCTTCTCAAAATCCGAACCGGAAGAAATCAGTTTGCGCGCCATGGCTCCAGCCTCTCATCGAATGCCGTCAAAAACCCCGGGCAGCTATCGCCGAAGCCCCGGGCCAAGTCCACCAAATTCGCGGCGCCGCCGCTGCCCCAGGCCGCCAGCCCGGACTCACAGCAGGTCTGGTGATAAGTATGTCATTCTTCCCAACAATCTCGTTATCAATCTGTTTTTATGCGCATTTCCTGACTCACCCAACCATACAGCCTGTGTGCCGGCCGTGAGTCGGAGGCCCGAAGACCGTGAGTCCGCCGCAGGACGCCCCGGACGCGGCGGGCGGCCCCGCTCAGGGCTCCCCGGGTGAAGGCGCGAACAAGCCCGCCGCTGCCCGCCCGCCGCCGTACGCATGACATCATCAGAGGCCAATACGGCCGGTCAGCAGCGCCGGGGGCGACCGACCGGTCAACGACCGGTCGCAGCCGGCCCCCACGCATTCGACCTGTCAGCCCCGTCCGGTCTGACCGGACGGGGCCCCGCTGACTGTCGACAGGAGTCGCAAGACCGGCGCAGGCGCCGGCAGGCAGGATCAGCCGCGGCGAACGCGCTCGAGAAAAGCCGAAACCTGATCGCGCAGCCGGCCCGACTCGCCATTGAGGGCGTTGGCGGCCTCAAGCACGGTTTCGGCGCTGCTGCCGGTGTTGCTGGCGTGCTGGGTGACCGAGGAGATGCTGGCCGAAACCTCGCTGGTGCCGGCCGAGGCGCGCTGGACGTTGACGGCGATTTCCTGGGTCGCCTTGCCCTGCTCGTCCACCGCCGAGGCCACCGCGTTGGTGATGTCGCTGATCGTGCCGATGGTGCGGGCGATCTCGGAGATCGCGGCCACCGCCTGCTGGGTCTCGGCCTGGATCGCGGTGACCTGATTCTGAATGTCGTCGGTCGCCTTGCCGGTCTGGGTGGCCAGATTCTTGACCTCGCCGGCGACCACGGCGAAGCCTTTGCCCGCCTCGCCGGCCCGGGCGGCCTCGATGGTGGCGTTGAGGGCCAGCAGGTTCGTCTGGGAGGCGATGTCGTTGATCAGTTGCACGACGTCGCCGATCTTCTGCGCCGCCTCGGCAAGGCCGCGCACGGTGCCGGTGGTCTTACGGGCTTCGTCGACCGCCCGCTGGGCGACCTTGGAGGCCTCATAGACCTGGCGACGGATTTCGGTGATCGAGGCGCTCAGCTCCTCGGCGGCCGCGGCCACGGTCTCGACGTTGGCCGAGGCCTGCTCGGAGGCGCCGGCGACGGTGGCGGTTTCCGAGAGCGTACGGCGGGCGGCCTCGGTCAACTGCTCGGCCGAACCGCGCAGACTGCCGGCGGCGCCGGTCAGGGTGCGCACCACCACCTCGATACCTTCGGCGAAGCTCTGGGCCACCCCGGTCATCTCGGCCCGGCGGCACTCCTGTTCGGCCTGGGCGCGACGCTGCTCGGCATCCAGAGACTCGGCGCGGGCCAGCGACTCCCGGAAGCCGCCGACGGCGCGGGCGATGTCGCCGATCTCGTCGCTGCGGCCGGTTTCCGGAACCTCGACCGCAAAATCCTTGCGCGCCAGCGCCGCAATGACGGTGCCGAGGCCGTGCAGCACCCGCATCTCACGCTTGACCAGCAGATACATCAGGGCGCTGATCAGCACGGTGCAGGCCAGCGCCACCGCGATGATCCGCCAGGTCAGCTGACCGATCAGGGCGTAAAATTCGCCCGACTTCAGGCCGGTGACCATCGCGCCGACCACGGCGCCGCCAGCGTCCCGCAGCGGATCGTAAGAGAGCAGATAGGGCGTGTTCAGCACCACCGCCTCGCCCATCCAGCGCTCGCCGCGCTTGAACACGCTGTCGTAGGCGGCACCCTGGGCCATCCGGGTGCCGATTGCACGCGAGCCATCCGGCTTCAGCACCGTGGTGCTGACCCGGACATCGCCCCGGAAGATCGTCATGTCGATGCCGAGACTCTGTTTGACCCGGTCGACGACCTCGAAGCTGCCGTCGATCACCTTGCCGCCCACCGTCAGCTTGCCCTCGATGATGACGTACGGGTCGGCCCGCGGATTGAGGATTTGCCGCGCGATCTCGACATTGCTGACTTCGCGCTGGACCTCGCCTTCCTTGAGATAGGCGGTGACGACGATCACGCAAATCACCACGATGGCGACGGCGGCAACGGCCATGCCGATGACGTTAAATGCCACCATACGTTGAGTTATCGACAATCTTGTCAGGCATCTGGCCATGGGGAGCGCTCTCTTTTATATTTAATCTGACCTGATGTCCGGGCCGCTGGCGCGGATCAAGTGTGGAACCAAGCCTGCCATTCGGGATCGATGACTGCAATCGACAATCCTGATCATGCGCTCGACACCCCGGAACAGCGCGCCACGAGAGCCTCGAACAGAAGCAATCATCGGGTCGGCCGGCACGGTGCCGGTCCGCGACCGCTCCGGCAACCGGCCCCGGCAGGCTCCGAGTCGCAGGAATCGCCGAAGCACCGGAGGTCGGGAAATCGGAACCGCCAGGGCGCACCCTGAGACAAAGCGCCGATATTCGCGCGACACCCTGTTGCGTGATCGCCACGCTTGCACAAGATAACAGCGGCTAAAGCGAAAAAACTCAAACAGACCTAGCCATTTGGACTTAATTCTGGAATGTCAGATCAGATAACCGTGGCCTTGAGTCACACCCGGGCGCTAGAGAGGCTGTGGAGAAATCATCACCGATGCGACTTGCCTCCCTGCTCTTGGCCTGTTACAGACATATTTAACTTGGGACGAACAAAAAACGAGGTCAGACATGGACACGCCGGATAACAGTGACATCACCAGCTTGACGGCGAGAATCGTCGCCGCTTACGTCAGCCACCATCAACTTCCTGTTTCTGAGCTTCCGCGGTTGATTCAAAGTGTCCGCGACAGCCTGCAGCGCCTGACCGCTCCGGCCGAGGAGGCTCCGGCGAAGGAAGAGCTGAAGCCGGCGGTGCCGATCAAGAAGTCGGTCACCCCCGACTACATCATTTGCCTCGAAGACGGCAAAAAGCTGAAGATGCTGAAAAGGCACCTGATGTCGAGCTACGGCATCACGCCCGACGAGTATCGCGCCAAGTGGGGCCTGCCGACCGACTATCCGATGGTCGCCCCCAACTATGCCAAGGCCCGCTCGGATCTGGCGGTGAAGCTCGGCCTCGGCCGTCGCTCGGGCGACAGCGAAGGCTGACCGCGGTCAGTCTTGAGAGAGCGGATAAAAAGAAAAGGGGGCTTTTGCCCCCTTTTTCTGTTGCCGATCCGCGCTACGGCCGCTTGCGGTTGCGGGCATAGACCGCGGCCAGAGTGCGGATGGTGCTGGCCTGGTCAGCCGGGGCCGTCGGTTTGGCGGCGCCGGGCCGGCGCTGCGGTGCCGTCGGCTTGGCTGCGGGGGCGCCGCCCAGAATGTCGGCCGCGCTCAGCCCGCCGCCGGCCCCCCGGCCATCCCCCCGGCCATCCCCCCGGCCCTCACCCGCGACATCGCCGCCGCCCAGCTGGCTCAACACCTGCATCAGATCGGTCTGGGAAAGTTTGGGCGGCGCCTTGGCCGGCGGCAGGCTGAGACCGGGAACGCTGACCCCGCGCTTGATCGCAGCGACGATCGCGGCCCCGGAAATCGCCTTGAGGAAGGGTTGAGCCATCGCCTTGAGCAGGCGGTCATCACCCGCCGCCCACTTCATCAGCGTGGCCTGAGCCAGAGACCGGCTGCCTTTGGCCGTCAGCAGCGCTTCGCGCACCTTGCCGTCGAGGTAGGAATCGCTCATCCTTGCTCTCCGACCCCGGGGTTGGAAACGGGGGCCGCGTCGGCGAGCTTACAGGATCGCCCGCATTTTGCCCAACGAAAGCAGACCCGGGACACGAGAGGAGCATCCGGAAATCCCGTGTTGATCGATGTCTTTTCCGATCTGGTCTGCCCCTGGTGCTATATCGGCATCCACCGGCTGGGGCGCGCCCTCAAGGAGCGGCCACGGCTCCAGGCGCGGCGGCGCTGGCACCCGTTCCTGCTCAGCCCGGACCTGCCTGCCGGCGGCATCGACCGCGCCCTCTACCTCACCATCCGCTTCGGCAGCCGCCAGCGCGCCCGGCAGATGCTGGCGGTGGTCGAGGACACCGCGCTGCGCGACGGCCTGCCGCTCAACCTCCAACGCATCACCCGCACCCCCAACACCCTCGATGCCCATCGGCTGGTCCTGCTGGCCGAAACCATCGGAGCCAGCGACACCCTGATCGAAACCCTGTTCGCGGCTTATTTTGTCGACGGCCTCGATATCGGCGACCGCGATCTGCTGCTGGTGCTGGCGGCCGCGGCCGGGATCGATCCCGATCAGGCCAGGGCCTGCCTCGCCCGCGACGGCTATCCCGAGCTGACGCGCTTTCAGGCCGAGGTGCTGGGACACCAGCTCGACCTCCACGCCGTGCCCTGTTTCATCTTTGAGCGCCGCTTCGTGCTGGCCGGGGCACAGGAGCCGGTTGCCTTCCTGCCCCTGCTCGACCTCGCGGCGGGCGACGCCGGCATGGCCGCCTGAGCCGCCGTCCCGGAGGCCGCCCGAGCCGTAGCCGGGTCAGCGCCGCGCCGCCGCCCGCGCCTCGATGGCGTCGACCACCAGCGCCTCGACCTGCCGCCCTTCCAGGCGGTTGATCTGCTGCAGGCCGGTGGGCGAGGTGACGTTGATCTCGGTCAGATAATCGCCGATGACGTCGATGCCGCAGAACAACAGGCCGTTTTCCCGCAGCATCGGCCCGATGGCGGCGCAGATATCGCGCTCGCGCGAGGTGAGCGCGGTCTTGGCGGCCTGGCCGCCGGAATGGAAATTGGCCCGCGCCTCGCCGCTCTGGGGCATGCGGCTGACCGCCCCCACGGCTTCGCCCTCGACGAGGATGATACGCTTGTCGCCGGCCCGGATCGCCGGCAGGTACTGCTGCACCATCAGCGGCTCGCGCGGATAGAGCTGGCCGAACAGCTCCAGGATCGAGCTGAGATTCTCGTCGCCGGGCTGAAGGTGGAACACCCCCGAACCGCCGCAGCCGAACAGCGGCTTGATGATGATGTCGCGGTGCTCGGCCCGGAACGCCTCGACCTCGGAGCGCTCGCAGGTGATCACGGTCGGCGGCATCAGGCCGGGAAAGTGGGTAACAAGCAGCTTTTCCGGCGCGTTGCGCACCTGGACCGGGTCGTTGCACACCAGCACCCGGGGCGGCAGATGCTCAAGCAGATGGGTGGTGGTGATGTAGGCGAGATCGAACGGCGGATCCTGGCGCAGCAGCACGACGTCGAACCCGGCCAGTTCCACCGTGCGCGGTTCGCCGAGGGTGAAATGCGCCCCCCGCTGCCGCTCCAGCCTCAGGTCCCAGCCGCAGGCAACCAGCTGGTGATGACGCAGACTCATGTGCCGGGGCTGGTAATAAAACAGCGGATGGCCGCGCCGCTGGAGTTCCAGCGCGATCACGAAGGTGCTGTCGGCGTCGATGTCGATGGACTCGATCGGGTCCATCTGGATGGCGATGGAAAGGGGCATGGCGGGGATTTTCAGTGGCTGGGCAAATAGCGGATCAGGGTCCAGACCGCGCCGATGCCGGACAGGATGGCAGCGGCGCCGACGCCGAGAACCCAACGGATGATCCGGGATTCGGTTTCGGCGGCCCGGCGTTCAATGCGCTCGTTGAGGGAGTCGAAGTGGGACTGCGAGCGCTGATCAACGGTGCGGATTTCACCCTTGAGCGACTGGTCCATCTCCCGCATCTCGGCGCGAACCGCCTGAAAACCGGCCTGGGTCGACTGGTCGAGTTCCCGGATCTCGGCGCGGACCGCCTGAAAGCTGGCCTGGGTCGACTGATCGAGTTCCCGGATCTCGGCCCGCAGCGACTGGTCCATCTCCCGCATTTCGGCGC
>JBAXPR010000060.1:0-22319 GCA_037132135.1 Rhodospirillaceae bacterium
GGAGGGGGCATGGCCGAAGCCGCCCCTTAAATTGGACGACGCAGGGCACTAGCTCCTGGGCTGCTCTCGAGGCATCAGTCTGCGGGTTTCGGGGCTCACCGCCACTCGCAATGGCGCTCGCCCCGACGACGACGACAACGAACCAGGACCGTCACTATCCCCGGCCGCGGCGCGCCGGGCTGATGACCGCCGGTGAAAGCAAGATTCAGACCAAGAGACCAATGCGCTGTTTTCATTAGAAGATGGCCACAACGCCGCGGGGCGGTGGCGGGCGAAGCCGACACGCTGTCAGAAACATGTCGAAGGCCCGACATCAAGGGGCCGCAGGCCCCGGGCGAACGCCGGATGCAATAGCACAGGCAAGGCAAAAATAATAACAACTGCGGCACTTTGCCGTTCGTTTCTGCTCTCAATCCTCGGTAAGCTTTTTCATGCGGCGACGGTCCAGTGCAACTACCGTCGTGTGACAAGATTGAGAGCCGATGTCCGCCGATCTGACCGCCAACCGACGGGAGGCCCGCTATCTGGTGACCTCGGTCTGGGCCGGCACACTGCTGTTGCTGGGTGCAACCTGGGCCGTGGCGGTGATGCTGGCCGACCGGGACGACGGCGAAGCCCACCAGCGCGCCCGGCGCGACAGCGCCAATCTTTCGCGTGCCGTGGTCGAGCAGACGGTGCGGACTATCTCGGGCGTCGACCAGATTCTGGCGTTCCTCAGCTACGACCTGTCGCGCCTCGGCCATGCCGACCCCCACCTCGGCGACATTCTGCGCCACGCGACTCAGGGCTCGGCGGTCCTGCACCAACTGTCCTTCACCGACGCCGAGGGCACGCTGATCCAGACCAGCGTGGCCAGTCCGCCGGCCCGGATCAATCTCGCCGACCGCGAGCATTTCAAGGTTCACAAGGAGGGCAAGGTCGAGGGGCTGTTCATCAGCCGGCCGGTGTTCGGCCGGGCTTCGGGAAAGTGGTCGATCCAGCTCAGCCGCCGCATCGATGGCGAGGGCGGCGCCTTCGGCGGCATCGTCGTTGCTTCCCTCGATCCCTTCTATTTCAGCCGCACCTTCGACGACCTCGACGTCGGCCGGCAGGGCGCGATCACCATCGTCGGCCGCGACGGCATCCTGCGCGCCCGCTCGGTGATGGACGAAAAGATCATCGGCCAGGATGTCTCGGGAACCGCCCTCTTCAGGAGCATCCAGGAGCCAAAGGACGGCTTTTTGCGCAGCACCAGCAAGATCGACGGCATCAGCCGGCTGTGGGGCTATCGCGCCGTCCCCGGCTATCCGCTGATCGTTCTCGCCGGCTTCGGTGAAGACGAGTTCATGGCCGACGTGCGGACGCGCCGCGCCACTTACCTGACCGCCGCCGCCCTGGCCACCGCGGCACTCCTGGCCATGGCGCTGCTGCTGACCTGGCAGACCCGCGGCCAGGCCAGGGCGCTGGCCATCCTCGATGAGACCGCGCTGCGGCTGAGGGGCAGCGAGCAGCGGCTGCGCGACATCGCCGAGACGGCTTCGGACTGGTTTTGGGAAATGGACGAAGAGTTGCGTTTCACCGGCTTCTCGGGCTCCTTCGATGGCTTCGCCGCGGATCAGGCAACGATCATCGGGCGCCGCCGCGACGAGATTTCGCTGCCCGAACCCGGCGACGAGGAGATCTGGCACCGGCATCTGGAAGCCCTCGCCAACCACGCGCCCTTCCGTCACTTCGAATACAACGTCCGCGGTCGGGCCGGCGACATCCGCACCTGGTCGGTCAGCGGCAAACCGGTGTTCGATGCCGAGGGCCGCTTCCGCGGCTACCGCGGATCGGGCTCGGACATCACCGACCGCTGCCGGGCCGAACAATCGCTGGCGGCCAGTGAACGGCGCTATCGCGCCATGTTCGCCGCCGTCGGGCAACCGATCATCGTCACCGATCCCAACGGCGGCATTGTCGGCTTCAACCCCTCGGCCGAGCGGCTGTTCGGCTTCCGCGAGGCCGAAATGCTGGGCCGCAACGTCTCGGTCCTGATGCCCGCCGATCAGGCCCGCGCCCATCCCGGCCACATCGCCGCCTACCGGACCAGCGGCCGGTCCAACCCGGTCCGGGGTCTGCGCGAACTCACCGCCCGCCGGGCCGACGGTTCGCTGGTGCCGGTCGAGATCGATCTTTCCAGCTGGCATGGCGACGATGGCGATTTCTTCATCGGCATCGTCCGCGATATCTCGGTGGCCAAGCAGATCGAGGCCGAAATGCGCCGCGCCCGCGACAACGCCGAACAGGCGAGCCGGATGAAGAGCGAGTTTCTTGCCACCATCAGTCACGAACTCCGGACACCGATGAACGGGGTGCTGGTCACCCTCGATCTCCTGCGGCAGGACGACGTCGCGCCCGCCGAGCGCAAGCGTCTGGCGGGCATCGCCCACCGCTCCGCCGATGGCCTGCTCGGGTTGCTCGACGACATCCTCGACTTCTCGATCCTCGAAGCCGGCCAGACCACCATCGAAACCAGCCTCTGCGCCCCCGCCGCGGTGGTCGACACTGTAATCCAGGCGCTTCGGCCCCGCGCCGAGGAGCATGGCCTGGCCCTGACCGCCCGCATGCTGCCGAGCATGCCGGAAGCAGTGGTCACCGCCCCGGCGCGTTTACGGCAGATTCTGCTGAATCTGGTCGGCAACGCGATCAAATTTACCTCGGCCGGCCACGTTGCGGTGCGCGGTCGGCGCGGCGCCGCCCTCAACGGCGACCGCTTCCTGCTGGAGTTCGAGATCGAGGATACCGGAATCGGCATCCCGCCCGAGGCCCTGCCCACCCTCTTTGACCGCTTCACCCAGGCCGACGGCTCGATCACCCGCCGCTTTGGCGGCACCGGGCTGGGCCTGGCCATCTGCAAGGAGCTGTGCGCCCGGCTCGGCGGCACCATCAGCGTCGATAGCGCCCCCGGCCGGGGCAGCGTCTTTTGCTTCACCGTCGCCTGCTCGCCCGGCGACCCGGGCCAGCTCGGCCCAATAGCCCCCGAGGCCGACCCTGCCGCCCTGCCGCTGCCGCCACTGCGCGTCCTCGCGGTGGATGACAACGAGATCAACCGCGACATTGTTCGCACCCTCCTGGAGCATAATGGACACAGCGTCGTCACCGCCGAGGATGGCGAGGAGTCGGTCCATCTCTGCGCCGAGACCCGCTTCGACATCGTGCTGATGGACGTCCAGATGCCGGATATGGACGGGCTGACCGCGACCCGTCACATTCGCGCCCTGCCGCCGCCTTACGGGACGGTGCCGATCATCGCCTGGACCGCCCACGCCACCGCCGGTTCGCGCGCCGAGTGCCTCGACGCCGGAATGTCGGGGTTCGTGACCAAGCCGTTACGGCCGCAGACCCTGTTCGGCGAGATCGCGGCCGTGCTTGACGCCGAAGACCGCGACAGCCACAGCGGCCCCGGGACCGACAGCGACGATGGCGGCGGGGTGGCGCCCGAGCCCCTCGACAATGCCCTCCTCGACCGGGAGCTGATCGAGATTCTGATCGACGCCCTCGGCCGCGAAGAGTGGCCGGCGATGGTCGAGAACTTTGAAGCTGCGGCCCGTGCCCAGTTCGCAGCCCTCGACGAGGTCCTTACGGCTGGAACCGATCATCGTAAGGTCGCCCACACGCTGAAAGGTCTGTCCTGGAGCGTCGGCGCGCGCCGCCTCGGCAATGCCGCCCTCGCCATCGAACAGAGCACCGGCGACGCATCACGCTTCCTGGCCACCGGTCTTGAGGATATACTGAGGGAGACCCTGGCCGGGTTTCGCTTAACATCCTGAAGTTGACATCGTCGACGGTCATGCTCCATCCTGGATTTGCCTCTCTCTCCGTGCTGATCATCGACGATATTGCCAACACCCGGCAGGTCTTCCGGGCCGTGCTGCGCACCATCGGCATCAACCATGTCCTGGAGGCGCCGGACGCCACCCTGGGGTTTCAGATCGTCAAGACCGAATTGCCGGACATCGTCTTCACCGACTGGGACATGCCCGGCGTCACCGGCCTCGACTTCGTGCGTGCGGTGCGGAGCCGCCCGGACTCGCCGGACCCGATGATGCCGGTGATCCTGCTGACTGCGCATGGCAGCCGCGACTACGTCACCGCCGCCCGCGACGGTGGCGCCACCGACTTTCTGATCAAACCGTTTTCGCCCCAGCGCATCGGCAACCGCATCCTCGACGTCGTCAGCCATCAGCGCCCGTTCGTCATGGCCCCCGCCTACAAAGGTCCCGATCGTCGGCGGACCCGGCGCCTCGTGGTCACCGACCGCCGGATGCTCCATTCTCCGGCCGCCGGAGTGATTCTCATTCCACCTGACGATTTGCTCGCGGCCAAGGTCTCGGGCGACCTTGCCAGCTTCGAGTCGGCCCAACGTTGCCGAACCGTGGCGCTGCGGACTTTGCAGAGCGCCGAAGCGGCCGGCACCGGCGATTTGGCCGGCGTCAGCGGTTCCCTCTATGCCCTGGCCGGACGAGCGCTGGAGGCAATGGACGTCGTGGCCGAAATGCTTTCGGAGATGGCCGACCCCCTGACCACTCTCCGCCGGACCGGGCTCGAGGATTTGCCGCCCTGGGCGACTCGGATCACGGCCTCGCTGCAGCGCATGATGACCGACCGCAGCCTCGAGGCCACGGATCCCGTCGTGCTCCGCCTGCATCTGCTGGCCCTGCGGGCCATGCTGCGCACCGGCCTCGATCCGGGTGCCGCCCGGACCGCCGAAGATCTGGCAACCCAGATCGAAATGCTGGGGCACGACCGCCGCGGTTGATTGCCGGATGTGATCGTATCATTTCCGAACTCTTTCGTGGCATGATGGATGCTTCCTCTGCCACCCCCTCAGCGATGCCCGTATCGTGCGTGTAACTTCTGTGACGCAACGTTATCGCCGCCCATCCCAGCACCGGAGATCACCTCATGAAAAGCTGGTCAGTTCTTACCGTTTTCTGTCTCGCCGCTCTGATGTCACTGGCATCATCCCTGTCCTGCGCCGCTGACCTGAAGGAGATTCAGCAACGCGGTGAACTCCGCCATCTCGGCATTCGATATGCCAATTTTGTCACCGGCGACGGCGACGGCTTTGATGTCGAGTTGGTCCAGGGTTTCGCCAAGGAGATCGGCGTCCGGTACACGCTGGTAAACACCGATTTCTATTCGGTGATGCGCGACCTCCTGGGCAGGGACATCGTGCGCAAAGGGGATGAGGTTGAACTGACCGGTGACTATCCGATCAAGGGCGACATCATCGCAACCGGCTTCACGGTTCTGCCGTGGCGGCAAAAAGTTGTTCTTTATTCCGAGCCGACCTTTCCCTCTCAGGTCTGGCTGGTAGCCCCGGCCAGCTCGGCGTTCACCCCGATCAAAGGCAGCGCCGATCTCAAGGGCGACATCGCCGACACCAAGAGCCTGATCGGCAGCAAGAGCCTGCTGGTGATGGAAAGAACCTGCCTTGATCCCGGGAATTACGCGCTGAAAGGCAAGGGAATCGACCTCAGGGCCTATACCAAGAACACCAATCTCAACGAAATGGTCCCTGCCCTGCTCAAGGGCGATGCCGATCTGACTCTGCTCGACGTTCCCGACGCGATGCTCGATCTTCAGAAGTGGGCCGGACAAATCAAGGTTCTTGGACCAATTTCCGAAGAGCAGATTTTGGCCGCCGCTTTCCCTAAGACGTCTCCTGAGCTGAGAAGCGCGTTCAACGCCTATCTGGTCAAGATCAAGGCGAGCGGTGTCTATGACGCGCTTGTTGACAAGTACTATCCTGGTATACGGAGATATTTTCCGGAATTCTTCGCTAAGCCGTAAAGGGTGCCGCGGTGAGCATTCTTTCCCGGCTCTTGTCGAGATGGCCACTGGTTGTAGCGGCCATCTTCTGTGCCTATTCCTCTGTTCTTCTCTGGCACAACTTTCATTTCCAAGAACAGTTGAGAACCGCCGCGGCGGCGCGTCTGATCGGCGACGCCGCGACCCGGGCCACCGCGCTCAGCGACTTCATCGCTGAACGGCGGTCAGATCTGGCCGAACTGGCGGAAACGGTTGAAATTGCCACCTACCTGACCAACAAATCGTTGGGCATGTCGCTGCGTTACGGCTTGATCACCAATCTTGACGCAATCCACGAGCGGTTTCGGTATTGGTCCGCCAAAAAGAAATCGGGAAGCAGTTCGCACTATAGCCAGATCATGTTCATCGACGAGAAGGGGGAGATTCTCGTCAACATGAAAGGGGGGCCTGCGAGCACCTCCAGTCTTGTTCCCCCCGGCACGGAGCCGTCGGTTTTTTTTGACAGTGCCGCCGGACAAATGATCGTCACCGCTCCGGTTCGTCACAAGGGGACGCCCCGGGGCTTCCTGATCGCCCAGGGAGGGGTGGGACAACTTTCCCGCTACCTTGCCGCGTCAACTTCCGACACTCGTATCCTCGAAACCCTTGTCACCGGCGACGGCGTCGAACTTCCCGGCGACACCGGCAAGCCCCGTCTGACCCGCGACCTGGTGTACAAACTCACAATTCTTCCGCCCGGCCAGTTAGTGCCGATTTCCGGCGAGTATCCCGGCGTGCCTGAAGCCGGCGATCTCTTGGCAATCAGAACGCCGGTGACGGGAACAACGTTGTTCTTGCTGACGATCATCACCGAGAACCAGATTTTCGGCCATATCACGTCCCGTCTGTTCCTTTATCTGGCCAGCGCCGTCCCGCCCTTCGTTCTGCTCGTCGCCTTCATCCTCGAAGGTCTGCGCCGTCGAAACCAGGAGCTGCAGGCCAGCGTTCTTGAATCAGACCGGCGCCAGCATCAGCTTCAGGATCATAACCAAGCACTGTCCGAAGAAATTGCGCGGCGGACCGTAGTCGAACAGGAGCTGAGGCTGAAAAGCCGCCAGCTCGAAAACATGGCGTTCGACCTGCGGGAGAGCATTGTGCGGGCCGAGGAGGCGAGCCGCGCCAAATCGGATTTCCTCGCGACCATGAGCCATGAAATCCGGACCCCGATGAATGGCATCATCGGCATGACCAGTTTGCTGATCGATACCCAGCTCAACCACGACCAGCGGCGCTATGCTGATACCATCCGCCTGTCTGCCGAATCCCTCCTTGGCATCATCAACGACATTCTCGACTTCTCGAAAATCGAAGCCGGACGAATGGAGTTTGAGAAAAGCCCGTTCGAGATCACGCCCTTGATCGAAGGCACCGTGGACGTGCTCGCGCCCCGGGTCAGGGGCAAAGACGTCGATCTTTCTTATATGGTCCCCAAGGAAGCACGCGGCGTGTTTCTCGGCGATGCCGGGCGGCTGCGTCAAGTCCTGCTGAACCTGGTCGGCAATGCGGTCAAATTCACCCATAGCGGATGCATTACCGTCACGGTCGCGGTCGTCGAGACCGACCAGGTGACCATGACCATCAGCGTCGCCGATACCGGCATCGGCATCGCCGAGCAGGTCCAGGACAAGCTGTTCGGTATGTTCACTCAGGCCGACGCCTCGACCACGCGGCGGTTTGGCGGCACCGGGCTGGGGCTGGCGATCTCGAAGCGGATCGTCGAAGGACTGGACGGCACCATCGGCTTCGAAAGCCGGCTCGATGTCGGCAGCACCTTCTGGTTCTCGGTGCCTCTTCAGCGAATTTCCTTCGAGCCCGCGGAAAGCCCCGCCTACACCTCGCTGGACGGCCTGCGGGTCTTGGTCGTCGATGATTGTCAGGTCAACCGGGATATTTTCGTCAAACAGGTGCAGAACTGGGGTGGCGAGGTTGCGGATTGCAGCAGCGGCTCGGAGGCACTCGGCCGCGCCCGCGAAGCCCTGGAGGCCAACCGCCCCTATCAGGTCATGCTGTTGGATCACAACATGCCCGATATGAGCGGGGTCGAACTTGCCGCGCACTTGCGGGCCGATCACGCTTATGCCGGCTTGCGCCTGATCCTGGCCTCCTCCTCGGAGCCGGGCGAGTTGCGCAAGGCGGGGGTGGCCCGGCACTTTGATATCGTGCTCTCGAAGCCGGTCCGACAGAGTCTGCTCTATGAAAGTCTGGTCGGCAAAGACGGCAGCGCCGCGCCCCACCCCCTCGACCCGTCGACCGATGCGCGGACGGCGTCGGTGCAAACCGGGCGGCTGCGGGTGCTGGTTGCCGAGGACAATTACGTCAACCAGCAGGTGGCGGTTGGCCTGCTGGCCAAGCTTGGTCACCGCGCCGATGTCGCCAATGACGGGGGTGAGGCCGTGGTGATGGCCGAGCGGGGCAACTATGATCTGATCCTGATGGACATGCAGATGCCCAATGTCGACGGCATCCAGGCAACCCGGATGATCCGGTCGCTGGCGGGGCCGCGGGCCAGGGTGCCGATCATTGCAATGACCGCCAATGCCATGGAGCGCGACCGGACCCTCTGCCGGGAGGCGGGCATGAACGATTTTCTGCCCAAGCCGACTGACCTCCGCCGGCTGACCGCGATGCTCGACAGCTGGGGCGCCCGTCTGGCCGTCACCGCGGCGCCGCCGGGCGCCGGAACCGGTTCATCCGGCCAGGTGGGCAACTTCCCCGCCACGCTTCCGGGCATCGATGTCGCCACGGCGCTTCAAAGCGTCGGCGGCGACGCCGCGCTCTTGCATAAGGTCCTTGGCCATTTTGCCACGACCTATGGCGCCGCCGCCGGGCAGCTCCGGGAGGCGGCAGACGCCGGCCGATGGCTGGAGGTCAGGCATCAGGCCCATACGATGAAGGGAACCGCCGCGACCGTCGGCGCCCTCGAACTCTCGGCCCTGGCCGGGGAGTTGGAGCGGATGGCCGGGGCGGACGACGGCGCGGTGCCGGCCGACTGGTTCACCCCGTTCGTCGCGGCCCTGGCGCGGGTGATCTCTGGCATCGGAGACCTGACGGGGGCCGCCGAAGCCGACCAGGGCACCGGGGCCGGACCTCGTCCCGCGATAACCGATGGATCCGCCCGCACCGGCCCCGCAACCGAACCTGACCACCCCGGGGAGAGCGCTTGCGTGCTGGCCGCGATCATCCAATCGGTGATTGATGACCTCGCACCCCGAGCCGCGCTCAAGGGATTGGCGCTGTCGTTTCATTGCCTGCCGACGGTGCCCGAGGCGATTGTCACCGAGCCGGCCCAGCTCAGGCTGCTGCTGTTTACCCTGGCCGACAATGCTGTTAGGCTCACTGAGCATGGATATGTTACGGTGCGGGTGCGACGGGGCGCCGCTCTCGGCTGCGGCCGCCTGCGCCTGGAGTTCGAAGTCGAAGACACCGGTGTCGGCATCGCCTCCGACATGGTGCCGCACCTTTTTGATCCTGGCGCCTCGGGGCTGGCAACCTGTCAAGCCGTAGCCGCCGGGTTGGGCGGAAGCGTCGAAGTCGAGACCGCACCGGGGAAGGGCAGCGTGTTTCGCTTTGCCATCGTCACCCGCGCCAGCGTGGCGCCGGCGGTGGCGGCGCCCTCCCCCACCCTGTCGCTCATGCCGCCACCCCGGTTGGCCGTGCTGGCGGTTGACGACAACGAGATCAACCGGGACGTCGTCCGCGGCATCCTCGAGCGCGCCGGCTATACCGTGACCCTGGCCACAAACGGCGGTGAAGCGCTGAAGCTGGTCGAGGCCCAACCGTTTGACTTGGTCCTGATGGACCTGCAGATGCCAGAGATGGACGGCCTGACCGCGACCCGTCTGATCCGCGCCCTGCCCGCGCCCAAGGGCTTGGTCCCCGTGATTGCGGTTACCGCCCACGGCTCAGATGCGGCTCGGCACGACTGCCTGGCCTCGGGCATGAACGGCTTCGTCGCCAAACCGTTGCGGCCGACAACCCTGTTCACCGAGATCGCCAGGGTGCTCGAATCGGCACTCCCGGCCTGAGTCCCTTAAGGAGGTAACAACCATGACCGTTCCCCCCAACGGCCTTGACGGCGGTTCGTCCGGCCACGGCCGATCCCTGCTTGTCCTCGGCGGTTTCATCGCCCTGGTGTTCGCGATTTCCGCCATTGGCGGCGCCGTTACCGCAGGGTCGGTCCATACTTGGTATCAGACCCTGATCCACCCCGCCTTCGCTCCGCCCGACTGGGTCTTCGCACCGGTCTGGAGCGCGCTCTACCTGTCGATAGCCGTGGCCGGCTGGATGGTCTGGCGCCAAGTCGGCTTTCGCGGCGGCCGAGAGACCTTCATGTTTTATGGGCTGCAACTCGCGCTCAATCTGGCCTGGTCGCTGCTGTTCTTCGGCTTGCACACCATTGGCGCGGCTCTGATCGACGTCAGCCTGCTTGTCCTCGCGGTCTATTTCACCCTCCGGGCCTGTTACCGCATCGTCCCCCGTGCCGGCCTGCTGCTGATTCCCTATCTGGCCTGGGTCAGTTTTGCGGCCGTGCTCAACGCCGCGTTCTGGTACCTCAACCTCTGATACCGTCCCGGTCCCGTTGACCTGGCCGCTCCAGCCAGTTGGTATCGGTCGCCCCCGCCCACCCGCCGGTCGCCACAACGGCCGGCGATCTCGTGGTCTCCGCCACAGCCTGCTCCAGGCTCCAACTGGCAAGACCACGCTCAATCAGGTCCCGGGTCGCGGCCGCCCGGTCGGGCAGACCGGCGGCAAGCCGATAAGCCTCCAGACGCCCGATCATGCTCGCGCTCAGCCGGACTGGCACCGGCCGGGTCGGTTCTGCCGTTCGGTGCCCGCGCCGCGCCGCGGTGGCCGCAGTGGTGTCTTTCGGCATGACCTCTCCTGATCGGCACGGCGGCCTCCAAGACGCACTCCGGCCGATGGCGTCAGTATACGAAATTGAATATCCGCCGACAAGAGACCCCGGCCACCCACCCAGTGCGGATCGGGCGACCAAACCTTGCACAGCGTGCAGGATTTCCGGCGTGATGCCCAACCGCCTGTGCCTCGAGTCGACGCCAAGGCATGATCTGTCGTCGTTTCCCCCTGTTCGGCATCACCCCAACCTCCCCGGGGCAGCCGCACCCGGGGCCCAATTCCTGACATAACCGGCAAATCTGTTGTGCCCGGGAGACATGGCAACGGCGGATTGGTGCGATAACGCGACTCGGCCTTCCGACGCCGACTCGGTCAGGCTATGTCTCTTTCAACGGCAGCTCCGACCCAAGGACAACGCATGACCACCGAAAGACGGATGAAGCGGGTGCTGGTATCCTGCCCGAAGGGCGGGGCGGGCAAAACCAATTTTTCGAGAAATCTCGCGGTCGCCGCCGTTGCCGATGGCCTCGACGTCAGCACGGTCGACCTCGACCCCCAGCAGTCACTGACGAAGTGGATGAACAAGCGGCCGGAAAATGCTCCGACCATCACCCACTACGCCGCCGGGATGGAGCAGGTCGGCGAGTTGCTTGGCGAGGTCGACGACCATGATCTGATGGTGATCGATACCCCGCCAGGCATCGAAAGCTATCCGGACACGATGAAGCTGTTGGTCCATGAATGCGATTTTTGCCTGATTCCGGTCCAGCCCTTCATCGACGACATCGAAAGCGTCGAAAAGTGGATGCGCTTCGTGATCGGCATGAAGCGCCGGGCCGGCTACGTCATCAACCGGGCCAACCGGCGGGCCAAGTCAACGTTGGCTGCCAAGCGGCGCCTGACCTCCTCGGGTCCGTTGTGTCCGATCGAGGTCCCGCAGTATGAAAGTTTTGCCGATGCCGCCGCCTTGGGCATCGGGGTGCTTGAAATCGGCGGAGCGCAAGGGCGCGACGATATCGTGGCCGTTTGGCATTTTGTCCGGGGGGAACTCGGGCTGACACCGGTGGGAGTGTCGTGACATGAGTGGGCAGGAACCCAAAGTGAGCAAGTTCTTGGTCTCCGGCAAATCGGCAAAGGGCAGGGCCAGCGAGACGGTCGGCGGCATGCCCGCCGATATCGATGGCCGGGTCGAAAAGGTCGAACTCGCCGTGATCCCGCTGCGCACCAAGAGCGAATATGTCGAGCACATTACGGCGCTCTGGGTCGGCGCACAGGAGCGCTTTCTGGTCATCGGCAAGTATCTCGTCAACGCCCGGGCCACCCTGCCCCACGGCGAATACGAGGACATGGTCGAGCGCGAATTGCCGTTCGGGACCAGTGTCGCCCATCGGCTGCGCACGGTCGCTGAGGCGGTCGACGCCCGGCGCATCGCCGAAGCAGAATGTCCGAAATCCTATGCCGCCGCCTACCTGATTGCCCGGATGAGTGATAGCGAACTCTCGAAGGCGCGCGAGCGGGGCCTGATTCAACCGATGACTCCGCGATCGGCGGTTGAAGCCTTCCGTCGCGAACTGCAAGGTCCCCCGTCCCCGGACCGCCGGCGCGAGGACCTGGAGCGGAGGAAGCGATCCCTGCTCGATCAATTGCGACGGATCGAAGAGGAACTGGCCTGGATCGGCGGCTCCGCACCCACCATTATTGACGTCGTGTCCGATCCCGTCCTCTCCTGAACGTTCAGCGCATCCGTCTGGCATCGGCAAGGGCAAGCACACGGGAACGGATATCGTCGGCCCGTGACAGCGATGTTGGGCGCCGCGGCGGCGCCGACCGCTCCAGGAGTACTGTGAGCCGGCGACGCATCTCGAGGGGAACCGCGGCGATCTCGTCGCAAAGACGCCGGATATCGCCGGGCAGCGGACGGAAGCGGTAGCGCCGGGCATCCCGCCGCCAGGCCCGGCACGCCTCCTCAACTACCCAGGCCGGATAATCGCCGAGATCGTCGGCCCAGTCGGCGGCGATCGCCTCCTCGACCACCGCCGGCAGCGCTTCGGCCCGATAGTGGCTCAGCAGCGCATGAATGCGAGCTAGAAGGCAGCCGCGATCGGCCGGAATCAAAACGGCCTCAAGGGCGTCTTGATGAGCCCTCAAGGTCGGCACCACGTCGATCGGCACCGCCCGCGGCTCCCAAACTTCTCGGCAGCCTTCGAAGCCATGATCTGAATAGAGCGGCACTACCCGGGTCGGGGCCAGCAATGCCGCAATTTCGGGATCGGTGATCACCGAGGCCGCACTGGCGTCGGCGGCGGTCGGTTGGGCGCGCCGCGAATCGGGGTGCCGCTGGAGGTTACGCTGCATGGCGGCCCCCTCCATGGCTGGCGGCCCGGGCCCAGGCTTCGTAGCGGCCGTATGAAGCTGGTGGGGGCCTTTTGTCGGTCCGATTCGGAACAGCGGTTCCCGTTTTACCAACATCATCAAGAAGCCAGCTTCTCCAGGCAGCACCAAGATCGCGATAGCGGTAGCCCTTGGCACGGCACCGGGCTACGAAGCGTTCGGACAGGGCTTGAAGGTCGGCGTCAGGAAACCGGGTCATGGCCCAGCACAAATCATTGTCGGCGGGCTGCCAGTCCTGGTCGGGGCTGACCGGCTCGTCTGAAGATGGCATAAAAACATCGGGTGTGGCGGCCGGGAGAGTCTCCTGGTTTATTTCCTGGTCTGTCTTTACGGAGTCATCGGGATGACTCCGGGTGTTCTCCCGGGAACCAATCGGTGAGGGCTGAATTAAATGATAGAGACAGGACCGGTCACCACCATCGTCACGGGTTCGGTGAGTGCGGCCGACCAGTCCGAGTTCAACCAGACGGCCGATGATCTTGTTGACCCAGGGTCGGGAGCGGTTAAGCACCGACGCGATCAAGCCTTGAGTCGGGAAGCACCGGCCCGCCCGGTCGGCGTGAAGGGCGAGGGCTGCGAGCACGGCGATTTCATCGGCGCCGACCTCCGCATGGGTGAACCATTGTTCGTACAGGATGGCAATGCGCGACACTGTGAGTTCTCCGTTCGTTCCAGTCAGGTGGGGACGAAGAACACACTCCACCAACGGCACAATTTCCTTTGCACCGATGATCCGAGTCGCATATAATCCGGACTGCGCGAGAAGAGTTTCCGGGGGTATCCGCCAAGATCAACCCCGTAACTCCAGACAGTACCGGACCTTCGTCCGTCTTTGAAGCCCGCAGGTTACCAGCCTGCGGGCTTCATGGTTTCATCGCTCATAATCCCAATACGGTTTGGGCCGAGGCGGTGACCGCCGGCGGCGGCGCGATGCGGTTGCGCCGCTTCGCCGAACCTCCGATCAGCGGCTTCGGCCGGGCCACAAACAGTTTTCTCAGTTCGGCCGGGTCGGAATAATGCAGTACCAACCCCTCTTCGGTGACATCGACGCGTGCGCCTTCATAGGCGTCGAGGGCCTTGGCGATGCTGACGTCGAAGACCTGCCGGAACTTGCTCTTGGCTTCCTTGTTGCCGAACTGCTTGATCAGTGCCCGCCACGACACCAGCACCGACTCGTTCTTGCCGAGGGAGGGCAACTTGAAGCAGAGATAGACGAAGATATCGAGGGCCATGGCATTGTTGGAAATCTTGCGCAGGGCCTGGGTCGGGATAGGAATCGCATCCTTGCCGGTAAAGCGCTGATAGGCCTTTTCCGAGAGTTCGACCCCGAGGGGAAAACGAACCTTCGCCAGATTTCCCGCCGCGTAGTGAACCAGATCCTCTTCGGCGAAGACCGCGGATTCGGTCAGGCGGTCGGAGCGGAAATAGTCCAGTCCCTCCTTGCGCATGACCATGGTGAAGTTGGCGAAGGAGAGCCGGATCAGTTGCTCCTTGGCCATGGCGGCGTTTTCGGTATGGGGCGTGATGCCGACCTCTTCGAGCCACTCGTCGATCTTGCCGATCTCGAGCCAGCGGTCGCCGGAGGTCCGGCCGATCGCCCGGGCCTGGGTGGTCATCCAGAGGATCAGCAGGCGCGCCCGTGCACCGAAGGGCAGGCCGATCTCGACCGCGTCGCCGCCGGGCAGCATGATACTGGGACTGTTGATCGAAAGGCTGAAGCTGTCGTCGTTGCGATGGAACTCGCGCATGTTCTGGAGACGGCGCAACGGCAATCCGGACAAGCAGAACGACTTGCTCATGAACGACACGTCGAGACTTTCGTCGTCCTGGGCGCCCGAACCGGTTCCGGCCAAGGCGAGTTCAAGTTGCCTCAGCATCGGATGCCCGGTTGTCGCCACCGTTGTCACAGCCGTGGTCATCGTTCCGCCTCCTGACGCTGCCTGGAGGAATGATACGATCACCACCGGGATCACCGCAAACGGTGGATATTACGAAATCCGACCTTTAAGCATTTTCTTTACGCAAACCGACCTCAAGCCGTGCTGCGGCCTTACGCAAACCGACCCCAACCGGTGGTGTCGGCGGCTCGACCAGCGCCCAAGAGCTTGCCTGAAGCCTGCGGCCTTACGCAAACCGACCTTTAAATCGGGACTGACGGCCCGCGGGGTCGACGCGCCGGCCGGAGTCTGCGGGCTGGCTGCGGTGGGATCGTGGAATCCGGCCAGAGTCGGAGGGGGCGGGGTCGGATTGAGTAAGCGGCTGGGGCCAGGGCCGGCTTGGTAAGGGTCGGTTTTGGTAAATCACCGGGGTGGCACCGGCGGGGGAGGGCGGGGGCCGCTATCGGGCCGTACTCAGCGTCTGTTCCAGGCGATCGAAGGAGCGCTCAAAGTGGTCTGCGGCATCTGGTGTAACCTCCAACCGGACGCGCATGCTCTCATTGTCCCGGGCGACCACCTCATAAGGGATGTCGACGCCGATGCCGCTGACGCGGAGGGTGCCATCGCCCTGGACCGTGTCGGGCACATTCTCAATCCGGGCACCGGAGCGCGAGAGATTGACAATCCGTGCCGGACTGCCGCCCTCCTCTTCCGAGGTCATGGTGCAGGGCAATTCGACGTCGTAGCGCGGGTGCTGACGGCGGTCGACGTCCGAGGTCGCGGTCCGCACCACCCGGACCAGGATCCGCTTCAGGTCCTCGATCCGGCCGGCGACGTCGGTGGCCGCCTGCCGGACCTCAGCCGCGCGATCGCCCGATTGCGCGGTTGCTTCGGAGATGTCGTTCATGCGGTAGGAGACCATCATCGCCGCGGTGAAGGCGAGATTGACGTTGCTGGCGATCTCACGCGCCGCCACCGACTGGGCGTCCATCGCCACCGCGATTTCATGAGAGGTGCGGTCGATGTTGCCGATCGCGCCGGTGATCTTCTGAACCGCGCTGACCGCAGCGGAGGTGCCGGACTTGATGTCGGCGATCAGATCGGAGATTTCCCGGGTCGACATCGAGGTCTGATGGGCCAGGGACTTGACCTCGCTGGCCACCACGGCGAAGCCACGCCCGGCAGCGCCGGCCCGGGCCGCCTCAATGGTGGCGTTAAGGGCCAGAAGGTTGGTTTTTTTTGCGATGTTGTCGATCAGCTTGGTCACCTCGCCGATCCGGCCCACCGAGGCGGACAGGGAAGCGATCGCGGACTGCGCCTCTTCGCTAATGGTAACGGCGCCGGCGATCACCGCTTTCGAACTGCCGATCTGGGTGCCGATCGCGGTCATCGCTTCGGATAGCTGCTCGGAGGCCCCGGTCACCGACTGCGTGCTGGTCATCGTCTGCTCGGCGTGGCCGGCAACCTCGCGGGCGCCATCGGCGACCTCAGTTGCGGAACTGGCCATTTCTTCGGCATTGGTATCCATCACTCGGGTTTTTTCCGCGACCTGCTCGACGGCGTCCCGGCTTTCCCGCTCGATCCGCGACGCCATCGCCTCGAGGGCGAGTTGCTTTTGCGCTTCCGCCTCCTCCTGATGGCGGATCTGTTCGGCCCGCAGCCGTTCGGTTTCGAGCAGGTTGTCCTTGAAAAACTGAACCGCCCGGCACATGGCGCCAATCTCGCCCCGGAACTGAACGCCGGTGACCATCACCCCGGTGTCGCCCGCAGCGAGCCGGCGCATGATTTCGGTGAGATCGCCGAGGCGGCGCGACAGCCCGCGCACGGTCAGCATCACCAAAATCGCGGTGATCAGCAGCACCAGCCCGACGACGCTGGCGGTGGTAGTCAAGGTTTCGAACGCCGTATGCCGCTGTGATCCCGCCAGACCCAGCAGGGTGCGGGCGACCAGATCCTCCACCTCTTTCAACCGGTCGATCCGCGCCGTGGTCGCCTTGAACCACTCCGGCGCCGTGAAGCCAAGGGCGGTGCCGGCGCTCAGATAGTGTTCGAACGCCGCCCGCATCGTTTCGACCTGGCCGCTGCTTCGGCGCACCTCGCCCAATGCCGCGCCGAGGGTGGCCGGGGCCAAGCGCTCAAAGGCCTTGAAGTTGGTGTCCTGGGCGGCGGAGAGTTCGACCAGCCGGCTGAACAGCCGCGGGGTGATGGTGTTCGACGTCAGCGCCATGTTGCCGGTCGCCCGCTCCTGTCCGGCCTGCTCCTTGCCGAGCAGCAGATGGAGATAGGCGCTGGTCAGGCCGCTGATCTCGGGACTGGCGCCGACCTGGGTCAGATCCGATGCACCAAGCAGCAGAGACGCGATCAGATCGGTATAGGCGGTGATCACTTCGGATGCCGGGATCGTCAGCTGGTCGATGACGGCGCGCCGTGGCGCCAGCGCGCCGAGACCCTCGCGGATCCGGGCCACGGTTTCGGGTCGCGAGAATCCGGCCCCGGGGCCGGTCAGGGCATGATCGAGTTTGAGCCGGGCCTCGTCGGAGCGCGCTCTTTGGGCGGTCAGCTCCGGGCGATAGCTGGCGCCGCGCGAGCCGACGAAGCCGGCGGAAAGTCCGCGCTCTTTTTGCAGCTCATGGATGCATCTACCAAGGTTTGATGCCAGATCTGCCAGGAACACCACCCGATCCGCGACAGTCGCGGCTTGATATTTATCAAGAACCACCAAGCCGGTCAGCAAGATCAGGCTTAGAACGGGCAAGGCCAGCGCGTTCAGGATCCGGAGGCGGACGGTCAGATTGTCCATGATCATGGATTGATGGCCCTCAAGAGGGGGTGGGTTGGTCAACGGCAGGGCGACGTCACGATGAGGAGACTTTGCCGTCCGGGCGGCCGGTCCTGACCATCCTGAACCGCCCAGGGTTGTCATTGTGCATCGGTCGCCCTGATTCGCTTTGAACCTAATGTGCGGAGAATCTCCAGCCGAAGATATGGTCACTGTCTCTCAAAAAGTCATTCCTTCTGGAGATATTTTAGCCGCTCGACACAAAATATCCATCATTAACTAAGAGAATATATCGGATGGTTAAAGCATTATTCACAGGTCATCTTTTAAATCACCCGCCAGAGCCCACGCCCAAGATTTTTCGAAAATGTTGGCTAAAGCCGGCAGGTGTGCGGACCGTCACAGCGTTGGTCTCCGGGGCAGGGTACTGTCATGATGGTGATGGCGTGCTGCGAGGTTCTGACCGGCGCCATGGGCGGTCCGGGGCAGGCCAAAGCCAGGGATGAGGGACAGCATGGGCGCCGAGGAGCATTATGAAATTCTGATTCTGCAGCGGTCGGGCTGGATTCTCGACAGCATCGTCTTCGATCGCAAGGCTGCGCTAAGCTATGCCGCCGGTCTTTCGGAGATCGAGGGTTTTGCCGCGGTCAAGGTGGTCTACAGTGTCTTCAGTCCCGGGTCCGGCCTGTTTCGGGAGGGGGATGTCCAACTGCTCGACAACCCCGGAGGCCAGATTCCCGACCGACGGGGGGCGCACCGTCCGCTGTCCGTTCGGGTTCCTCCAGGCGAGGCGGGCCGGGTCTGTGCCATGCCGGACGATCTCCACACCGCCGAGGCGCGGCGGATCATCGCGGCCGTCCTCGGCTCTCATCTCAATGGCTGGATGATCACTCCCTTGGAACTGCTGCATCTGCCGCAGCATGCTCTCCGTCTGCACGAGGCCGGCACGGTGATGCAGGGCGCGGTGCAGCGGGCGGCGGTGATGCTCTCGCATCAGGGCGCCGGGCCGGCGGCCGGGGTGGTGAAGAAGCTCTACGACGTGATCGGCGCCGCCACCCGCCGCCTCCAGGAAGAGTCCGTCGTCGGCACCCCCGATCCCGAGCGTCTGCGCTACCGGCGGCTGGCCGAACGGCTGGTCGGTGCCGGAAGCTGGGCGGAGAAGATCGATCGCCTGTTTACCAGTCTGCCAGCGCTATCGACCGAGGAGGATCTGCGCCCGGTCGACCGCCTTGCGGCCGAGATGCTGTCTTTAGGCGGGGGCCTCTCGGCGCTGCTCCGGGTTCATGCCGGGCTGCCGCCGGAGCCGCCGGCCCAACCCGGGGCAGGGGCGGCCGAGCCGCCGCCGCGGCCGCTGGTGGCCATCGTCAGCGATCTTCTCGATCTGCTGGACCTCAAAGGCACCGCTGCGGGGGCCGACATTGCGGGGGCCGGCATTCGCCGCCTGCTGGCGCTGTTGCGTCTGGGCCAGTTGCCCGACTGCTTCGATACCTTGTTGGGCCGGGTGGCCCGCGAACTCGAGGGGCCTCGATTCCTCGTTGGCTCGATCGATACTACGGCGCTGGATCTGGAGCGCGAGGCGAGGGCGATCGGCGACGTCGCCTCCCGGGTCGGGCTGCTCGCCGGCCGCAGCGGCGGCGGCGCCGAAGCCGCCGTGATCATCGCCCTCGAAAACCGTTCCGAGGCCCTGTTGCGGCCCGAGGTCCTCGGCACCCATCTTGGCCGCGACCCGGCGGCCAACGTCGCGCTCCTGCTGACCATCAGCCGTCATCTGGTCGGTGACTTGAACCAGAGTCGGATTGCCAAGCACCTCTTGGCCACCATCGCCAGCGCCGATGCCATCGCTCACTTCGCCAAGCCCGGCGGCTCGGGCGTGCTCGGCCGGTTGCGCCGCCTAGCGGCCTGGCAGGAGGAGGTCGATGTTTCGGCCTTTCCTGCCGAGTTGCGCCAGCGGCTGATCGATGCCCTCGACAGCGTCAGTCAGGCGATCATCACCAAGTCCGGACTCTATGCTCTGCTCGCGCGCTCGAAGCCCAACCCAATGGATCAGGCCCTGGCCATCGCCGATCTGGTCCGGACCCACGCCCTGACCCGGGGTGGAGTTTTGGAAGGCGCCCGCGCCCGCGCCCTGGCCTGCATCGATTCCGCGGGCGGCTTTGAAGCCTTCGCCACCGAACTGTTCGAGCGTTCGGTCAGCTTCGAGCGGATCACCACCATCAGCCGCTTCCTTGGCACCGGCAGCCAGCCGTGAGCTTGGCCGGCCGGGGGCGGGCAGGGGGAGGGGGGATCGAACCGGTGCTGGCAAAAGACCGGGCCGGCCGCCGTTTGCCTCTTGCCCTCGACGAACCGGGGCTGGCATGCTGAAGCGCCGGAGTTCGGCGGGGCGCGTCTCATGACCCTGATCAATCATTTTCGGCACGACTATGACCGGATTGTCCGCATCGCCATGCAGTCGCTGTTCGAGCGGCTCGATGCCCTGTGCGAAGGGGCGATTGCGGTTGATCGCAATGCGCGCATTTGCTGGATCAACGATAAGTATGCGCACCGGCTGGGCCTGAGCAGTCCGGCCGACGCCCTCGGGCGCGAAGTCGAGGAGGTGATCCCCAACAGCCTGATGCGCGACGTGGTGCGGACCGGCGAGCCGATCATCCTCGACATCATGGAGTTTGGCGACGAGTCCTTTGTCGTCACGCGCATGCCGCTGCGCGACGAGACCAACGAGCTGATCGGTGCGATCGGTTTCGTACTTTACGACCGCCTGCACCACCTTAAGCCGCTGGTTGGCAAATTCGCGGCGCTTCAGGCCGAGTTGCTGCGCGCCCGCCAGAAGCTGGCCGGTCAGCGCTGCGCCCGCTTCACCTTTTCCGACCTGATCGGCAGTCATCCCGTGTTCCTGGAAACCAAGCGCCAAGCCCTCCGGGCGGCCCAACTCGACACCACGGTGCTGCTGCTCGGCGAGACCGGCACCGGCAAGGAAATGCTGGCCCAGGCGATCCATGCCGCCTCGGTGCGGGCGGCCCGGCCCTTCATCGGCGTCAATGTCGCGGCGGTTCCGGAAACTCTCCTTGAGTCCGAATTCTTCGGTACCGCGCCGGGCGCCTTTACCGGCGCCGACCGCCGTGGCCGCGATGGCAAGTTCGTGCTCGCTGATGGCGGTACCCTCTTCCTCGATGAAATCGGCGACATGCCGCTGCATCTTCAGGCCAAGCTGTTGCGGGTGCTCCAAGAGCAGGAGATCGAGCCGCTGGGCTCGAATCGGATGACCCGGGTCGATGTCCGGGTGATCGCGGCCACCGGCGTCGATCTCGCCCGGCGGGTGGCCGACGGCCTGTTCCGCTCCGACCTGTATTACCGCCTCAACGTGCTGCCGATCCGGCTGCCGGCATTGCGCGACCGGCTCTCTGACCTTGAAGCCCTGTGCGCCCACCTGATGGGCCAGATCGCGCTCCGTACCGGTTTTCCCCAGCGGGATCTCGGGGCTGCGGTGACCGCGCATCTTTCGGCCTACGACTGGCCGGGCAATGTTCGGGAATTGCGCAATGTTCTGGAGCAGGTTGTGATGCTGACCGACAGCACCTGTCTGACCGCGGCGGATTTCGCGGCGGTGCTGCCGCAATCGGCGGTGCCGGTTGCGCCGCCGCCGCCGTCGGAGTTGCCGGAGGGGGCGGCGAGGCCGCTGGCTGAGGTGGTCGCCGAGACCGAGCGCGCGGCGATTCTGGCGGCGCTCGCGGCGTGCCGGGGCCGCAAGGCGGCGGCGGCGGCCCGGCTCGGCATCTCCCGGGCCACGCTCTACCAAAAGATCGCGACACTGGGTTTGACTGTCTGAATGATCGGACGCTGTCTGGATTATTGGACAGCGTCCGGCGCCGGTCTTGTCCGGATTTCCGGACAGAGCGCCAAGCGGAGAAAAATTCCCTTTATGGTCAAGGGGATGGCGGGGGAGGGTGCTGGCACGGCTCTTGCTGGAGCTTATCCGACAAGAGCATGAATTTTAACCATCCTTGGGAGGATGCCGAATGTTGAGTTTTTTGATCTGTCTGGCGTCGCTGTGCTTTCTGATGTTCGTGGCATACCGGGGCTTCAGCGTCATTCTTTTTGCGCCCATTGCGGCGCTGGGAGCGGTGCTGCTGACCGACCCGTCGGCGGTGTTGCCGGTCTATAGCGGCCTCTTCATGGACAAGATGGTCATCTTCGTGAAGCTGTATTTCCCGGTGTTCATGCTGGGGGCGCTCTTCGGCAAGGTGATCGAGCTGTCCGGGTTCGCCCGCTCGATCGTCGGGTCGGTGATCAAGGCGGTGGGCAGCGAGCGGGCGGTGCTGTCGATTGTGTTGGTCGGTGGCCTGCTGACTTACGGCGGCGTCTCTTTGTTCGTGGTGGTGTTTGCTGTCTACCCGTTCGCGGCCGAGATGTTCCGTCAAGGCGACATTCCAAAGCGGCTCATTCCCGGCACCATCGCGCTCGGCGCCTTTACCTTCACCATGGATTCGCTGCCGGGCACACCGCAGATCCAGAACATCATTCCCACCACCTTCCATGCCTATCCGGTTAAGACATACACCCACTACATGTGGGATGTATCCAGT
>JBAXPR010000061.1:0-22151 GCA_037132135.1 Rhodospirillaceae bacterium
CGAGCTGATCGGCCGCGACCGTGATCACTATCAGGAGATCGCCGTGGCGCTGGCCTCGGATACCGCACGCGTAGCGGTTTTGCGCAATGACCTCCGATCACGCATGATCGCGTCGCCGCTCTGCGACGCTCCGGCCTTCGCCCGCAAATTGGAAGGCGTATATCGTGAGTTGTTTGCACGAGTACAAAGTTAGGCGATACCGCAAGCTTGTTGGGGACTCATCAGAAGTGTTTTGACATTTCTTGTTTTTTTATCAATGAGATCGCAGTGGCCGCCCGGAAGAAAACTCATGTAGATTTCAAGTAACAAAAAAGCAGCCCCGCACGGCTGCTTCTGGGTTGTTATGTACGGTTTTTATTACACTACTAAGAAGTGCGTTATTTATCCAATAAATTCAATAAGTTAGCCTCCACCATGAACAAAAGATACTTTTTCATTGTAGCCTCCATCCTGGCAGAGAAATTTGAGCTCGTGTGTTTTCCAAGCTTGAAGAGAGGTAACCAGCCCCGGCCGAAAGTTCAAAGGACAATGTGCAAACATGCCTGACTCCAAGGCATTGTGTTGCCCAACAAGCACACACTGGCCCCGGCCGGGACCGGGAAAACCCGGAAAACACAGTGTAATATCAGGATGATAGAGAAATTATTCGCCTCGGGGGCCGTGGCGCCGGCCCAGACCGCCCGGCCACCAGAGCGCCCGCCGGCCGCCCCCCAGTCCGGGGCTATCCGGTAATCTTTCAAGCGCAGACCACGGATTGAGTCGGCGAAAAGCCCCGGTCAGCGCCGGGCTTCCGCCTTCCACTGCTGGAGCTTGCGATAAATGGTCGAGGGGCTGATTTCCAGCAGGGTGGCGGCCTTGGGCACGTCGTCGTCGCACTGGCGCAAGGCCAGCTGGATCAGTTCCTTTTCCACCAGCCACAACGGCCGGATGGTCACCGCCTCGGGAACGCCGGCCGCGGCGGCGGCCGGATGGCGGCCGGGCGGGGTGGCCGGGGCGGCGGCCGGCACCGGCGCAGGCGCGCCTTTTCTCTCGTCGACCCGCGACTTCAGCGGTTCGGGCAGCATGCGCGGCTCGACCAGCTGGCCATCGTGAAGCACCACGATGTTGCGCACCACGTTCTGAAGCTGGCGAACATTGCCCGGCCAGTCATAGTCCCGGATCACAGCGTCGACTTCGGGAGAGAAGCCGATGAACGAGCGCCCTTCCTCGGCCGAATACTCCTTGAGGAAGTGGCGGGCGATCAGCACCGGATCGTCCTCGCGGTCGCGCAGCGCCGGCAGATGCAGCGGCACCACGTGCAGGCGGTAATAGAGGTCCTCGCGAAAGCGCCCGGCCTCGACCTCGGCCAGGGGATCGCGGTTGGTGGCGCAGACGAAGCGGACGTCGACCTTCTCGGTCCTGGAGCCGCCGACCGCCTGGACGGTGCCAGTCTGAATGAAGCGCAGCAGCTTGACCTGAATGTCGAGCGGCATCTCGCACAGCTCGTCCAAAAAGAGGGTGCCGCCGTCGGCGCTGGTGGCGGCACCGGCCCGGTCGGCGGTAGCGCCGGTGAACGCGCCCTTGACGTGGCCGAAAATCTCGCTTTCCAGCAGGTCTTTCGGAATCGCGGCGCAATTGAGGGCGATGAAGGGATGGTTGCGCCGGGGGCTGGCGCGATGGATGGCGTCGGCCGCCAGTTCCTTGCCGGTGCCCGATTCGCCGGTGATGAAGACGCTGGCCTTGCTCGCCGCCACGCTCTCGATGGTGCGGTAGACCGCCTGCATTTCGGTGCTGGCGCCGATGAAGTCGTAGAAGCGGTCGCGGTCGAGATTCTTGCGGTAGACCTCGACGATCCGGGTCAGCTTCTTGCGCTCGAGGGCGTTGCGCAGGGTGACGTTGAGCCGGGCGGCGTTGAACGGCTTGACGATGAAATCGAACGCGCCCTGGCGCATGGCGTCGACCGCGGTGTTGACCGAGCCATGGGCCGTGATCACCACCACCGAGGTGTCGGGTGCCTGCTCGCGAAAATGACGCAGGATGTCGAGTCCGTCCATATCGGGCAGCTTGAGATCAAGCACCACCGCGTCGGGCACCGCCAGTTCCAGCGCCGCCAGCGCCGCCTGCCCGGTCTCGACGTGAATGACGTGATACGACTCGGCGCGCATGTACTCGATGTAGACCCGGGCCAGCGGCACCGTATCTTCGATCAGGAGTATGTTCTTGGTCTCTGCGCCGGCCATACGTGCTTCCGATCTCAGGCGTGCTTTCCATCTCAGGCGTGCCGGCCCCGCAGAACCCCCGAGTCCCGGCCACCGGCCCGATCGGATTCATAATAAGATATCCGGAGCCCTGCATGAACTTCTAAATACGGCGGGCGTTTTCGAGCAGCGCCACCGCCACGCTCCGGTGACCGGCCAGAGTCAGCGTCAGGCGGGAAAGCCAGGAATCAGCCGGCAGCGCCGCCGCGGTCAGCCGGCGGCGCCGCCCCGCCGCCCCGGTACGCGCCGCCGCCGCCAACCGCTGATGGAGCGCGTGCAGGCCGCCGATCCGCCAGCGCAGAGACTCGGACGCCCCCGGCAGTTCGCAGGACGGCACCGGTCCGTCATACCGGCGCTCCAGCGCGGCGAGACGGACGAGGCGGTCGGGCGGGCTCGGCACCATGGGCGGGCGACTCCGGAACGGGAAGACGGTTGATATAGGACAGTAGTCCTGCCGTCAAGTCTGGAACGAGGTGATGAAGCGCTCGACCTCGGCCCGGCCCCGGATCACCCCATAGTGACCTTCGCAGAGAATGTCGGCGCCGACCGCGAGCAGCCGTTGCAGCGAGCGCTGATAGTCCCCGGGGTCCGAAAGCAGCGCCGGGTGCAGCGGCCCGTGAACATCCTGGCCGAACAGCACGGTCCGGCCCGCCGATTCGACGACGAAAACCTGGGAGCCCGGCGAATGGCCGGGCACATGCAGCGCCGTGATGATGCGACCGCCCAGGGTCAGCCGGGTTTCGGCCCCGGCCAACCGGCGGTCAACCCGGCAGGGCGGCATGCGGGCGCCATACCAGGTGGCGGCGCTGACCTCGCTGTCGCCCTGCTCGATGAACGGAGCATCGAGGGCGTGGGCGATCACAGTGCCGCCGAGCAGGCCGCGCAGACCGGCGGCACCGCCGGTATGGTCGAAATGGCAATGGGTCAGGAGCAGGCATTCGATCCGCTCCGGCGTCACCCCGGCCTCGCCGACGTTGCTGAGCAGACGGTCGAGGCTGCGGCCGCAGCCACTGTCGACCAGGGCGGCCCGGCCGCCGAAATCGATGAGATAGACCGCGGCATCGTCGGGCGCGGTCAGTCCGCGGCCGCCGACCTGCCAGATCTCGTCGGTGATCGGCTCCGCCCGGGGAGTCATGGCCGCCTGAGGTCTCCGTCCTAGCCAAGCCGCCGGTCAGGCAGGATTCCCCGCCTACTGGCTGGCCCAGATGATCCGCGCCATCCAGGCGACCTCGTCCTTGAGAAAGGTGCGGTCTGGGTGGGCGGGGTTAATCGATTTGAGGTCAATCCGGGTCGCGGTCTCGCGCAAGAGCTGCTTGGCCAAAACCTCGCCCGACCGGCTTTTCACCACCACCCGGTCGCCGCGGCGAACGCTGGCGGTCGGGGAAACGATCAGGCGGTCGCCGTCGCGATAGGCCGGTTCCATGCTGTCGCCGCTGACCTCCAGGGCATAGGCGTGGGGATCGCCGAGGTTGGGAAACAGCAATTCGTCCCAGCCGCTGCCCGCCGGATAGCCGGCATCGTCGAAATATCCCGAGTCGCCGGCCTGGGCGTAACCGATCACCGGCACCCGCTGCACCGCGCCGTGCCCCTGGGTCTCGCCGATCAGCCCGACGAAATCGCCGAGCGAGGTCCCGGTCGCCTCCAGAATCTTGGCGATGCTCTCGGTCGACGGCCAGCGCAGCTTGCCGTCGTCGTTGGACCGCTTGGAGCGGTTGAAGGTGGTGGGATCGAGACCGGCGTGTTTCGCCAGCCCCGACGCCGACAGGCTCTTGGCCGCTGCCAGGCGGTCGATGGCCCGCCAGATGTCTCCGTGCTTCAGCATGGGAGGATTGTCTCACCACTGGCAGAAAAAGTCCCTAGGATGATATTCATATTTTCCTTGACATAGGACCAAAGTCAGAACATGCCAGGAACAACAACCCGCCCCTCCCCCCGATGGAGCCGATCCCGATGGCCCGAGAGCGTATCAGTCCCCGTCCCGCCAGCGCCGTCCCCGGCCAGCCCTTCGACTCCTCCGAGGAGGCTTGGTTCTGGTTCGTCCAGGCTCACGACGCCCGCGCCGCCGGCGCCCGGGTCACCGCCGGCCAGGGGCTGGTGCCGCGGCCGTGCGAGCCGGTGGATGTGCTGCGCGTGGTCGACCGCCTCTACCGCCAGCGCCGGCTGGTGCGCGACCATCTCGCGGTGCTGGTTCATTACGGCCGCCGGCTGATGGCGCCGGATCCGGCCCGGCGGCTGGAACAGCGCGCCTCCGGCCTTTGGGCCGAGGCCTTCGCCGCCCTGACTCCGGCCCTGCGCACCAAAGGGATCGTGGCGTGAGCGGCCCCGACGCCTGCGCCGCCGCCGCCGGCCCGAGTCCCCGGGCCTGGGTGGTGTTCTGCGACGGCACCGAACTGGCCTGGCTGCGGCTGCTGCGGCCCGGCTTTCGCCACTGCTTCGTCATGCTCCACGACGGCGAGCGCTGGATCGCCATCGACCCCCTGGCGGCCTTGCTCGAGGTGACGGTGCCGCCGGTCGCCGCCGACTTCGATCTGCCCGGCTGGTTCGCCGGCCGCGGTCACGCCGTGGTCGCGGCGCCGATCCGGCGGGCGCTGGGTCGGCCGGCGCCCTGGGCGCCGTTCACCTGCGTCGAGACCTGCAAGCGGGTGCTCGGACTCCGCGATCGCCTCGTGCTCACCCCCTGGCAGCTTTACCGCCGCCTCACCGGCGCCGCTGCCGAGTCGCCGCCCGCGGTCCGGGCCACCGCCCGCGCCGTCGCCCTCTGCCCCTGATCCCGGAGTTTGGCCATGTCCAGCCTGTTTTCCACCCCCAAACGTCCCGACCCGGCGCCGATCGCCGTGATCGAAGTGCCGCCGCCGCCGCCGGCGCCGCTGCCCCCGGCGCCGCCGGTGCCGCTGCCCACCCCGACCATCGTGCCGGTGCCGCTGCCCACGCCCGTGACCGACCCCGGGCTCGCGGTCAGCCTCGACCCGGCGCTGGCGGAGGAAAACGCGCTCGCGAAGCGCGGCCGCGGCATCCAGGGCACGATCACGACCTCGCTGGTCGGGGTGCCGGCGGCGGCGCTGGCCGGGGCCGATTTCGGCGTCAACTCGCTGCTGCCCAAGCGCAAAACCCTGCTCGGGGAGTGATCCGTCCATGACCGGCCCCACCCGCACCGCACCGCCCGCCGACGACGACGCCCGCGCCGTCTTCGATCTCTATGCCGCCGCCCGCGCCCGCCGCGCCCCCTGGGAGACCTTCTGGCAGGAGTGCTACGATTTCGCGCTGCCGCTCGGCCAGACCGTGGCCCGGCCGGCGATGGCCGTCGACCGCAGGGGCGACCGCCTGTTTGACGGCACCGCGGTCGATGCCGTCGATCAGCTGGCCTCCAGCCTGCTCTCGGAGCTGACCCCGCCCTGGTCGCGCTGGTTCGGCCTCGTCCCGGGTCCGGACCTGGCCGCCGCCGAGCGCGACGGCCTCTCGCCGCTGTTCGAGCGGGTCGCCACCGTCGCCCAGTCCCATTTCGACCGCTCGAACTTCGCGATCGAGATGCATCAGTGCTTCCTTGATCTGGTCACGGTCGGCACCGCCACCCTCCTGCTCGAGGAGAACCCGCCCGGCGAATCCTCGGCCCTGCGCTTCACCGCCGTGCCGCTGGCCGAAGCGGTGCTGGAACAGGGGCCGACCGGCCGACTCGACGTCACCTATCGCCACAGCGCGCTGCCGCTGGCCGATCTGCGACGTCGCTTCCCGGCCGCAGCCCTGCCCGAGAGCGTGCGCGCCGAAGGCTCGCGCCACCCCGACCGCCGCTATGGCGTGCTGGAGGCGGTGCTGCCGGACGGCCCGGCCTATCGTTACGCCGTGGTGCTGGAGGACGGCGGCAGCGGGCCGGTCACCCTCAGCCACGGCCGCTTCGGCCAGTCGCCCTTCATCAGCTTCCGCTGGCTGAAGGCGCCCGGCGAAAGCTATGGCCGCTCGCCGGTGATGAAGGCGCTGCCCGACATCAAAACCGCCAACACGGTGGTGGAACTGACGCTGAAGAACGCCTCGATGGCCGTCACCGGCATGTGGCAGGCCGACGATGACGGCGTGCTGAACCCGGCGACGATCCGCCTCGTGCCGGGCACGATCATCCCCAAGGCGGTCGGATCGGCCGGACTGACCCCGCTCGCCACCCCGGGCCGCTTCGACATCTCACAGCTGGTGCTGTCGGATTTGCGTCTGCGCATCCGCCACAGCCTGCTGGTCGACCAGCTCGGCCCGGTCTCGGGCAGCCGCATGACCGCAACCGAGGTGCTGCAACGGTCCTCGGAGATGGCCCGGCTGCTGGGCGCGACCTATGGCCGGCTGCAATCGGAACTGCTGACGCCACTGGTCCAGCGGGCGCTGGCCATCCTGCGCCGGCGGGGCGAAATTCCCGATCTCGCCGTCGACGGCCGGCTGGTCGAGCTGCAATATCGCTCGCCGCTGGCCCAGGCCCAGGCCAACCGCGACGTCCAGGCAACCCTGCTCTGGCTCCAGGCCGCGGGCAGTCTCGGTCCGGCGGCACTGGCCACCATCGATGTTGAAGCCGCGGCCCGCTGGCTCGGCACCGCCTTTGGCGTGCCCGGCCCGCTGATTCGCGCCGCGCCGGCCCGGCCCGAGGGCGGCGGCGGCGCGGCCGGGGCGGCGGCGCGGGAGGTCGGCCATGGCTGAGCCCCGCAGCCCCGGCTGGTCCTGGCTGACCGCCGCCCCGATGACCGGCGCCGGCGACGAGCTGGCCGCCGCCTTCGCCCGCTGCTTCACCGGCGCCGACGGCGCCCGCGTGCTCCAGCACCTCCGGGTCGTCACCCTTGAGCGCAGCCTCGGCCCCGACGCCCCCGACACCGCGCTGCGCCACCTCGAAGGCCAGCGGCAGCTGGTCCAGGCGATCAACGCCCTGGTCGCCCGCGGCCGCGCCGGCCCCGCCCTCTGCCCCGCCCACTGACCCCGTTCAACCAGGAGACCCCCCGATGGCCCAAGACCTGCTGACCGCCCCGAACACCGCCGCCGCCCCGCCCGCCGACCTGCCGCCCGATCCCGGCGCCCGCCCGGCCCAGGTGCCGGAAAAATTCTGGGATGCCGGCGCCGGCCGGCTCCGCGCCGAGGCGCTGCTGAAATCCTATCAGGAGCTGGAGCGCCGGCTGTCGACCCTGACCCGGCCGGCCGCTGCCGGCGCGGCCCCGGCCGCCGACCGGGCGGCGCTGTTGAAAGCCCTCGGCGTGCCCGACCAGCCCCAGGATTATCAGGTCAACACCGATCACGGCCTCTTTGAGGCGGACCCGGTGGTCAACCAGCGCCTGCACCTCGCCGGCCTGACCCCGGAGCAGGTCCAGGCGGTCTATGATCTGGCCGCCGAGCGCTTCGTGCCGCTGGTGCGCGAGGTCGCGGCCCAGTTCGAAGCCGAGCAGCAGCTGCGCCGCCTCTCCGACCATTTCGGCGGCACCGACAAGTGGCGCGAGGCCTCGCGCCAGATGCTGGCCTGGGGCCGGAAGAACCTGCCGGCCAGCGCCCTCGACGCCCTGTCGACCACCGCCGAAGGGGTGATGGCGATTCACCGGCTGATGACCGCCGGCGAACCCGCCACCCTCGGCGGCGGCGCCCCGCCGGCCGGTGGCGGCACCGCCGATCTCCACGCCCTGATGCGCGACCCCCGCTACTGGCGCGACCGCAACCCCGAACTGGTGGCCAAGGTCACCGAGGGCTTCCAGCGGCTTTATCCCAACGGTTGAGCGGGCACGGCCGCCCTCCTCCGGTCGCGGCGCCGGGGGAGGGTCAGGGCGCGATCAGCCGCTCCTCGACCGCGGCGTTCTTGACCGATTTCTGGATTTTTTCGAAGGCCCGGACCTCGATCTGGCGCACGCGCTCGCGGCTGATGCCGTAATGGCGCGAGAGGTCCTCGAGGGTGGCCGGAACGTCGCGGAGGCGGCGCTCGATCAGGATATGGCGTTCGCGCTCGTTGAGATGCTCCATCGCCCGGCGTAACAGGCGCTGGCGGCGGCTCAGCTCCTCGTGATCGGCGAGGCGGATTTCCTGGTTGTCGGTCTCATCGACCAGCCAGTCCTGCCACTCGCCCTCGGACTCGGCCCGCAGCGGCGCATTCAGCGAATGATCGGGGCTGGCCAGCCGGCGATTCATGTTGATGACATCAATCTCGGGCACTTCGAGGGTTTCGGCGATGCTGCGCACCCGTTCGGCCGAAAGGTCGCCCTCGTCGATCGCCTGCATCTGGCCCTTGAGCTTGCGCAGGTTGAAAAACAGCTTCTTTTGCGCCGCCGTGGTGCCCATCTTCACCAGTGACCAGGAATGCAGGATATATTCCTGGATCGCGGCGCGAATCCACCACATGGCGTAGGTGGCGAGGCGGAAGCCGCGGTCGGGGTCGAAGCGTTTCACCGCCTGCATCATGCCGACATTGCCTTCGGCGATCAGTTCCGAGAGCGGCAGGCCGTAGCCGCGATAGCCCATCGCGATCTTGGCCACCAAGCGGAGATGGCTGGTCACCAGCCGGTGCGCGGCTTCCGAATCGCCATGCTCGCGCCACGCCTTGGCCAGCATGAACTCCTCGCCGGGTTCCAGCATGGGAAACCTGCGGATTTCCTGGAGATAGCGAGCGAGGTTGCCCTCGTTGCTCATCACCGGAATGCTGGGAACGCTCGCCATCGCAACCGACCTTCCCTCACGTCAGCCATCACTGTACGCCGTCTGACTTACTATAGTGTTACCAGCCCCGGCACCGGGGCGCGAGTCCGGACGGATATATTAACTCTGCCCCGGCGCGTGAAGAGGGAACACCCTCAAATTTCTCCCAGCGCCGCAATCAGGAGCTTCATATCGGCCGGAAGCTCCACCTCGAAGACGAGCGGGTGGCCGTCGACCGGGTGAAGAAACTCCAACCGCCGGGCATGCAGCGCCTGCCGGGGAAAGCCGGCGAGCGCCGGCCTTGCCGCCTCGGGCAGCCGCTTGAGCCGGGCCGGAGTCGGGCCGCCGCCATAGACCGCATCACCCAGCACCGGGTGGCCGATCGAGGCCAGATGGACCCGAATCTGATGGGTGCGGCCGGTTTCCAGCCGGCATTCCACCAGCGCCGCGGTCAGGCCGAAGCCGCGCAGCACCCGGTAATGGGTCACCGCGGCGCGACCGCCCGCGGTCACCACCGCCATCTTCTTGCGGTCGGCGTGGCTGCGGCCGATCGCCCCCGAGACCGTGCCGGCGGTCGGGCTGGGCAGCCCCCAGACCACGGCGGCATAGGTGCGGCGAATCGTCCGGTCGCCGAACTGCGCCGAGAGGCCGGCATGGGCGCGGTCGGACTTGGCCACCACCAGAAGACCGCTGGTGTCCTTGTCGAGCCGGTGCACGATCCCGGGCCGGCAGACCCCGCCGATGCCCGAGAGGCTGTCGCCGCAATGGGCGAGCAGGGCGTTGACCAGGGTGAGGTCGCGGTTGCCCGGCGCCGGATGAACCACCATGCCCGCCGCCTTGTCGAGCACCAGCACGTCGCCGTCCTCGTAGACGATGCTGAGCGGCAGCGCCTGCGGCTCGGGAAGCGCCGGCTCGGGCGGCGGAACGACGACGTCAAACACCTGCCCGGGTTTGACCCGATGCGCGGGGTCGGTTATGGTTCGGCCGCCACTGCCGACATGCCCCTGTTCCAAAAGCGCCTGCAGGCGCGAGCGCGACAGGTCCCTGAAGGCCGCAGCGAGCATCTTGTCGAGGCGCTCCCCGGCCGCCCCGGCCGGCACCACGCAGGTCAGCAAAGCTGCCGCGCCGTCCGCGCCGTCGCTGGGAATGCCGGTCATGTTTCGTCCACTGTTCCGTTTCCAGATAGGATCGCCGTCGTGAAAACTATAAAAATCGCGCTCGTCGTCATGGGCGTGCTGATCGTGCTCGGCTTCGCGTTCCTGAGCCTCGTGCTCTATCAGCGCGTGACCGGGGCCGGCCATTTCGCCAAGCCCCATGACGACAGCGCCCCGGCAGATGCGAAAGCCCTCAGCATCGCCGGCCGCCTCATCACGCATCCGACCGCCGCCGCCCTCGGCCTCGGCGACGATGCCCGGGTCGAGGCGATGCAGAGCGTCGGCGACTTCATGCTGCTGCTGATCCGCCAACCCAGGGCCGGCGACCGGCTGTACCTGATCGAGCCCCGGACCGCCACCGTGCTTTCGGTGATCGGGGTCGGCCAGACCGTGCCGCCGCTGCCCGAGCCGGTGATCGCCCCCCCGCCGGCCGCCCGGACCCCGGTCCCCTGAGCGGAGACCGGAGCCGCGGCCAGCCCCCGGCCTACTTGGTGCCAAACAGGCGGTCGCCGGCGTCGCCGAGGCCGGGAACGATGTAGGCGTCATCGTCGAGATGGCTGTCGAGGGCCGCGACATAGACCGGAATCCGCGGATGCACGCTGTGGAACCGGCGCATGCCCTCGGGCGCGGCGACCAGCGCAAGAAAGCGGATCTGGCCATCCTCGACGCCGTGGCGGTTGAGCAGATCGGCGGCATGGACCGCCGAGTTGCCGGTGGCCAGCATCGGGTCCAGTAGAATGAATATCCGTCCCTCGGCTTCAGGCAGCTTGACCAGATATTCCACCGGCATGCGGGTCGCCTGATCGCGATAGAGGCCGATATGGCCCTCGCGCGCCGACGGCACCAGTTCGTGCAACCCCTGGGCCATGCCCAGACCGGCGCGCAGGATGGGCACGATCGCCAGCTTGTTGCCGGCGAGCACCGGCGCCTCGACCCGGGCCAGCGGCGTCTCCATCCGTTCGGTGGTCAACGGCAGATCGCGGGTCAATTCATAGCCCATCAGCAGCGAAATCTCCTTCAGCAGCTGACGGAACCCCGTGGTCGACCGGCTCTCATCCCGCATCAGGCTGAGCTTATGCTGGATCAGAGGGTGGTCGAGAATAAACAGATTGGGGAAATCGGGCTGAGTGTGCATGGGGGCGGCGGCCTTTGACGAGTCAGGGAGGTCAACCATAGCCCCTCGCGCCGCCGGGGCCAAGCCGTCTCGCGCGCCGGCCGCGCCCGGCGGCCGTGCGCCCGGGGCCGGCGCCAAACCTGCCGGGAAGATTCTGCCGGGCCGGCGGCCGGCGCGGCCGGCACTTCCCGCCACCACCGCGGTCGTTCCGCACTAATTTATTGTTTTAAAATGATCTTATTGGAGCGGGCCGCTGGCACGGCCCTTGCTTGCTCGTGGGCCAACGAACCTCTTTCCCGGATCGATTTCGGGATCCCTTGTTGAAAGGATGACGAACATGGGTGTCGGCAGCGCATTCAACACCGCTCTCGGCGGCCTCTCCGCCTACGGCAACCAAGTCGGCTACATCTCCGACAATCTGGCGAACGTCAGCACCCCGGGGTTCAAGCGGGTCGATGCCAATTTCCAGTCCTACGTGACGTTGTCGACCCAGAACCTCCACACCCCGGGCGGCGTCAACATCTCGCCCTCCTACCGCGTCTCGCTGCCCGGCCAGGTCTCGAGCAGCGACAACTCGACCGCCTTCTCGATCGCCGAGGGCGAGGGTTTCGCGCCGGTCGCGGTCCCGACCAGCGTCAGCGGCGGCACCGCCAACTTCGGCAACTCGCTGCCCCACTACACCCGGGCCTGCGATTTCAGCGTCGATACCAACGGCTATCTGGTCAACAGCGCCGGGCAATATCTCGAAGGCGTCCAGGAGCAGACGACCTACCAGAGCGATGTCCCGGGCACGCCCTCGCTCGGCAATCTGGTCGGCGTCCGGGTCGATCCCACGGTCTACAAATCGACTCCCGGCACCGCGAGCACGATCATCGACTACAACGCCAATTTCCCGGCCGGGATGCAAGCGGTCGCAATCGGCGCCCAGACCTCCTCGGCGTCCCAGGTGACCTCGCAGGTCCAGTTCTTCGACAGCCTCGGCAACTCCCAGACCCTGCAGCTGACGTTTCAGAAGGTGCCGGTCTGCGACGGCGTCACCCTGATCAACGGCGTGGCGTCGCCGGCGACGGCGCCGATGCTGCTGCCGGCCTCGACGCCGCTGGCCGCCACGGTCAACACCACGAGCCAGTGGCAGCTGGTCGACGCGATCATTCCGGGCGTTCCCGCGGCCGGCGCCAGCAGCTTCAACCTCATGACCAGCCTCGCGACCATGGGCACCGCCGCCGCCCTCGGCCCCGATGCCGGCGGCACCCTGCCGGCAACCACCTACGCCAACACGGTTGACTCGAAGGGGAACGTCGTCGCGCTGACCAAGGACGAATACGATTCCCTGAAGAAGTTCACCGGCGGCGCCCTCACCACCGACAACACCCCCTCGCTATACTTCACCAGCACCGGCGCCCTCAACGGCACCAAGGACCCGGCCTCGCCGGCGGCCAATCCGGAAATCACCCCGATTCTCGCGCTGCCGATCGACTGGACCGCGGTGACCTCGCCCTCGGGCGCGACCTCGCCGCAGGTGATCAAGCTGAACTATGGCGCCACCGCCACCACCACCACCCCGGCAACCGGCAGCACCCAGTATGCCGGCTCGAACCTGGAAGTGCGCACCGTGACCGATACCACCGGCCAGGCGCCCGGCAGCTTCCAGAAGGCCAGCATCGACAACAGCGGCAACGTGGTGTTCAGCTACTCCAACGGCCAGCAGCTGAAACCCTACCGGATTCCGCTGGTCACCTTCAGCGACGCCAACAAGCTGGACCGCATCACCGGCGCGGTGTTCGCCGGCAACGATACGCTGGCGGGCAAGCCGGTGGCGCGCTGGTCGGGCGAGGGCGATTCGGGTAAAATCATCCCCAGTTCCACCGAGGCCTCGAACGTCGATATCGCCGACGAACTGACCAAGATGATCGTCGCCCAGCGCGCCTATTCGTCGAACGGCAAGGTGATCACAACCGCTGACGAAATGATCCAGGAAGCGCTGGGTCTGAAACGCTGACCCGCCCTGACGCGGCCGGCCGGATCATGCCTCCGGCCGCGACTCCGGGCTGAGGCGTCGGGTAAGAGGAGCAGGCCATGGCCTTATCGGGAATTCTTTGGACGAGCACCTCGGGATTGCAGGCGGTCCAGCAGCAGTTGCAGTGGCGGACCGACAACATTTCCAACGCTCAGAATCCGACCTACAGCCGCCGCGACGCGGTCACGACCAGCACCGGCGTCAATTCGGTGCAGGTCAACGTTGCCCGCGCCTCCGACAACGGCCTGCAGGATCAGTTCCTGACCTCCAACGCCCAGTCCTCGTTCACCACCAACCAGCTGACCTATTTCCAGCGCATCGGCGATGTCCTCGGCACTTCCCAATCGACGCCCTATCTGCAGCAGGCGATCGACAATTTCACGGGCGCCTGGAAAGCGTTTGAAACCGACACATCGAGCACGACCTCGGAAGCGAACATCATCAACACCGGTCAGGCGCTGGCCACCACGATCAGCCGGACCTCCCAGGAACTCGACAAGGTCGAAAACGAGGTCCGGGGCGATGTCAGCACCACGGTCACCGAACTCAACAGCAAGCTGACCCAGCTCGCGACCATCAACAAGCAGCTCAGCTCCGAACCGCTGGCCACCTCGCTCAACCCCAGCCTGCTCGACACCCGCGACTCCCTGGTGCGCGACATCTCGGGCATCGTCGGCGTCGTGCGCGTCACCCACGGCGACAACAGCGTCGCCCTCTACACCCATGGCGGCGTCGCCCTCGTCGATCACGAAGCCAATCAGTTCGACTGGAACAATCCGGCCGGCGCCAGCCCCTGGCTTTCTCTCGCCAACACCGGCGGCGCCAACTCGCTGTCCCCTCCCCTCAACAGCGAATTCACCAGCGGCAAGCTCGGCGCCGCCCTCAATGTCCTCGACGCGACCTCCAAGGCCCTGGCCTCGACCGACCCGAAAGTCGGCGTGATCGCCAAGGCCCGCGCCCAGGTCGACAACCTCGCGGTTCAGCTCGCCGGCCAGAGTCCGGGCACCTTCGGCGGCGCCTATTATGCCGCCACCCCCGACCGCACCTCCGACCTGATGGGCGGTATCGCCAACAACACGCTCAGCGCGACCAATCCGGCGGTGTCGGTCGACCGCAACCCGACCTTCTGGCAAAATGAGGACAATGATCCGGCCGCCAACCCTGCCAGCACCTATGACAACACGGCCTACACCATCGTCACGCCGATTCCGGCGCCCTACGGTCATACCCATGCCGCCCCGCTGAACAATACCGCCTCGACGCTCGACTACAGCGTCACGCCGGACCCGGCCAACGCCACGACCCCGACCTTTCCGGTGCCCTGGAGGACCTCGGCCTACTGGGACGGCACGCAGCTTACTTCATTCTTCACCATCGACAACGGCACGTTCGGCAACCCTCCAACGGCTGCGAACGCCCCCACCCTGTCGCCCTCGGCGTCATTTGCGATCAACGCGAATCTGGTCAACGGCACCAACACGGTCAAGCGCCAGTCGGCAACCGCGGTGATCGCCGAACTGACCGACACCGGCCGCTCGATGACCGCGGGCGGTGTCGCCGCCGCCAACCAGACCTACAGCGGTCTGGCCGCAACCATCGCCAACTACCACACCGCGGGACAGGCGGGGGTTTCCGACGACAACACCCGCTACACCCAGACCACCCAGACTCTCGACACCCGCCTCAACTCGACGATCGGCGTCAACATGGACACCGAAATGGCCCAGTTGACGGTGCTGCAAAATGCCTATGCGGCCAATGCCCGGGTGATCAATGTCGTGCAGACGATGTTCGATACCCTGTTGGCAATCGGCAAGTGATAACCCATCGCCGGAGTGGTACAATCGCTCCGGTGTTGACCCTGAGGTGACGGCCATGCTTCCGCTCTCGACCTACTCGGCGCTGTTGACCCAAAACAACTCGATGATCAACACATCGATGTTGACCACCAAGCTCAGCCAGGAGCTGTCGACGGGCAAGCGGGCAATTGATCTGGCCGACAATCCCGACCGCCAGACCATCCTCGACCTGACCCAGACCAAGAATGACAAGGCGGGCTACCTCAAGAGCTGCACCCTCGGGCTGACGACCACGTCTCAATACACCGTATCGCTGCAGCACATCGAGAAGGTGGCCAACCTCGCGCTCAAGGCGGTTCAGGACCTGATGAGCGCGAGCAAGGGCCTGCCCTCGCCCAAGAATTCGACCGATCCCGCCGAACAGTCGATGCTCAGTCAGTACGACAACCTGTCTCTGACCATCACACAGGCCCTGACCGACATGACGATCTCGCTCAACGAGCAATCCTCGTCGGGCGGCGGCTATCTCTATTCGGGCCTGCGCAATCCCTCCGGCGTTCCCACCTATACCCTGCCGCCGGTCCGCGACCTCAACGTGCTGCCCTATTTCACCTCCGCCAGCGGGGTAACCCCGGTGCGGGCGGATCCGACCGATCCCACCGTGCCGCCCTATGCCGCGCCGCCCACCCCGGTCCCGGGCTTGCTGATCGACCCGACGGTCGAGGGTCCGGCCGGGGCGACCAACCCGGGCCTGCCGACCTACGATTCCGATTACGGCAAGGCCGCCCCTCCCTCCCCCGCGACCCTGCCGCTGCCCAGCCAGCAGACCATGGCCTGGGGCGTCCAGAAGCTGACCATCGACAGCAACGAAACCATCGATCTCAACATTACCTCGACTCATCCTGCGTTCCAGAATCTGATCAACGGCCTGCGCGCCGCCAAAACCGCCGCCGATCAGGCCGGGTATTTCGGCCCGGCCGATGCCGCCGGCCACCTCACCTCCGCCGAGCGCGACGGCTACATGTCGGTGGCATTCTCGTACCTGACGCGGGCGATCAGCGGCGGCAATGGCACCGTGAACAACACGACCACCGGCACCAGCGCCACGGCATGGCAACCCGGCATCCGTGACCTTCAGCAGAGAAATTCCCTGAACGAGCTGGCGTTGCAGACCAAGTCGGACCTGCACACCGCGAACCTCAACGTCATCAACACCCGCCTCGACTCGCTGGTCGGGGTCGACACCACGACCGTCACCGTGCAGCTGGCCACCGCCAACAATCAGCTCCAGGCCTCCTATAAGGTGACCGCCTCGCTGCTCAACATGTCGCTGATGAACTATCTGAAATAGCCGCCTGACCCAGTTCCGCTCCCGACCCAGGACATCGACCGATGACCACCCGCTACGCCCAGCCCGCCGCCGAAGCCCCGATCCTCGCCATCATCGCCAGCGCCGCCGACCTCGCCCGCGAGTTGCTGGAGGTGCTCCAGCGCGAAGCCCAGGCCCTGGCCACGATGCGCCTCGAAGCGCCGAGCGGCTTCACCGAGATCAAGAACCGGCTGGTGGTCGCCTATGGCTACAAGCTGGAAGAGCTTCAGGAAGCGCCGATGGCCGCCGAGGCCGAAGCGGCACTGGCCGAACTCAAGACGCTCAACGCCGCCGTGATGAGCGCGGCGCGCACCAACGCCGCCGCCCTCGAAGGCGCGATGGAGGGCAATCGCCGCCTGCTGGAGATCGTGGTCAAGGCGGTGGAGCAGCAGCGCGCCCCGGCCACCGTCGGCTATGGCCGGGTCGGCAACCGGGCCGCGCCGCCCCGGCGCGCTCAGTCTTCGGCCTCGATGATGATCACCCGCAACCTCTGATCCGGCCCGCCGGGCCGCCGGCACTACCCATTTCGACGATAGTGTTCGAGCGAAGGATTGAGCTACCCTCGGCCCGGCAGGCATACCGGTGCATGAGCGGGCATGACCGATCATCTCCTCGACCACGCCGATGATGGGAACGCGGCCGGCACCGCCGGCGGCTGGCGCGACGGGCTGGCTGGCCGGCTGGCGGCCGAGCGCGAACAATGGGGCTCGTGGGCGCCGGTCGGGGTCGGCACCGGCATCGTCCTTTATTTCGCCCTCCCGGCCGAGCCGCCGGGCTGGCTCGGGGCGCTGGTGCTGGCGGCGGCGCTGGCGGCGCTGATGCTGGGGCGCGAGCGGCCGGGGCTGGTCGCGGCGGCGCTGGTGGCGCTGACCGCGGGCGGCGGCTTCGCCGCGGCACAGCTCCGGACCCTGACCCAGGCGGCGCCGGTGCTCCAGCGCGACCTCGGCATCGTCGCGCTCAGCGGCCGGCTGATCATCACCGAGTCGATGCCCGACGGCGTCCGCCTGACCCTCGCCGAGGTCCGGATCGAGCGGCTGGCGCCCGAGGCGACGCCGGCACGGGTCCGCATCCGCCTCGCCGGCCGTTTCGCGCCGCCGCCGCCGGGCTCCCTCATCCGGCTCAAGGCGATGCTGCACCCGCCCTCGCCGCCGGCCGAGCCCGGAGCCTACGACTTTCAGCGCCAGGCTTATTTCGAGGGCAGCGGCGGGGTCGGCTTCGCGATCAGCCAGCCCGAGCTGGTGGCCGGGCCGCCGCCCTCGGTCTGGCGCCGGCTGCTGCTGCCGATGGAGCGGGCGCGGGCGTGGCTGGCCGGGCGCAGCGCCGCCGTGATCGCCGATCACGCCACCGCCACCGTCACCGCCGCCCTGCTCAACGGCGAGCAGACCGGGATTCCGCCCGAGGTGATGGCCGATTACCGGGCCTCGGGCCTCGCGCATCTGCTCTCGATTTCCGGGCTGCACATCGCTCTGGTCGCCGGGCTGGTGTTCTTCGTGGTCCGGGCTCTGCTGGCCATGATCGAGCCGCTGGCGCTCCGGGTGCCGATCAAGAAGTGGGCGGCGCTGACCGGGTTGGTCGCCGCGGTCTTTTATCTGCTGCTGGTCGGCCCGGCGGCGCCGACCCTGCGCTCGGTGCTGATGACCGGCACCGTGATGACGGCGATCATCGCCGACCGCAACCCGCTCTCGATGCGGCTGCTGGCCATCTCGGCGACGCTGATCATGCTCTACACCCCCGAGCAGATTCTCGGGCCGAGCTTCGAGATGTCGTTCGCGGCGGTGGGAGGCCTGATCGCAACCTTCGAGGTGGTGAATCCGCTGCTGATCCGCTGGCGGGCCGGCAGCGGCGCCCTCGGACAGGCCGCACTCTACCTGGGCGGCTCGATGCTGACCTCGGTGGTGGCGACGCTGGCGGTGACGCCGTTCTCGCTCTACCACTTCCAGCAGGACGCGCTTTACGGCGTGATCTCCAATATGATCGCGGTGCCGCTGACCTCGTTCTGGGTCATGCCCTGGGCGCTGCTGGTCTATATCCTGGCGCCGTTCGGCCTCGAGGCCGTCGCCCTGGTGCCGATGGGCTGGGGCGTCGCCGCCTGCAACACCCTGGCCCATCTCACCGCGGCGCTGCCCGGCGCGGTGATCCGGCTGCCGGCAATGCCCGACTGGGGGCTGTCCGCGATCGTGCTCGGCGGGCTCTGGCTGATGCTGTGGCGGGGCGGCTGGCGACTCTGGGGACTGCTGCCGGTGCTGGCCGGTTTCGCCAGCCTCGCCACCGTGACCCGGCCCGACATTCTGGTCGCCGCCGATGGCGGCCTGATCGCGGTGCGGGCCGCCGGGGGCGGGCTCAGCCTGTCTCGCTCCGGCGCCGCCGACCGCCTGACCGCCCAGAGCTGGCTGCACCGCGACGGCACCGACAGCGCCGCCGCGCCCTGGCCGCTGCAGGGGCGCAGTGCCGACACCCGCCTCGCCTGCGACGATCTCGCCTGCCTCTACCGGCGGGACGGACGGACCGTGGTGCTGGTGCGCGACCGGCTGGCCCTCGGAGAGGATTGCGACCTTGCCGACCTCGTGATCTCGGCCGAGCCGGTGCACCGCTGCCCCGGCCCGCGGATTATCGATCTCTGGAGTCTGCGCCGCGACGGCGCCCACACCATCTTCCTCTCGGACGGCCGGATCGAAATTCACACCGTGCGCGAGCGACGGGGCAACCGGCCCTGGTGCCCGGCCGCGGCCGCTACATCCAGTGCAGGCGGCGCAATATCCACACCACCGCCACCGACAGTAGCGCCATGAAGAACAGCGCGATGTAAAAGCCGTAAGGCTCCTGGGTTCCGGGCAGGCCGCCGACGTTCATGCCGAGCAGGCCGGCGACCAGACTCGGGGGCAGCAGCAGCGCGGCAAGGCCGGTCAGGCGGTTGGAGGTGCGGGCGATGCGCTCGTTGAGAAGAGAACTCAGATCCTCGTGCAGGATGATGGCACGGTCACGGATCGAGTCGAGATACTCGATGTAGCGCAGCACCTTGTCGATCACCTCGCGCAGCCGCACCTTGTCGCGCTCGGTCAGCCAGGAACAGTCCTCGCGCTGAAGCCGGTTGAGGGCATCGCGCTGCGGCGCGAGGTAGCGGCGGAGATGAATCGCCCGCCGGCGCAGATCGCTGATCTTGATCCGGGATTCGCTGGCGGCGGTGGTCAGCACCTCGTCCTCGAGGAGGTCGACCTCCTCGTCCATGGCGTCGAGCACCGGCTCCAGGTCCTTGACCAGCTTGTCGGCGATCAGGACCAGCAGTTCACCCGGCCGCCCCGGCCCCTTGCCGAGGGCGTTCGCGTTGCGGATATCGCGGAGCGCACCGAGCTGGTGGTCCTTGTCGCGCAGGCTGATCACCCGGTGGCCGTCGATCCAGAGATGGACCGGCACGAGATCGACACTGCCGCCAAGGTGGGACTCCTGACCGGCCGAAATCTGGCTGATGCCGCGCAGCACAATCAGCAAGCCGTCGTCGACACCCTCGACTCGCGGCCGGGAATCCTCCATCAGCAGGGCCTCGCCGATCACCGGGTCGATGCCGCTGGCCTCCATGATCCAGCGCTCGGTGGCGGGATCGTCGCGCTCCAGATGAATCCACAGCACCCCGTCCTCGGGCTGCCACGCCTGGACCTCCTGCCAGCTCTTGTGAACCGCGCCGCCCCGGCCATTGAGGACGCAGGCAAAGCGCAGACCAGGCTCCAGACCGCATTCGGGAACGCTAAACACCGCCATTAGCAACTCCACATTTTTACATTTATAGTCAATGCATTAGCGTTTTGCGTGTTGTTTTGCAGTTTGGCGTTGATCCAAGCCCCACCCCGCTTTACAATTCAATAGCAGAACGGGAGGGCAAGGGCAATGCAGACAGAAAAGACTGCGAAAGGTATCAAAATAGTTGGAACGAACATTATGCTTCGTAAACGTCAAGGATCACGTTTCTGGGAGGCGTGCATATATTTTCCAAATGTTAGAAGATATAAGACATCCTCAACAAGAACGGAAGATATTGACCAAGCGATTGTCGTTGCGTTTGAAAAGGCCAGCGAACTAAAGTTTATGGAGAAGCATGGACATGAGATATTTAAGAAATGTTTTGGTAAAGTAGCGGTTGATTGGCTAACTCATTTTGAAAAGAGAGTTAAGGAAGGCTATGAAAAAGAGAGCATGCTTTTTGTCTATAGATCAGCAATAAAAGTTCACATTGCAAAATGGTTTGACAATGTTAGTTTGGGCGAAATGACCAACCACACATTGGAAGAATACGGTAAATATTTGATCGAACACAATATCACGTCTGCGGTGACATTTGACCATCATAATTTTGCAATTGCAAACATCTTAAGGTGGGCTCGTGAAAAAGGTTGGTATAAAAAACCAGAAATTCCGAAAATAGCAAAGCCTGAAAATAAAATGAAACAAGGAGAAACGCGATCACGTTTCACTAATCACGAAATTGTAATTCTGCTTGAGAATTTTGATAATTATATCGATATAGTGAAAAATAGAATAAACCCAAACAAGCCGCCGGCCGCCCTTTACAATGCCAAATTACTAAAAGCGTATGTTTGGTTTATGCTTGCTACCGGATGCAGAACAAATGACATAAGGCTGGTAAAATGGAAAAATATTGAATTACGTTTCAAAGAAGGCAATACGTCATTCGGAACAAATCCATTCGACCATATTGCTCAATTAGCAAAGACTGGTGATATAAGTGAATTTATTGATGCGTCGTTCCTAAATGTGTGGCTTACCGGAAAGAAACATGAGAGATGGACCCAAGTTAGTCAAAAAGCAACGATGGTAATGACGTGGTGGTGGACTGAGTCTTTACACAGGGATGATGATGATTTAGTATTTGGCGGATATAATGGCAAGTTCAACGATAATTATTCTAAATGGCTGAAGGAATATCTTGATTTTCTCGACATACCATCAACGACGAAAGATGGGGATCGAACTCCATATTCATTTCGGCATACATTTATAACAAAGAAATTAGTAGAGGGAGCAAATCCAATATTCATAGCAAAATCATGCGGCACATCGGTTGAGCATATCCAAGAGACATATTGCCACATGCTCCCGACAGAGTTGTTTGACAAGATATTTAATCCAAAGAACGAAAAATAAGCCTCTTATCCAACGCCTTGCCCTTGCCGGACGCCCCGAACATCGTCGTCCTCTCTCGTTCCCCGCTACGCCAATTCACGAAGGCTGGCAAAGCCGGAACGCTTTACGATGTTTAATACGCTGCTTCCGTTCCATACACCGCCACGACGGGTTGCGACGCCACGGTTATTAAGAGCGTCGGCTATTTTATGCACGCTGTAAACACCGCTCCAAACAACGTCACGGATCGCGGGTAAAACATTGTGTGCGTGTGTGTCGGCTTGGTCGATTAAAGTCTGCCGTGCTTTCGCTTGTGCATCTGCAAGATTTTGTCGATTACCGAGGTGCACACCGCGAGCACGGGCGGCATGCAATGCTGCCTTCGTCCTCTCGCTAATCATCTTCGCCTCGTGCTCTGCAAACACTGCGACAATCTGTAGCATCATCCGATCTGCTTGTGGCATATCGCACGCGGCAAATTCTGCCCCGCTTTCCAAAAGTGCCGAGACGAAAGCGACGTTGCGGGCAAGCCGGTCGAGTTTTGCGATCACGATTGTGCTCTTTGTTTTGCGTGCCAATGCGATCGCTTTTTTTAATTCCGGCCGATCACAATTTCGACCACTCTCTATCTCTATGAACGTAATTACCCACCCACCCCTTGGGGTTCAGCTCGCGGGTCACTCAATGGGTGG
>JBAXPR010000062.1:0-22094 GCA_037132135.1 Rhodospirillaceae bacterium
TGAACAAACTCTATCCCTAGTGGGTGTATGTGTCAACCGGATAGGCATGGTTCGTCCCTGGTCTTTTCCGCATCAATGTTTTCGGAAAACAGCTCCTCATCAGTCCAACCAATGCCGCCACCCTGATCGGCTGTCATTCAGGCCTCCCGGGAATCCAATATCGACAAAACAACAATTTGTAACGCATAATTAACCGTAATCCGTATTATTGTGTCCCTTATGCCGAGTATTCTACAACAAAATAACACTTGTGTCCAGTCAAGATTTCCGAATTGCCCCCGGCCGGATGAAGGCCGACTCACGGTTCCACCTCGAGATCAGGGATCGAATGCCCGCCGCCTGCGAAATGACACCCTATCATTAGTCGATTTCTCTGACAAAATTCCATTTCCGGATGAACACTTAAATATTGCTATCGGGCAAAGGTTCTCCTATCTTAGCGTAACGAATTAACAAGGGGCTGGAAGAGATTGATTGCAGTTCGAGGCAAATGCAAGACAAATACCAATCAAACTCCACGGCTTAACCATGAGGAGGTTAGACATGGCTTGGGATCGGGCAGCGGGAAGTCCCGCCCTCGGCGAACGCCGGAGCCCGGAATTCGGTAGCCTCCGGCTGCTCGTCGCTGATGATCATCCCTTGATTCTTGAATCGATCAAGGCTGTGTTTAAGGTTTATGACAGTTCGATCGAGGTGCTCGGCTTCACCGACATCCGCGACCTTGAGGTCGCCCTCGGCACCGATGCCCCTCCCCCTGACCTCGTCCTGATCGACTTCAACATGCCGGGCCTGGCCAGTCTCGACGCCATCTCCGGTTTCATGGGCCGTCATCCCGGACGACGGGTCGCGGTGATCTCGGGCCACGTCGACAGCCACCTCGCGCGCGAGGTGATCCGGCTCGGCTGCCTCGGCTTCGTGCCGAAGTCGCTGGCGCCGACCGCCGTCTACCACGCCATCCGGCTGATGACCAATGGCGACCGCTATCTCCCTGATTTCCTGTTCGAACCCTCCGCCCCGGCCAATACCTCCGAGCCGCCCGCGCCCCCCGGCCGCCAGAAGCATGGCCTGACCCGGCGCGAGGTCGAGGTGCTGCGGGCGCTGGTCACCGGACACACCAATAAACAGATCGCCCGCGATCTGGCCATCGAGGAGGTCACGGTTAAGCTGCATCTGCGCCGGGGCTACGCCAAGCTCAACGTGCGCAACCGGATCGAGGCGGTCCGTGCCGTGCTGGAGGGCGCTCTCGACTGAGGTCGGCGCACCGGCATCCGCCCCCGACAGGGCCCCCTGACCGTACGGCAACAAAAGGCTGCGCCAGCCATAAATGCTATCCTTCAGGATAGTATAGCCATACCGAATAGATCGGTCTTCGCCTTATGCGTTCTAGGGTCTTGCCCAGCGGAAGGACGATACTCGGTCTCTGATGGTCTCCAACTATTGCTAGCCGCCATGCCGACCGCGCTCAATCCTTCGATGCCGACCGCCCGGAGTCACCCCGTCGCCCCGGCCGGGCCGACGCCCGCCGACCGCAACCGGCGCACGACCCTGCGGCCCTGGACCGCCGAGGACCGGGAGGTTCTGACCGCCCTCCACGCGGAGCGCCTGAGCAGTACCGAGATCGCGCGCCGCCTCGACCGCACCGTCGAAGCGGTCAGCAACATGAGCCGGCGCCTGGGCTTGCGCCGCCGCGACACCGCGATGCCCTGGACCCCGGCCGAGCTGCGCCTCTTGAAGCGCATGCTCGACGAAGGGGGCAGCCTGCGCCAGATCGCCGAGGCCACCGGCCATCCCCGCTCGTCGGTGGCCGACAAGCTGCGCCGGCTCAGCATCACCAGCCTGCGCTTCCGCAAGCCCTGGACCGAGCCCGAACGCGAGATCGTGCTCAGGCTCCATGCCGCCGGCGCCTCTTTGGCCACGATCGCCGAAGCCGTGCCCAGCCGCAGCATCGACGCCATCCAGCAAAAACTTCAGGAACTGGTGGGACCGGCCCCCTTCCGCACCGCCCAGCGCCAGCGCCTGAGCGCGGCGGTCGCGTCCCGGGCGGTGAAGCTGCCGTTGACCCGACCCCAGCCGGCGATCCGATCCTCCGGCACCCTCCAGCCGTCACCCGCCCGTGCGGCGGTCCGCCTGATTCGCGAGCGGGGGCAGGCCCGCGCCGCGCTGCCCCCCGCCCCGGCCTCAACCGACGAAATGATTCGCTGGCTGCGCTCGCGGGATTTCATGGTTCTGCATCAGCCCCAGGGCTGGCAGGTCGACCGCCACCTGCTGCTCGACGAATCGGCGTTGCTCGACTTCGTCAATGTCCGCCGCAGCCGCATCAACCTGCCGCCCTTCACGACCTCGCGCTCCCAGTTCCTGCATTCCGCCGCCCTCGGCCAGCCCGCCTCCAGCCCGGTTTGCACCAGCGCCGGCGCCTGATCGCGCCGCCCGCCCGCCCGGGCGTTGCCCGCCCGGCTCCGCCTTGCTACAAACAAGGCGGAGTGTCGCGCGGCGTCGCGCCTGCCCTGGAGACGGCCCCGCTATGGCGATGATTGAGATCGATCGGCTGGTCAAGCGCTTCGGCGCCTATACCGCGGTCAGTGGCGTCAGCTTCACCGTCGAGTGCGGCACGGTGCTGGGCTTTCTCGGCCCCAACGGCGCCGGCAAATCCACCACGATGAAAATGATCACCGGCTTCATGGCCCCGAGCGCCGGCCGGATCGCGGTCGGCGGCTTCGATCTGGCCGAAAACCCGGTCGAGGCCAAGCGGCGCATCGGCTACCTGCCCGAAGGCGCCCCGGCCTACGCCGAGATGACCCCCGGCGCCTTCCTGGCCTTCGTCGCCGATGTCCGGGGCCTCAGCGGCGGTGACCGCCGGCGCAAGCTCGAGCGTGCCATCGACCTCGTCGATCTCGGGCCGGTGCTGGAACAGCCGATCGACACCCTTTCCAAGGGCTTCAAGCGCCGGGTCGGGCTGGCCCAGGCAATTCTCCACGATCCCGAGGTGCTGATCCTCGACGAGCCGACCGACGGCCTCGACCCCAATCAGAAGCATGCCGTGCGCACCCTGATCAAAGAGATGGCGCCCAGCAAGGCGATCATCATCTCGACCCACATTCTCGAGGAGGTCGAGGCGGTGTGCACCCGCTCGCTGATCATCGCCCGCGGCCGGGTGCTCTCCGAAGGCGTGCCGCGGCCCGGCGGCGCCGGTTGGCGGTTCGGCGCGCTCGAGGCCGAACCCGGCCGGCTCGACGCGGTGTTCCGCCGCATCACCACCGGCGACAGCCAGAACCGGGAGCGGGCGGCATGAGCGCGTTGACCCGCGGCACCCTGGCCATCGTCCGCCGCGAACTGGCCGGCTATTTCGCGACCCCGGTCGCCTTCGTCTTCATCGTGATCTTCCTGCTGCTCACCGGCATCTTCACCTTTTATGTCGGCGGCTTCTTCGAGCGCGGGCAGGCCGATCTCAAGCCATTCTTCATGTTCCACCCCTGGCTCTATCTGCTGCTGATGCCGGCGATCGCCATGAGGCTGTGGGCCGAGGAGCGCAAGACCGGCTCGATCGAGCTGCTGCTGACCCTGCCGGTGCGGCTCTGGGAGGTGGTGCTGGGCAAGTTCCTCGCCGCCTGGTGCTTCACCGCCATCGCGCTGGCCCTGACCTTTCCGGTCTGGATCACGGTCAGCTATCTCGGCCGGCCCGACCAGGGCGTGATCCTGGCCGGCTATCTCGGGAGCCTGCTGATGGCCGGCGGCTATCTCGCGATCTGCGCCTGCCTCTCGGCCACCACCGGCAATCAGGTGATCGCCTTTGTGCTCGGGGTGATCGTCTGCCTGCTGTTCACGGTCTCGGGAACTCCGATCGTGCTCGACCTGATCACCCCCTGGGCGCCCCAGGCGCTGGTCGCAACCATCGCCTCGTTCAGCTTTCTCGCCCGCTTCGGCGCGATCGTCGACGGCGTGATCGATCTTCGCGACCTCGTCTACTTCGCCTCGCTGATCGCCTTCTGGCTCTACGCCAACGCGGTGGTCGTCGAGTTGCGCAAGGCGAATTGAGCTGGAGGCCGCCATGACCCCGACCCCGATTTCCCGCCGGATGCTGTCGCTGGCCGCGCTGGGCGTCGCCGCGGTGCTGTTTCTCGCGGTCAATGTCCTCAGTCAGACCGCGCTGCGGCAGGCCCGGCTCGACCTCACCGCCGACCGGCTGTTCACGCTCTCGGAGGGTACGCGCAGCATCCTGGCTGGCCTCCGCGAACCGATCACGCTCAAGCTGTTCTTCTCGGACAAGCTGGCCGGGGCCGCGCCCCAGGTCCGGCTCTACGGCCAGCGGGTGCGCGAGGTGCTGGAGGAGTACGTCAACCGGTCAAAGGGCAAAATCCGCCTCCAGGTGATCGACCCCGAGCCGTTTTCCGACGCCGAGGACCGGGCGGTTCAGGCCGGCATCCAGGGCGTACCCATCGACCAGGGCTCGGGTCAGCCGGCCTATTTCGGCCTTCTTGGCACCAACACCACCGACCATCACGAAGTCATTCCTTTCTTTTCCCAGACCCGGGAGCCGTTCCTCGAATACGACCTCACCCGGTTGGTGTACGCCCTGACCGAGCCGCCGAAGCCGGTGGTCGGAGTGGTCACGAGCATGGACCTGACATACGGCCCGGGCGGCACGATGGCGGCGATGCGCGGCGGTGGCGGCCAGACGTACGCCTTTCTGCGCCTGCTGCGCCAGAGCTTCGACATCCGGGTGCTCAAGCCCGATATTGCCAGCATCGACAAGGATGTATCTGTACTGCTCGTGCTGCGGCCGCAAAAGCTCGCCGAGCCCGTCCTCTTCGCCATCGACCAGTACGTGCTGGCCGGCGGCAAGGCGGTTGTGTATGTCGATCCATATGTCGAAAGCCTGATGGATCAGCCGGGGCCGACCGGGATGCCGGTGCCGGCGCAGCGCGGCTCCGGCCTCGGGCCGCTGTTCGCCGCCTGGGGCATCGGCATGGACGAGGGCCGGTTCGTCGCCGATCCCGGCGTCGCCGTTCAGGTTTCGGCCGGTCAGGGGGCCAAGCGGCGCGCCGTGCCCTATCCGGCCTGGCTGACCCTCGGCCCCGACAATCTCAGCCGCGACGACGTCGTCACCGCCGATCTGACCAGCCTGATGCTGGCCTCGGCGGGAGCGCTGGTGAAGCGGGCCGCCGCCGACATCACCTTCACGCCGCTGCTGACCGGCTCCCGGCGCGGCCAACTGCTTGAGGTGAGCACGCTGGAGGGCGAACCCGACCCCGAGGCGCTGATGGCGGCGCTGAATGCCGGCGGCGAAGCCCGGGTGCTCGCAGCCCGGATCACCGGCACGGTGCACACCGCCTTCCCCGACCGCCATCTCGATCAGGGAACCCCGCTCACGGTCAGCGCCAAGCCGGCCAACCTGATCGTGGTCGCCGATACCGATCTGCTGGAGGACCGCTTCTGGGTCCAGGAACAGGACCTTTATGGCCAGCGGGTGCTCACGCCCTTCGCCGGCAACATCGATTTCCTGGCCAACGCCATCGACAACCTCGCCGGCTCCAGTGACCTGATCGGCCTGCGCGGCCGGGCCGGCGCGACGCGGCCGTTCCTGGTCGTCGAGGGGCTGCAACGGGCGGCCGGCGAGCAGTTTCTCGCCCGCGAGAAGGCCCTGCGCACCCGTCTGTCCCAGATCGAAAAGCAGATCGCCGACCTCGAAGGCAAGGCCAAGCCGGGCAGCGGCACCCTGCTGGCCCCCGAGGAACAGGGCGCGATCGACCGCTATCGCAGCGAAATCCTGCGCACCCGCAAGGAGCTGCGCGAGGTTCAGCACAACCTCAACCGCGACATCGAACGGCTGTCGGCCAGCCTCAAGGCGGTCAATATCGCGGTCGTGCCGGTGCTGGTCGCCGGTTTCGCCCTCGGGCTGGCCGGCTGGCGGGCGCGGCGGCGACGGCTCACCGTCCGCGAGTGAACCCGGTTCACCCGCCCGCCCCCCTTCGGCCTCTCCGGCTCCTGACTGAGGTGCGCCCATGACCCCCAAGACCTTCCTTGCGCTCGCCGGGCTGACGGCGGCCGCGCTGATCGCCGCGGTGCTGGCGGTGCACAGCCGCGATGCCGGCGCGCCCACCGACGCCGGCGCCGGTCAGCCGCTGATCCCCGGCCTTGCCCGGCGGATCAACCAGATCACGGTGCTGGTGCTGGGCGGCGCCGGCCAGACCGTGACCCTCGCCCGCTCGGACCCGGAGAGCAGCCGCTGGGCGATCGTCGACAAGGCCGGCTATCCCGCCGACAGCGATCAGGTCCGGCGCGCCATCGTCGCCCTGGCCGGGGCCCGGACGCTGGAGCCCCGCACCGCCAATCCCGGGCAGTACGCCAGGCTCGGCCTCGCCGACGATGCCGCCATCGCCATCACCCTCCGCTGCGCCGACGGCACCGACCTGCCCGGCCTCACCCTCGGCAAGACGGTGAGCGGCGCCGGGCCCGACCGCCCCGGCAGCTTCTACGCCCGCCGCACCGACGAGCCGCAAAGCTGGCTGGCCGAGGGCCGGCTGCCGCCGCTGGCCACCGATCCGCTGGTCTGGCTGCGCCGCGACCTGCCCTCGCTGTCGCGCGGGCAGGTCGCGGCGGTGACGGTCAGCCGGGGCGCCGGCGACGAGATCGGGATCAGCCGCAAAGACCCCGGCAGTGCCGATTTCGCCGTCACCGGCCTGCCCCGGGGCGCCAGGCCGAGACAGGCCACGGTCAACGACCTTGCCGGCGCCGCCGAAATGCTCGGCTTCGAGGATGTCGGGGCGACCGAGCCGGCCGACGCCCGGGCCGCCGCGATCACCACCACACTGCGCAGCTTCGAAGGCGAGGTGCTGACGATCCGGGTCGTCCGCCGCGACGGCCACCCCTGGGCCAGCTTCACCATCGCCCGGGAGGGCGCGGCGGCCAGCCCGGAGGCGGCGGAGCGGATCGGCGAGAGTCAGGCCCGCCACGCCGGCTGGAGCTATCGCCTCTCGGAGGCCGCCGCCGCCGGGCTGGCACCGTCGGCCGACACGCTGACCGAGCCGCCACCGGCCGCGGCCGGACCGAAAATGCCCGACCCCGAGGCGCGCCGCGGCGGCAACCCCTGAGTGTTTTCCACCATCGCAGCGCCCCGCCGGCCGTGCTATGGTGATCCTTCGCCTCTGGGGCGGCATGTGAGGAAAACTCCCGATGTCTACCGAACAAAAGCAGTCGGTTGCCCTGTCCTCCGTCTTCGCCAGCGCGTTGCTGACCGTAACCAAGCTCGGGGTCGGGCTGCTGACCGGCAGTCTCGCCATCCTTTCCGAGGCCGCCCATTCGGCGCTGGATCTGCTGGCGGCGACGCTGACCTATCTCGCGGTCCGGGTCAGCGACAAGCCGGCCGACGATGACCACACCTATGGTCATGGCAAGATCGAAAGCGTCTCGGCGCTGATCGAGACCGGCCTGCTGTTCCTCACCAGTTTCTGGATCATCTACGAGGCGATCCACCGGTTGCTGTTCGGCGGCGAAACCGTGATCGTGACCTGGTATTCGGTCGCGGTGATCGTGCTCTCGATCGTGGTCGACATCGGCCGCTCGCGGGCACTCACCAAGGTGGCAAAAGAAACCAGGAGTCAGGCCCTCGAGGCTGACGCCCTCCATTTCAGCTCCGACATCCTGAGTTCGGCGGCGGTGCTGGTCGGCCTCGGGCTGGTGGCGCTGGGCCTGCCCTGGGCCGACGCCGCGGCGGCGCTGGTGGTCTCGTGCTTCGTCGCCCTGGCCGGCCTTCATCTCGGACGGCGGACCATCGACGTGCTGATCGACGCCGCCCCCCTCGGCATGGTCGAACAGGTCAGCCGCATCGCCCGCGGCTATCCCGGCGTGGCCCGGGTCGAGCGGGTGCGGGTGCGCCCGGCCGGGGCCACCGTCTTCATCGAGCTGACGGTGCGGGTCAGCCGGGCGCTGCCGCTCGATCAGGTCCACGCGATGTGCGACGGCCTCGCCGGTCAGGTTCGCGAGGCCGTGCCCGAGGCCGACGCCTTCGTCCACGCCGAGCCGATCGCCCTCGACAGCGAGTCGATCATCGAGACCGTGCAGATCATCGCCCGCAACCGCGCGCTGCCGGTGCACGACATCGCGGTTCATACCATCGGCGAGGCCCGGCAGGTCAGCCTCGACCTCGAGTTCGACGAGGACATGCAGATCGGCGCCGCCCACCTGATCGCCACCGACTTCGAAGAGGCGATCCGGGCCGAACTCGGCGGCTCGGTCGGAGTCGACACCCACCTCGACCCGCGCCGGACCCGCATCCAGTCCGGCGCGCCGGTCGAACCGACCCTGGCCGCCCGGGTCACGGCCAAGGTGCTGGCCGCCGCCCGCTCGCTGGAGCCGCCGGTCGATATCCACAACGTCAAGGTCCAGGGCGAGTCCGACGGCCTCTATGTCTCGTGCCACTGCGTCTTCCCAGAGACGATGCCGATCCGCCGGGTCCACGACCGCACGGTCCGCCTCGAAGCGCTGATCTGGGAGCGCGTCCCTGGCCTGGAGCGGGTGGTGGTTCACGCCGAACCCCTCCACCACACCGACGACACCAGCGACATCATGGCCGCGGCGGCAAGAGCGGCCGGCTGAGCAGTCGCTGCCGTCCTGTCATCCTTCGAAGCCCCGGATCGCCTCCAGGAAGGGGCCGGCGTAGCGCTCCAGCTTGCGCGCGCCGACGCCGGTCAGGCCGGCAAAGCCGGCAAGGTCGAGCGGGCGGCTCTGGGCCATCTCTTCCAGCGTCGAGTCGTGAAAGATGACGTAGGCGGGAACACCCTGCGCCTTGGCCAGCTCGGCCCGGGTCCGGCGCAGCGCCTCAAAGAGGCCGCTGTCGCCGCCGGCCATCGGCGCGGCGTCGATGGCCCTGCGCTCGCGGCCGCGGCGCCCGCCCTTGAACGCGCGCGTGGTTTCGGCCAGCGGATCCTGGCGGAGAAACAGCGTCTCGCGCCCCTTGAGCACCGGCAGCGCAGCGTCGGTGAGATGGAAGCCGTGGACCTCGGCATCGACGCCGAGCAGGCCGAGCGCGATCAACTGCCGGTAGATGCCCTGCCACTCCCGCTTCGAGCGCCCGGCACCGACGCCGAAGGTCTTGATGCGGTCGTGACCGAAGCGCAGCACCTTCTCGCTGGCCTCGCCGCGCAGCACGTCGATCAGATGACCGGCCCCGAAGCGTTCCCCGGTGCGATAGACCGCCGACAGCGCCATCTGCACCGCCACCGAGGCGTCCCACATCGCCACCTCGTCGAGGCAGGTGTCGCAATTGCCGCAGGGCCGGGCCAGGGCTTCGCCGAAATAGCCGAGCAGGGCCTGACGCCGGCAGCCCGGAGTCTCGCAATAGCCGAGCAGGGCCGAAAGCTTGACCCGCTCGGCCTGCTTGTGAGCGTCGGAGGCTTCGGAGGCGTCGAGCAGTTGGCGCACCAGCACCACATCCGACATACCGTATGCCATCCAGGCGTCGGCGGCCAAGCCGTCGCGACCGGCGCGACCGGTCTCCTGGTAGTAGGCTTCGAGGGATTTGGGCAGGTCGAGATGGGCGACGAAACGGACGTCGGGCTTGTCGATGCCCATGCCGAAGGCGATGGTCGCGACCATCACCATGCTGTCGGAACGGATGAAGCGGTCCTGATGCGCCTCGCGGGTCGCCGCCGGCAGACCGGCATGATAAGGCAGCGCCTCCCGCCCCTGCCCGGCCAGCCACGCCGCGGTCTCGTCAACCTTGTTGCGCGACATGCAATAGACGATGCCGGCATCGCGGGGATGCTGGTCACGGAGGAAGGACAACAACTGATGGCGTGGATTGTCCTTGACAGTCACCCGGTAGGTGATGTTCGGCCGGTCGAAGCTGGTGACGAAGACGCGGGCCTGATCGAGCCCGAGCTGCTGCGCGATATCCGCGCGGGTGCGCTGGTCGGCGGTGGCGGTCAGGGCCAGCCGGGGAACCGCGGGATAGCGCTCGCGCAACAGCGACAACTGCAGATATTCGGGCCGGAAATCATGGCCCCACTGGCTGACGCAATGGGCTTCGTCGAGCGCGAAGAGGGCCAACCGCGACCGGTCAAAAAGGTCGAGACAGCGGGGGGTGACCAGTCGCTCCGGCGCGACATACAGCAGATCCAGAGCCCCGGCTTCGACGGCACGCTCGATGTCGACCGCCTCGCGCCAATCCACCGTGGAGTTGAGGTACGCCGCACGTACGCCCAACTGACGCAAAGATTCCACCTGATCGCGCATCAAGGCGATCAGCGGCGAAACGATCACCGCAACCCCCGGACGGACCAGCGCCGGAATCTGATAGCATAGCGACTTGCCGCCGCCGGTCGGCATCAGCACCAGCGCATCGCCACCGGCGATGACATGGTCGATGATTTCGGCCTGGGGGCCGCGAAAATCATGAAAGCCGAACACCGAGCGCAGCACCCGGCGCGCCGGTTCCTCTGCCGCCATCATGGTTCAGCCTCTGTCTCTAGCCCTGGCCCTTGCGACAGCGCTGCATACCATATTTCGCGACCAACACCAGAGGGGATTGAAACCATCCCAGCCTTGCCCTTACAGTCGGGCCATGCAGGACACCGCCCCCAACACCGTTCTGATCACCGGCGCCGGCAGGCGCATCGGCCGCGAGATGGCGCTGGACCTGGCGGCGCACGGCTGGGCGGTGGCGGTGCATTACCACCGCTCGCGCGCCGCAGCCGAGCAGGTGGCGGCCGGGATTATCGCCGCCGGCGGCCGGGCCGCAGCACTCGGTGCCGATCTCGCCCGCGAGGACGAGGTGGCGGCCCTGGTGCCGGCGGCGGCGGCGCAGCTCGGACCGTTGAGCGCGCTGATTAACAACGCCAGCGTCTTCAACGACGACCGCATCGACACCCTGACCCGCTCCAGCTGGGATGACCATCTCGAGGTCAATCTGCGGGCACCCCTGGTGCTGACCCAGGCCTTCGCGCGGCAGGTGCCGACCAGCCGGGTCGGCTGTGTCATCAACATCCTCGACCAGCGGGTCTGGAACCTGACGCCGTACTTTCTCTCCTATACCGTCAGCAAGTCGGCGCTGTGGACGCTGACCCGGACCCTGGCCATGGCGCTGGCCCCGGGTGTACGGGTCAACGGCATCGGCCCCGGCCCGACCTTGCGCAACGAACGCCAGACCGAGGCTCATTTTGCCGCGCAATGCCAGCGGGTTCCGCTCGGGCGCGGCACCACGCCCGGCGAGATTTGCGCCGCGGTACGGTTCATCCTCGAAGCCCCCGCCCTCACCGGCCAGATGATCGCCCTCGACGGCGGCGAGCATCTCGGCTGGGCCCAACCCGCCAGCGGCTTCATTCCGGTGGAGTAGCGCCAACCGGTCGAGCGTACGGCGGCGGTTCAGCGCCTATCCTTTAGGCGTTTCAGGGTCATGGCACGGTTTGGAGCGGCTAAAGTTGTACACAGGAATAAAAGGCGACTTTCAGACCCCGATTTTCGGCGCCGCCACCGGCCAATCGGATCGCTTCTTCGCATTTATGTGGCCTTGACAAATTTTTTTCAGTTTATGATCAATGACTTGGCTTTGATGCCTAATTATTAGGCAGTCGCGCGAAAGCCACGGAGATCCAGGAGTCGCGGCCTGCTCGGCGGAAGTTATCCAAAGACTTATCCACAGCATCCGTGGATCTTTCGAATAAGCATTTCTGACAAAGGGGTTAGCCCCTATCGGCCCCCGATCTCCCCGAGTCCGGAGGAGTTCGCGCTTGCGAGACGATTGACCGGGACAGAATGGCGCGCCAGAATCCTGGGATGTCCGTGCCCGACTCTGAAACACCCCCCGCCGAATCCCGGCGCGGCGACGGTCCTCTCGCCCACGGCGTCGCCGTGATCCGCGGCTATCTGCGCACCCTGCCCCAGGCGCCGGGGGTTTACCGGATGCTGGGGGAAAGCGGCGCGGTGCTTTATGTCGGCAAGGCGAAATGCCTGAAGCGGCGGGTGGCGAACTACACGCAGCCGGCCCGGCAGCCGCTGCGCATCCAGCGCATGATCGCCGAAACCGCGACCATGGAGTTTGTCATAACCAACTCCGAGGTCGAGGCTCTGCTGCTCGAGGGCAATCTGATCAAGCGGCTGCTGCCGCGCTACAATGTCCTGCTGCGCGACGACAAGAGCTTTCCTCATATCCTGATCGCCGGCGACCACCCCCACCCGCAGCTGACCAAGCACCGGGGAGCCCGCAACCGGCCGGGCGATTATTTTGGCCCCTTCGCTTCGGCGGGCGCGGTCAATCGCACGGTGGCGGCACTGCAGCGCGGCTTCATGCTGCGCACCTGCACCGATACCGTGTTTGCCGGCCGCTCGCGGCCCTGTCTGCAATATCAGATCAAGCGCTGCACCGCCCCCTGCGTCGGCCGGGTCACCGTGGCCGAATACGCGGCTCAGGTCGGGCAGGCCCGGGCCTTTCTCTCCGGCCGCTCGCGCGACATCCAGGCCGGTTATGCCGAGTCCATGCTGGCGGCCAGCGAGGCGCTCGATTTCGAGACCGCGGCCCAATACCGCGACCGCATCCGGGCGCTGACCGCGATCCAGGCCCACCAGGACATCAATTTTCAGGACATTGACGACGCCGACGTCGTCGCCGCCCATCAGGAGGGCGGCCAGACCTGCGTCCAGCTGTTCTTTTTCCGCGGCGGCTGCAACTACGGCACCCATGCCTATTTCCCCAGCCACGAGCGCGGCCTCGCGGTCGAGGAGGTGCTGGCCTCGTTCCTGGTCCAGTTCTACGAGAACAAGCCGGCGCCACCGCTGGTGCTGCTCAGCCACGAACCGCCCGAGCGCACCCTGATCGCCGAGGCCCTGACCTTGCACACCGGGCGCAGGGTCGACCTCGCGGTGCCGGCCCGGGGCGAGAAGCGGCGGGCGGTCGAGCACGCGCTCACCAACGCCCGGGAGGCACTGGGCCGCCGCCAGGCCGAGCGCGCCTCCCAGACCCGGTTGCTGGCCGGAGTCGCCGGCCTCTTTGCCCTTGCCCGGCCGCCGGGCCGGATCGAGGTCTACGACAACAGCCATATCCAGGGCACCAACTGCATCGGCGCCATGATCGTTGCCGGCCCGGAGGGCTTCACCCGGAACGCCTACCGCAAATTCACCATTCGCAACGACGGCGTGATGGGCAACGATTACGGCATGATGCGCGAGGTGCTCGGCCGGCGCTTTGCCCGCGCGCTCAAGGAGGACCCGGGGCGCCAGTCGGGCTCCTGGCCCGATCTGGTGCTGATCGACGGCGGCCAGGGCCAGCTCAACGTCGCCCTCGACGTGCTGGCCGCGCTCGGCATCGCCGACCTCGCGGTGGCGGCGATCGCCAAAGGCCCCGAGCGCAACGCCGGGCGCGAGCGCTTCTTCATGGCCGGACGCGAGCCCTTCAGCCCGGAGCCGCGCGACCCGGTGCTTTACTATCTGCAACGTCTCCGCGACGAGGCGCACCGCTTCGCCATCGGCACCCACCGCGACCGCCGGATCAAAGCCCAGACCCGCTCCGAGATCGATCAGGTCCCCGGCATCGGCCCGGCGCGTAAGAAGGCGCTGCTGCTCCATTTCGGCAGCGCCCGCGCCGTAGCCCGCGCCGGTCTGGCCGATCTCGAGGCGGTCCCCGGGGTCAACACCACGGTGGCCCGGAAAATCTATGAGTTTTTTCACGCCGAGGGGTAGGATGGCGCAAACCTGACTTCCCCGCATCCTGTCGGCCCGCCATGACCCTGTCTCTGCCCAACCTCCTGACCCTCGGCCGCATCGCCGCGATTCCGCCGGCCGTGGCCCTGTTCTTTGTCTCGGCGGGTTGGGCCGACTGGGCATTGCTCGCTCTCTTCGTTGCCGCCGCGATCACCGACTGGCTCGACGGCTATCTCGCCCGCAGGCTCAACGAAGAGTCGCCGTTCGGCCGCTTTCTCGATCCGATCGCCGACAAGCTGCTGGTGGCGGCGCTGCTGTTCATGCTTGGGGCCACCGGCCGCCTGCCCGACCTCTCGGTGGTGCCGGCGGTGGTGATCCTGATGCGCGAGGTGCTGATCTCCGGGCTGCGCGAGTTTCTGGCCGGGGTCGGCGTCCGCCTGCCCGTGACCCAGCTGGCCAAGTGGAAGACGGCGGTCCAGATGGCCGCGATCGGGCTGCTGATTCTCGGCCGTCACGAGGGCAGCCCGCTGCCCTTCGACCATTGGGGCGCCCTGACTCTCTGGGGCGCCGGCGTACTGACGGTGGCCAGCGGCTGGGACTATCTGACCACCGGCTGGCGCCACATCGCCGCCGGGCGCAAAAAATAACGGCGCGGGCCGGTCTCGAATCGAGCCCGGCCCGCGCCGTCGTCAAGAATCCGCGCCGTTGTCAATAATAGAAGAGTATCGGAGCCAAGGCGACCCGCTCAGCTGGCCCGGCGCTGGGCCGGCCGGCCGGAACTGCGGCCGAGGCCGATCTTCTTGGCGAATTCCGAGCGCTGGGCGGCGTAATTGGGCGCAACCATCGGATAGTCGGCCGGCAGGCCCCAGCGCACCCGATACTCGTCCGGAGACATGTTGTAGGTCGAGCGCAGATGCCGCTTGAGCATCTTCAGCTTCTTCCCGTCTTCGAGGCAAATGATATACTCGGGACTGACCGACTTGCGCACCGGAACCGCCGGCTTCAGCGGCTCAATCTGAGCGTCGCGCGGGGCGCTGTTCAGTCCGGTCAAAGACGAGAACACCGTATTGACCAGCTCGGGAATCTGCTGGGCCGGAAGCACGTTCTTGCTGACGTAAGCCGAGACTATGCCGGCGGTCAACCGCAGCAGCGCGTTCTCCGAAAGGTCGTTATGCAGTTGGTCACTCATTGCGGCACACCCGATTTTTCATTAACTGATGGCACCGGATTGGCATATCTCGATTTGGCTGTCAATAAATTTTCGCCCCACTTTAATGACTTTATTGTGGATGGCGAGAAGTCAGAACCAACCGACAAGACCGAATGGCTGCAAATGATGCACACCAGCTCAGCTCCGTTCATCAATATCGAACTGTAGTGGCACGGCATCGGCTGCTTTGGCCAATCCCCCCGGACCGCTACTCGGCCGGGATTCGGGCCTCCAGTAAAGAGCCACCCGACGGTCTCGCGCTTCGAGAGAACAGCCATCCGCGCCGGGATACCGACTTGGCAGCGGCCCCTGAGCGACATTTTCGCTGTCAAGGTTTCAGGGCTTTGTGCCAGACTGGCCGCGCGCGCCGATATGTGGTAGCGTCCGGCCAAACGGTGCGGGCAGTGCCGGACAGGGTTGCGCTGAACAGGGTTTTGTGAAACAGGGCGTCGTCAAATTTTCGGGATTCGGGTTCCATGTCGTCTGAGGTTGTCGCCATTGCCGCCGATCACGCCGGCTTCGGCCTGAAACAGAAGCTTGCCGGGCTGATTACCAGTCGCGGCTTCGAGGTTCTCGACCTCGGGACCCACGGCCCGGATTCGGTGGACTATCCGGATTTCGCCGAAAAGGTCGCCGAAGCGATCCTGCTCGGCCATGCCGGCCGCGGCGTGCTGGTTTGCGGTTCGGGCATCGGCATCGGCATTGCCGCGAATCGGTTTCCCGGCATCCGCGCCGCGACCTGCACCGATGCCACCATGGCCCGGCTGGCCCGCGCCCACAACGACGCCAACATCATCTCGCTCGGGGCGCGCATCATCAGTTTTGAAACCGCCAGCGACTGTGTGCTGACCTTCCTCTCGACGCCGTTCGATGGCGGCGAACGCCACCGGCGGCGCATCGACAAGCTCGGGTGACTCCCGCCCGCCGCCGGACCCCAGACCTCCTCCAGAGACCATCACAGGATTGCCCGTCATGACCCTCCCGGCTTCCGCCAGCGCCCTCGCCGAAGACGCACGCCGCCTCTTCGCGACGCCCCTGGCCGAGTCCGACGCCGAACTGGCCCTGGCGCTTCGCCATGAGTTGGCCCGTCAGCAGGACCAGATCGAACTGATCGCCTCCGAGAACATCGTTTCCCGGGCGGTGCTGGAAGCCCAGGGCTCGGTGCTGACCAACAAATATGCCGAGGGCTATCCCGGCAAACGCTATTATGGCGGCTGCGAGTGCGTCGATATCGCCGAGCAGCTGGCCATCGACCGCGCGTGCAAGCTCTTCGGTTGCTCCTATGCCAACGTCCAGCCCAGCTCCGGCTCCCAGGCCAACCAGGCGGTGCTGCTGGCCCTGCTCCAGCCCGGTGACTGCATTCTCGGCATGTCGCTCGCCGCCGGTGGCCACCTGACCCACGGCGCCCCGCCCAATCTCTCGGGCAAATGGTTCAAGGCGGTGCAGTACGGCGTACGCAAGGAGGACGCGCTTATCGACTATGACGAGGTCGAGCGTCTGGCCCGGGAGAGCCGGCCGAAACTGATCATCGCCGGTGGCTCGGCCTATCCCCGGGCCATCGATTTCGCCCGTTTTCGCGCGATCGCGGACAGCGTCGGCGCCCTGTTCATGGTCGATATGGCCCACTATGCCGGGTTGATCGCCGCCGGTCTCTACCCCAACCCCTTCCCCCACGCCCATATCGTCACCACCACCACCCACAAGACCCTGCGCGGCCCGCGCGGCGGCATGGTGCTGGCCAACGACCCCGATCTCGGCAAGAAGATCAATTCGGCGGTGTTCCCGGGCCTTCAGGGCGGGCCGCTGATGCACGTCATCGCCGGCAAGGCCGTAGCCTTCGGCGAGGCGCTGCGCCCGGAGTTCAAGGTCTACGCCCAGGCGGTGCTCGACAACGCCCGCGCGCTGGCCGCGGTGCTCAAGAGCGGCGGCCTCGACATCGTCTCGGGCGGCACCGACTGCCACATCGTGCTGGTCGATCTGCGGCCGAAAAACCTGACCGGCAAGGCCGCCGAGGCCAGCCTGGAGCGCGCCGGCATGACCTGCAACAAGAACGGCGTGCCCTTCGACCCGCAAAAGCCGACCATCACCTCGGGCGTCCGGCTCGGCAGCCCGGCCGCGACCACCCGCGGCTTCGGCATCAGGGAGTTCGAGGAGACCGGGCGATTGATCGTCGAGGTTCTCGACGGCCTCGCGGCCAGCAATTCCGGCGACAACACGGCGGTGGAAGCGGCGGTGCGGGCGCAGGTCAAGGCACTCTGTCAGCGTTTTCCGATCTATCACACCCTTTGAAGCCACACACAGCGGCGAGGTGATCCCATGCGTTGTCCGTTCTGTGGGAACGATGATACCCAGGTTAAGGACTCCCGCCCGACGGAGGACAATGCCGCGATCCGGCGACGTCGTTTTTGTCCGGCCTGCAATGCCCGCTTCACCACCTTCGAGCGCGTGCAGCTGCGCGAGCTGACGGTGGTGAAGAGCGCCGGCGCACGCGAGCCGTTCGACCGGGATAAATTGCTGCGCTCGATGCGGGTGGCGCTGCGCAAGCGGCCGGTGGATGCCGACCGGATCGACCGGGTGGTCAACTCCCTGGTCCGCCAGCTGGAATCATCGGGAGAGAACGAGATTCCGTCAAAGACCATCGGCGAGATGGTGATGACCCATCTCTCGGCGCTCGATCAGGTCGCCTACGTCCGCTACGCCTCGGTCTACAAGGATTTCCGCGAAGCCTCGGATTTCAACGACTTCGTCGGCAATCTGCTGCCCGAGCCGCTGGCCGCCGCCGGCGACTGATGAGCGGTCCCGTCGAGCCGCGCTTCATGGCGGCGGCGCTGGCGCTGGCCGGACGCGGCCTTGGCAGCGTCTGGCCCAACCCGGCGGTCGGTTGCGTCATCGTCCGGGACGGCGTCGTGGTCGGGCGGGGCTGGACCCAGCCCGGCGGCCGCCCCCACGCCGAAACCGAGGCGCTGGCCCGGGCGGGCGCCGCCGCGCGCGGCGCCACCGCCTACGTCAGCCTGGAGCCGTGCAGCCATCATGGCAAGACCCCACCCTGCGCCGGGGCGCTGATCGCGGCCGGACTCCGGCGCTGCATTATCGCCTGCGAGGACCCGGACCCGCGGGTTTCGGGCGAGGGCATCGCCCGTCTGCGCGCCGCTGGCATCGAAACCGAGCTTGGCCTGATGGCCGCCGAGGCCCGCGCCCTCAACCACGGCTTCTTCCTCCGACTCGAACACCAGCGGCCGCTGGTCACGCTCAAGCTGGCCACCTCCCTTGATGGCCGGATCGCCACCCACACCGGGGTCAGCCAGTGGATCACCGGCGCCACCGCCCGGGCCTGGAGCCACGGCCTGCGCGCCCGCCACGACGCCATTCTGATCGGCATCGGCACCGCCCAGGCCGACGATCCCGAGCTGACCTGCCGCCTGCCCGGCCTCGGCCAGCGCTCGCCGGTGCGGGTGGTCGCCGACAGCCATCTGTCGCTGTCGCTGACCGCGCGGCTGGTGCGCGACAGCCGGCAGGCGTCCCTGTGGCTGGCCTGCCGCGACGACGCCGACCCGGTCCGCGCCAGGGCCTTCGCCGGCTGCGGTGTCGAACTGCTGACGCTCTCGGGCGGCCCGCCCGGCACCATCGGCGCGGCACCGCTGCTGGCGGCGCTGGCCGGCCGCGGCATCACCCGGGTGCTGGTCGAAGGCGGCAGCCGGCTGGCCGGCTCGCTGCTGCGCGCCGGCCTCGTTGACCGGCTGGAATGGTTCCGGGCGCCGCTGCTGATCGGCGGCGACGGTCTGCCCGCCGTCTCGGGCTTCGGGGTCGACGGCCTGAACCAGGCGGCGCGTTTCGAGTGCGCCGGTGTGCGCCGTGCCGGCGACGATCTCTGGGAGAGCTTCGTCCGCCGGACGGATTAAGGCCGCCGGCCTGACCCGGGCACCGGGACGAAAACCGGATATGCTCCGGTTAAGGGTTCCCCTCGGACCCTTGGACGTGTCATGACTGGCGACCGGCCCGGAAGCGGCGCGGCCCCAAGCGACAAGGGCGAATGATGGAGCGTTTCGGTTTGCCGCGGCGGCGGACATGGCTGGGATGGACGGCGGCGCTGCTCGGTCTCTGTGCGGCCCCCTCGGTATTTGCCGCCCCGGAGGCCGCCCAGGCGGTGCCGGAGGCCGTCAGACCGCTGCCGGCGGCGCGGGCCGGGAGCTATCTCGCCGGGCGCTTCGCCCAGCATGTTGACGACTGGCAGGCCGCCGCCGGGTTCCTCTCGGACACCCTCGCCCGCGATCCCGATGACACCGGGCTGCTGCGCCGGGCCTTTCTGCTCGACCTCAGCAACGGCGACCTCGAAAAGGCGCTGCCGCTGGCCCGGGTGCTGGCGGCGGCCGAGCCCGGCTCGTCGGTGCCGTTGCTGCTGCTGTTCGCCGAGGACGTGGTCAAGGGCCGACTCGAGGCGGCGGCGGCGCGCCTGGCCACCCTCACCCCCGAGGGTGTCGCCCGCTATGCCGGGCCGCTGCTCGCCGCCTGGCTGATGCAGGCCCGGGGCCAGACCGAGGCGATGGTCGAGGCGGCGCTGGCGCCGCTGGCCGCGACCCAGGGCCTGTCCGTGCTCAACGCCCTGCACCGGGCAATGATCGCCGAGGTTGCCGGCAACCGCGACACCGCGGCCAAATGGTACGATCTGGCCCTCAAGGGCGGCCCCTCGACGATGCGGGTGGCCCAGATCGTCGGCAGCTTTCTTGCCCGCAGCGGTCACGGCGATCAGGCCCGCGCCCTATACACCGTCTTCGCCCGCGATTTTGGCGAAGGCGCCCTGACCGACCCCGCAACGCTGATCGAGCAAGCCGACCTCGGGACCGAAGCCGCGGTCGGCAGCGCCACCGACGGCATGGCAGAAAGCCTGTTCGACCTCGCCTCGGCGCTGCATCAGGACGGCTCCGAGGATATGTCGCTGGTCTATGCCCGGCTGGCCCTGCTGCTGCGGCCGCGCTTTCCCCTGGCCCAGTTACTGGTCGGCGACGTTCTGGCCAGCCGCGGCCATTTCGAGGCGGCGCTGCTGCCCTATCGCGAGGTCAGGGGCGACACCGCGCTCGGCTGGACCGCGCGTCTCCGCGAGTCCGAGGCCCTGATCCGCCTCGAGCGCGCCCCCGACGCCATCACCCAGCTCGAAGCCCTGGCCGCGCAGCACCCGGAGCGCGCCGAACCTCTGATCCGGCTCGGCGATTTGCAACGGGGACTCAAGAAATACCCGCAGGCCATCGACGCCTACAGCCGGGCGCTGCAGCGGATTCCGCGGCTGGAGGAGCGTCACTGGCCGATCCTCTATGGCCGCGCCGCCGCCTATGAGCGGCAGGGACCGTGGGAAAAGTCGGAAAAAGACCTGGAAGCCGCGCTCAGCCTCAGTGGCGATCAGGCGATCGTGCTCAACTTCCTCGGCTATTCCTGGGTCGACAAGGGGATCAACGTCGCCCGGGCCAAGACCATGATCGAACGGGCCGTCGCCCTGCGCCCCCAGGATGGCTACATCGTCGACAGTCTCGGCTGGGCGTTGTTCCGCATGGGCGACACCGGCGGCGCCGTCGCCCGGCTCGAACATGCCATCGAGCTGAAGCCGCTCGATCCCACCATCAACGATCATCTCGGCGACGCCTACTGGGCGGCCGGGCGCCGCACCGAGGCGCTCTTCCAGTGGCGCCGCGCCCTCCAGAATGCCGATGAGCCCGAACTGACCGAAACCGTGACCAAGAAGCTCAAGGAGCGCGAGCACTGAGCCGGAGGTTGGTCCGGCCCGCCGGCAACTCTGCCCGCGGGAGAAATTGACCGCAAATCGATAAGGACCCGCGCCGTTCCATAGCGTAGTATCGACTGACGAGACACCCTGCGCCGGAAAGCCCCTTCGCCCATGATCGACAGCACCGCCGTGCCTGAGGTCTGCATCGAGGCCCCCGCCAAGATCAACCTCTACCTCCATGTCGTCGGCCGCCGCGACTCCGGCTATCACGACCTGGACAGTCTGGTGATGTTCGCCACCGAGGCCGACAGCCTGACCATCGCCGCCCGGCCCGGGGCCGAGACGCCGTCGCTGCACATCGATGGCCCGTTCGCGGCCAGTCTCGCCGCCGAGCCGCCGGCCGGCAATCTGGTGATCAAGGCGGCGCTGGCGCTGGCGGCCCTGCTCGGCCGGCCGCCGGCCGTCGCGATCACCCTGACCAAGCGGCTGCCCATCGCCTCGGGCATCGGCGGTGGCTCGGCCGATGCCGCCGCCTGTCTCATCGCGCTCTGCCGGCTCTGGGGTGCCGATGCCGGCGCCCCCGACCTCTTCGCGCTCGCCGCCCGGCTCGGCGCCGACGTGCCGGTCTGTCTTGAGGGCCGCGCCGCCTACTTCGCCGGCATCGGCGACATTCTCAGCCCGGCGCCGCCCCTGCCCGACTGCCCGGCGCTGCTGGTCAATCCCGGTGTCGCGGTGCCGACCCCGGCAGTGTTCCGCAACCGCGCCCCGCTCTATTCCTGGCCGGCGCGCCTGACCCAGCCGCCCGCCAGCGTCGCCGCCCTGGCCGATGCCCTCTCGCAGCGCCGCAACGACCTCACCGAAGCCGCGATCCTGGTCGCGCCGGTGATCGCCGAGGTGCTGGCGGCGCTGGCCGCGACCGATGATTGCCTGCTCGCCCGCCTCTCGGGCAGCGGCGCCACCTGTTTTGCCCTCTACCCCGACGATGCCGCCGCCGGCCGCGCCGCCGCAGCCCTCGCCGCCCCGCACCCCGACTGGTGGGTGCGGCCGTGCCGGCTGGTCGCCAAGACCGCCGGGCGCCAGCCCGGTGGGGTTTGGCCGCCGCTTTAGTGACGGAACTGCTGGCGCCGGTCGGAACCGGCGGGCAGATTTTCGCAGCACCACTGATAGGTTTCGATCAGCGTGTCGATATCTGGCCAGCGACCGGTGGTCGCGGCGCGATCGATTTCGTCCTGGATCATCTGGCGGATCGCGGGGGGCCCCAGCTCTCGCCGAGCAGGGCCGCAACCTTGTGGCGGGCGACCACCGGCGTAAGATTCTCGTGGACCGCGACCGCGGTCACCAACGCATGCTGACAGGGCATTTCAGCCACCGCGGCTTCCCACCACATCGGAGCCTCCTTCGCGGACACCGACCACCGTCCCGGCCGATACTGTGGCAGTCCTCGGCGGTGCTGGCAACCGGCCATTTGTCGCATTGCAGCGCGAATGCTTAGCCCGAAGTTTACACTTACGAAATCGACACCCCATTGATCCGACGCGAACT
>JBAXPR010000063.1:0-21989 GCA_037132135.1 Rhodospirillaceae bacterium
AGCTCTACGGCGGCAAGCCGGTGATCAACTCGATCAATTTCGAGGATGGCGAGGAGCCGGCGGCGCAAAGGCTCCGGCTGGCCCGCAAGTTCGGCGCCGCCGTGATCGCGCTCACCATCGACGAGCAGGGCATGGCCAAATCGGTCGAGCGCAAGCTGGAGATCGCGCACCGGCTTTACGATTTCGCGGTCAACCAGCACGGCTTGCCGGCCTCGGACCTGCTGTTTGACCCCCTGACCTTCACCATCGCCACCGGCAACGAGGACGACCGCAAGCTGGCGCTCTCAACCCTCGAGGCGATCGAAGCGATCCGGCGCGAACTGCCCGAGTGCCAGATCGTGCTCGGCCTCTCCAACGTCTCGTTCGGGCTCAACCCGCCGGCGCGCCATGTTCTCAACTCGGTGTTCCTCGATCACGCGATCCGGCGCGGCATGACCGGGGCGATCGTCCATGTCTCCAAGATCGCGCCGCTGCACAAAGTGCCGGCCGAGGAAGTGGCGATCGCCGAAGACCTGATCTTCGACCGCCGCCGTCCCGGCTACGACCCGCTGCAGGCCTTCATGGCCCTCTTCGAAGGCCGCAGCGCCGCCAAGGCCGCCGTCCGCGAACGCCCGGCCGAGGTCGGCGAACGGCTGAAGTTGCGCATCGTCGACGGCGACCGCACCGGTCTCGAGGACGATCTCGCCGAGGCGATCACGACCCGCGCCCCGATCGACATCATCAACGGCATTCTGCTTGACGGCATGAAGGTGGTCGGCGAGCTTTTCGGCTCGGGCAAGATGCAGCTGCCCTTCGTGCTGCAATCGGCCGAGACCATGAAGGCGGCGGTGGCGTGGCTGGAGCCGCACATGGAGAAGGCCGACGGCCAGACCCGCGGCACCCTGGTGCTGGCCACGGTCAAGGGGGACGTCCACGACATCGGCAAGAACCTGGTCGACATCATCCTGACCAACAACGGCTACCGGGTAATCAATCTCGGCATCAAGCAACCGGTCGACTCCATCATTGCGGCGGCCAGGGAGCACAAGGCCGACGCCGTCGGCATGTCCGGTCTGCTGGTCAAATCCACCGTGATCATGAAGGACAATCTGGCCGAGATGGCCCGCGCCGGTCTCGAGATGCCGGTGCTGCTGGGCGGCGCGGCGCTGACCCGGGCCTATGTCGAAGAGGAGTGCACGGCCGCCTACACCGCCGGCCGGGTCGCCTATGCCGGCGACGCCTTCGACGGCCTCTCGCTGATGGACCGGGTGGTCAGCGGCGCCTTCGACGACTACGCCGCCGCCCTCCAGGCCAAGCGCTCGGGCCGGGGCAGCAGCAGCCGGCGCCGCCAGATCGGCAAGGCGGCCAGCGCCGCCACCGGCCCGGTGGATCTGGCCGCCGCCCGCGCCCGCCGCCTTCGCCTCGCCGAGGGCGTGCCGGTGCCGGTGCCGCCGTTCTGGGGCGCCCGGGTGCTGGAGAAGGTGTCGCTCAAGACCATCGCGCCTTATCTCAACGAGCGCATGCTCTACCAGTTGCAGTGGGGCTACCGGAAGGACGGCCGGACTCTCGACCAATTTAAGGCCTGGGCGAAAGTCGAGCTGCGGCCGATCCTGATGCGGATGCTGGAAACCTGCGCCCGGGAAGCCATTCTCCAGCCCCAGGCAGTCTATGGCTACTGGAAGGCGGCGGCCGAGGGCAATGATGTCATCCTTTACGCCGAGGATGGCACCACCGAGGAGGCCCGCTTCACCCTGCCGCGCCAGTCCGGCGCCGAGGGCCAGTGCATCGCCGATTTCGTGCGCGACGTCTCGGAGCCCGGGCGCGACGTCATCGGCCTCCAGATCGTGACCATGGGCGCCCACGCCACCGAGGTCGCGCTCTCCTGGTTCGAGGCCAACCGCTATCAGGATTATCTCTACCTGCACGGCATCAGCGTCGAGATGACCGAGGCGCTGGCCGAATACCTGCATCTGACCATCCGGGCCGAACTCGGCTTCGGCGCCGAGGACGCCCGCGACACCGAGACCCTGTTGCAGCAGGGCTATCACGGCAGCCGCTATTCCTTCGGCTATCCCGCCTGCCCGAACCTTGAAGACCAGGTGCCGCTGCTGCGCCTGCTCGGCGCCGAGCGGATCGGGGTGAAACTCTCGGACGGCTTCCAGCTTCACCCCGAGCAGACCACCAGCGCCATCGTGCTCCACCACGCCAGGGCGCGGTATTTTTCGGTGTAAGGCCGGGGCCGAAAGGCCGCTCCGGCAAACTTTGCCCGGCAGCCCCTGCCCGACGCGCCGGGCCGGCGGCGGGCCGGCGGCGGGGCGACCGGCCAATAACAGCCTAACAAACTGAGATCCTTTGATAACACCCGCCGCGCCCGGCACTGGCACGGCGGGTGCATTGTATTTGGCGTCCCAGTCAGGACCCCTTGGAACCCAGAGGCCGCCGATGGAAAACTCGATCTACATCTCCCTGTCGCGCATGATGTCGTTGCGCAACAAGATGGACGCGGTAGCGAACAACGTCGCGAACTCAGGTTCGACCGGCTTCAAGCAGCAACGGGTGTTGTTTTCGGAGGTGCTGCGCAAGACCTCGATGACGGAAAAGGTTTCGCTGGTTCACGACCGCGCCATGGTCCGTGACATGAGCGAAGGGCCGCTCTCGGCCACGACCAATCCGCTCGACCTCGCGCTGCGCGGCAAGGGTTTCTTTGTCGTCGATACCCTCAACGGCCCCCATTATACCCGTGCCGGCCGCTTCCAGCTCAACGCCACCAACCAGATCGTCGACGACGACGGCCTGCCGGTGCTCGATCGCGGCAACCGGCCGATCACTCTGCCCGGCGGCACCACCGACATCCGGATTGCCGCCGATGGTTCGGTGTTCTCGAATGCCAGCCCGGCGGCGCCAGTCGGCCAGATCAATGTGGTTTCCTTCAATAACGAGCAGCAGATGAAGGAAACGGGCGGCGGTCTCTTCATCACCGACGAAAAGCCCCAGGCTGCGCCCAAGGATACCCGGGTGATTCAGGGTTCGATCGAAGAGTCAAACGTCAAGCCCGTGGTGGAAATTACCAATATGATCGACATTCTTCGCCAGTATCAGGGCATTCAGAAGGTCATCGATGCCGAACATGACCGTCAGAAGACCATGATCCAGAAACTTGGCCGCACCGCCTGAGGCCCTTAGCAAAAAAGGAGGATTGCCGCCATGCGCAGTCTCGCGATCGGGGCCACCGGTATGCAGGCCCAACAGCTCAACGTCGAAGTGATCTCCAACAACCTGGCCAACAGCTCGACCAACGGCTTCAAGCGCCAGCGCGCCGCGTTCCAGGATCTGCTCTACCAGAACATGCGGCGGATCGGTTCGACCTCGTCCGACGCCGGCACCATCGTGCCCTCGGGCATCCAGATCGGCGCCGGCGTGCGCACCGCCTCGGTCTACCGGGTGATGGAGCAGGGCAACCTGACGGTCACCGACAACAAGCTCGACCTCGCGATCAACGGCAACGGCTTCTTCCAGATTCTGCTGCCCTCCGGCGAAACCGCCTACACCCGCGACGGCGCCTTCCAGCTCAGCCCGGCCGGCGAGGTCGTCACCGCCAACGGCTATAAACTCGCTCCGAACATCACCATTCAGGCCAACGCTCAGGACATTACGGTCAGCCCGACCGGTCAGGTCCAGGTCAAGCTCGCCGGCACCACCACCCCCAGCACCGCCGGCACCATCTCCCTGGCCGGCTTCCCCAACGACGCCGGTCTGGAAGCGGTGGGCGACAACCTGTTTCTGGCGACCCCGGCTTCGGGTTCGGCGACCTCCGGCAACCCCGGCTCCAACGGCTATGGCAGCATGGTCCAGGGCTCGCTCGAAACCTCCAACGTCAACGTCGTCCAGGAAATCACCGCCCTGATCTCGGCCCAGCGGGCCTACGAGATGAATTCTCGGGTGATCAAGACCACCGACGAAATGATGCAGACCGTGGGTCAGCTCCGCTAGGCGGCCGGCAACCACGGGTAAAGGAGTAACCGACCATGAAGCCGATCGTCGCCCTGGGTCTCGGGACCGCGCTCTCCCTCGCCGCCTTTGCCGCCGACGCCGCCCAGTTGCGGCTTCAGACCACCACCACCGAAGACACGATCAAGCTGGGCGATTTCTTCGACGGCCTCGCCCGGACCGATGCCGAGCGTCTGATCGTCCCGGCGCCGCCGCTCGGGCGCTCGGTCTCCTTCGATGCCGACTTCCTGCGCCGGCTCGCCCAGACCTACCATGTCGATTGGCAGCCGGCCTCACGCGAGACCCGGATACTGGTGTCGCGTGCCGCCCGCACCATCGGCATCGAGGAGCTGCGCAAGCCGGTGATGGCGGCGCTGGCCCGCCGCTCCGCCGGTGGCCGGCTGGAGGTCGAGTTCGACAATCCGCTGCTTCAGGTGGTGGTGCCCTCGGGTCCGATGCCCGAGATCACGGTCGAGGAGGTCTACTACAATGCCAATCAGAACCATTTCAGTGCCGAGGCCGTGATCGGGGCCGGCGGTCCGGCACCCCAGCGGGTTTCGCTGGCCGGGCGCGCCCGCCTGATCGTCGAGATGCCGGTGCTGAACCGCCGGATCAATCCCGGCGAGGTCATCACCAGGGCCGACATCGGCTGGGTCGAGTTCAACGCCAATCAGCTGAGCGGCAACCTCGCCGCCAGCGAGGCCGACCTCGTCAACCATACCCCGCGCCGCTCCCTGGCGGTCAACATCCCGGTCTACCTCTACGAAGTCCAGGCGCCGAAGGTGGTGAGCCGGGGCCAGATGGTGACCATGGTGCTGCGCAGCCGCAACATGCTGTTGACCACCCAGGGCAAAGCGACCCAGGACGGCGCCGCCGGCGAGGTCATCCGGGTGATCAACACCCAGAGCAACCGCAGTGTCGATGCCACCGTCGTCAGCGCCAATGAAGTCACCGTCTTCGTGCCGAGCATCTCCACCAACTGACCCCATCCGCTTTCCATCGCGTCCGAACCCAAGGATCAGCCGCCATGACCGCACTCTCCACCCCCCGCCGCATCGGCCGTTTCGCCCTTCTTGGTGCGCTGGCCCTGACCTTGCCGGCCTGCAACACCTTCGAACGGCTGTCGGACATGGGCTCCAGCCCCAGCCTGTCCAAGATCGAGGACCCTCAGGCCAAGCCCGGCTATCAGCCGGTGAGCCTGCCGATGCCGACCCCGATGACGGCGACGCGCAACCCCAACTCGCTGTGGCGCGCCGGCGCCCGGGCCTTCCTGCGCGATCAGCGCGCCGCGCAGGTCGGCGACCTGCTCACGGTGTTCATCACGATCAAGGACAAAGCGGATTTCATTTCCTACAGCAATCGCGCCCGGGGCGGCGGTACCCCCAACAGTGAAAGGATGAACGCGGGCGTTACTGGCGTCAACGGTCTGGGCGCGCTGAGCAAGCTCCTGGGCACCGTGGGGAGCCTCCCCACGGTCGATGTCAACAGCGCGAGCAAGCTCGCCAACAATGGCAACACCGGACGCAATGACAACATAACCATGCAGCTGGCCGCTGTGGTCATCCAGACCCTGCCCAACGGCAATCTGGTGATCCAGGGCAAGCAGCAGGTGCGGGTCAACGCCGAGATGCGCGAACTCACCATCACCGGCATTGTCCGCCCCGAAGACATCGACAGCTCGAACCAGATTTCCTACGAGAAGATCGCCGAGGCGCGCATCTCCTACGGCGGCAAAGGCTTCGCCAGCGACGTCCAGGGCGCCCGCTACGGTCAGGAACTGCTCGACATCCTGCTGCCCTTCTGATCGCCTCGCACTGATCCCCGCCTCGACCCGGGCCGGCAGTTTCTGCCGGCCCGGTGTCGTTTCCCAGATCTGGATTGCGACACCCGGCGGCTTCGCCTATGATGCGCCCCCGGTATGGATTGGGGTCCGGACCGTTATCGGGCAGACCAGACCAGGGGAACGGAAGCCATGGCAGCCGACGCCGACGACAAATCAGCCTCCGGCGCGAAGGGCACGTCCAAGACGTTCGATTTCGAACACAAGGTGTTTTCGATTGAGGGCGGCTATTTCGCGCTGTCCTCGGACAAGACTCACTCGGTATTTTACGTGCCCCTCGGCAGCACCTTCGGGGCGGTGCCGCTGCCGACGCTGCGCAGCACCTTCGAAATCGCCGCCGACAGCCATGACGACCATCTGCTCGACACCGTCGATGCCAGCCTGCGCTTCGTCAAGATCATCCGCCCCGGAGAATCGATTCCGCCCGAACTGCTTGACGGCTCGGCCTCCTGGCAGGTCTCGGACGAGCACCGGGCGCTGGCGCGCAACCGCGTGCTGATCCAGCTGTCGTCCTGGGTTTCGGGCAACGAGATCGTGGTCAGCGACGCCAGCCAGATCGAACAGATTCTCGAGGACCCGGGCACCAAACAGCGGGTGGCCGACGCCTATATCCAGCTCACCGAAAAGCTCGGCCTGCCGCCCGAACGCAGGGGCGAGGTCGAAACCCGGCTCGGCTCCTTCTCCCATGAGCTGGCCTATATCGAGGCGCTGCGGGAACGCTTCGGGGCGGTGCGCGCCATCTCCGATCGGACCGAGCGGCTGCGCAACGCCTATCGGCTCGACCGCACCTTTTCGGCCGAGATTCTGCAAATGCAGAAGCTGTTCCGGACCCCGATGAGCGAGTTTCAGACCATCTTCGATCAGGTGGACGCCCAGTCGGGCGAAGTGCTGTCGCTGATGCGCAATCTCGACTCCCAGATCGCCTTCACCCGGCGCATGCGCGACGAGTTGCACTGCCGCTTCATGGACTGGGACGAGTTGCTGGAGAAGTGGAAGAGCGTGACCATCGAGCGCTCGAACGCCAACGAGGGGATGATCAAGTCCACCTACCGCTTTCTCGCCCAGCGCTACCTCAAGTCCAACGTCTGGAAACGGGACTAGCGGTGGCCGATCCCGGAGACCCCGGCACCCTGCGCAGCGTTGCCGCGCTGGTGCGGGCCGGGCTGGTGCCGGCCGGCCGGGCCGGGGCGCTGAGCGCCGTCGCCGCCCGCTACGCTGTCGCGGTGCCGCCCGCGCTGGCGGCGCTGATCCGGCCCGGAGATGCCGCCGACCCGATCGGCCGCCAGCTCCTGCCCGACGAAGCCGAACTGCGGCACGCCGCCGATGAGCGCGCCGACCCGATCGGCGATGGCGCCCATGCGCCGGTGCCGGGCATCGTTCACCGCTATCCCGACCGGGTGCTGCTGACCCCGACCTTCGTCTGTGCCCTCTATTGCCGCTTCTGTTTCCGCCGCGAGCGGGTGGGCGGCGGCGAGGCGCTCGACCCGGAGGCGCTGGCGGCAGCCCTCGACTACATTCGGGCCCGCCCGGAGATCCGCGAGGTCATTCTCACCGGCGGCGACCCGCTGATGCTGACGCCGGACCGCCTGGGCGGAATCGTCGCCGCCCTTGATGCCATGCCCGGGATCGGCGTCATCCGCCTCCATACCCGGGTGCCGGTGGCGGCGCCCGAGCGGGTGACCGCCGCCCTGCTGGCGGCGCTGACCTCCGAAACCGCGCTCTTTCTGGCCGTTCACGCCAACCATCCCCGGGAGTTCTCGCCTGCGGTGCGGGCCTCGCTGCGGCGGCTGGCCGGGGCCGGCGTGGCGCTGCTCGGCCAGTCGGTGCTGCTGGCCGGGGTCAATGACGATGCCGCCACCCTCGAAGCCCTGATGCGCGGCTTCATCGAAAACCGGGTCAAACCCTACTACCTGCATCAACTTGACCCCGCCCCGGGCACCGCCCGCTTCCGGGTTCCGGTTGCGCGGGGCCAGGCGCTGATGCGCGGTCTGCTCGGCCGGGTTTCGGGCCTGGCGCTGCCCGCCTATGTCCTGGATATTCCAGACGGTTATGGCAAGAGCCCGATCGGCCCCGGCTATCTGTCCGCCGATGGCGGTGAAATTTCCGACTGGCGGGGCGGCCGGCATCGCCTGTGAGCGGTCAACAACCGTCGAGCCGGCAGGGGAGCGCCGATAATTTAAATCGAATTTATTACATTACAAAACGATCTATGTGGCCAGTTCGACTGGTCTTGGTGCGGCGAGAATTCAATGATGTCGCAGCATGACAGGGCGAACACGGGTTGCGCCGCTCACGATCGATCATTTACACTTGATACCACTGGCAGATGGGCGGAGCGGCGATCATCTCTCGATCACCGGCCCCGGCCGCCACATTTGAAACCCCTGCATCGAGTGCCCTCCCCGTGGACATCGCGGACCCCACCAGCCCGGACCCCGGCGGCAAAGCCGGCCCTGAGGCCGGGGCCGCACCGGCCGGCGCAGCAGCCAGCGCCCCGGCCAGCGCGCCCACGGTTTCCGACGACGAGGCTCGGGACTCTCTGCACATTCTGCCGCTGTCGATCATTCCCTTGGAGACGCCGGGATTGCAGCGGTCGCGGATGATCAAGAACGTCCGCCTAGAGGCGGTGGTCGAGATGTTCAACGACCGCACCGCCGGCAGCGGTCAGGTTAAGGTCCAGGCGATTCCCGGCTGCTTCGAATCCTACAAGGCCGAAGTCGGGCGCGACATGGAAAAGCTGCTGCGGCTGTCGCTGATCAGCAGCTTCGACGTCTATTCCCTGCGCATCGAACTGCGGCGGCTGAAGATCGACGTCAACGCCCGCGCCGAACTGACGCTGTCGGACCGCAAGAAGAGCGAACTCACCGAATACATGAAGTCGTTCACCCACCCGCTGATCAAGCATGTTTACGGCTCGGAAAATCAGGATATCGGCGATGTTTCCGACATCATCAAGATGTTTTCGAGTCCGAACCGGGAAGAGGCGGTCAAGAATCTCAGGCTGATGGCCGAGAAGCTCAAGGTCGAGCTGACCGAGATACCAGCCTTTCTCGAGGAATATGGCGACATTTTTCTGTCGCTGGCCTATTTCCGCAGTTGCATCGATGGTCTCGTGCCCGAAACCCAGCGCTTCGTCGACTGGATGAATGATATCCGCCGCAGCTCCGAGATCAATCGGGACAAGCGGCTGCTCAAGACCATCGATCAGGTTGGCGCCGACATCACCGACATCACCGCCTCGATCACCGGCCGCTTCGAGAACTTCGACCGCAAGTCCAAGGATTTTTGGACCGACATCAATGCCGAGACCTTCCGCTCGATCCGCAAGCTGATTACCGCCCACCACGTCACCATCGGCGGCGTGCTGTGCGGTCTTGCGGTCAAGATGGACCTCTGGAAGCAGCGCTTCGCCCGCGGCGGCGGCGGTCCCAACCGGCGGCTGGAATTCGTCAAGTCCGAAATCCTGCCCGGTCTCAGCCACATCAAGCAGCTCGAAGACTCGGCCAACGGCATCAGGGCCTGATCGCCGCCCGTCTCGGTTCGGCAATCGTCAGCACCAGGAGGCCGGCGGCTCCGGCCAGCCCCAGCGAGATCAGCCAGATCGTGTCGTAGGCGAGGGTGCGGTCAAACAGCCAGCCGCCGAGATAGGCGCCCGCTGCGGCGCCGAGGGCATGGCCGGCGGCGATCAGCCCCATGGCCAGCCCCATGATCCGCAGCCCGAGATGGGCCGCGACCAGACTGGCGGTCACCGGCACGGTAGAAAAATCAAACACGCCGAACATCACCGAGAACAGCACCAGCAAGGTACCGTCGCGGGCGATGAACAGCAGCAGCACGAAGGCGGTGGCGCGCAGGAGGTAGATCGCGGCAAGCAGGCGCGGCCGGTGCCAGCGGTCGGTGAGCCAGCCGGCGCTGACCATGCCCAGCATGTTGAACGCCGAGAGCAGGCCATAGGCCTCGGCGCCGGTCAGCGGCGGGTAGCCGCAGATCACGGTATAGGGCAGGAGATGGGTCTCGATCACGCCGCTGGTGGTGAAGCCGCAGACGGTAAAGCTCCAGAACAGGGCGTGGAACACCGGATGGCGGGCGAGAAAGGCCAGCCGCCCGCGCAGCGGGCCGTCCGCCTCGCGCGCTCTCGGCTGCGCGCCCGGCCGGGTCAGCAGCCACGCCACCGGCGCCAGCGCCAGCGCCGCCATCGCCAGCAGGCTGAAGGCCGCGCGCCAGCCCGCGCCCTCCATGGCCAGTGCCAGCAGCGGGATCACCAGCAGTTGCCCGGCGGTCGAGCCGGCGGTGGCGACGCCGACCGCCAAGCCCCGGTTGCGCTCGAAGACCAGCGAGACCGCGGTCGATACGACATGGTTGGCCACGGTGCCAAAGCCGATCGCGGCGAAGACGCCGAAGCCGAGCAAAAACTGCCAGGGCCGGGTCATCTCGCCGATCACCATCATGCCGATGCCAACCGAGAGCAGGCCGCCGCTCAGCAGCAGGCGCGGCCCGTAGCGGTCGACCAGATTGCCCGCCACCGGCGACAGCACCGCGACCAGGATCAGCGCCAAGGCGCTGCCCGAGGAGATGAAGCCCCGGCTCCAGCCGAATTCGCCGGTCCAGACCGGCATCACCAGCCCGAGCGACGCCCGGGTCGACATCGCGACGCTGAGGGCGACGAAGCTGACCGCGACCAGCAGCCAGCCCTGCACCGCCGCCGGGGCCGGCTGGCCCGGGCCGGGGTTCATGGCGGGCCGCCGCGGCCGAGGAAGCGGTCGAGCAGGGCGACGGCGGCGGCGGTCGGCGGCAGTTCGCCCCGGCGCACCCGGTCTTCGAGGCCGGGCAGCAGGGCGCGGATCTCGGGCCGGGCCCGGAATGCCTCGACCAGGGTTTCGCGGATTTCGCTCCACAGCCACGAGGTCGCCTGTTCGGAGCGGCGGGCGGCGAGGGCGCCGCTGCCGCCCTGGCTGTCGCGATAGCGGCCGATCGCGGCCCAGATCTCGTCGAGGCCGCCGCCGGTGACCGCCGAACAGCACAGCACCGGCGTCCGCCAGTCGCCGGTGGCCGGGCGCAGCAGCGAGAGCGCGTGCTGATACTCGGCGACGGCAAGCCGGGCCGCCATCACGAGGTCGCCGTCGGCCTTGTTGACCACCACCAGATCCGCCAGTTCGACGATGCCCTTCTTGATCCCCTGCAACTCGTCGCCGCCGCCGGGCAGCAGCAGCAGCATGAAGAGGTCGACCATGTCGGCAACCGCAGTTTCGGACTGGCCGACGCCGACGGTCTCGATCAGGATGACGTCGAAGCCGGCGGCCTCGCAGAGCAGCCCGGCCTCGCGGGTGCGGCGCGCCACCCCGCCCAGGGTCGAGCCGGCGGGCGAGGGCCGGATGAAGGCTTCGGGCCGGCGCGAGAGATACTCCATCCGGGTCTTGTCGCCGAGGATCGAGCCGCCGGTGCGCTGGGACGACGGGTCGATGGCCAGCACCGCCACCTTGTGGCCCCGGCCGATGACATATTGTCCGAAGGCCTCGATGAAGGTCGATTTGCCCACCCCGGGCACGCCGGAAATGCCGATCCGCACCGAGCGGCCGGTATCGGGGAGCAGGCTTTCCAGCAACTCCTCGGCATGGCGGCGGTGATCGCTCCGGGTCGATTCCACCAGCGTGATGGCGCGGGCCAGCGCCCGGCGCTCGCCGCGCCGAATGGCCGCCGCCAGGGCGGTACGGTCAAAGGTCATGGCGGAAACTCATACTTCTGGCTCACCGTGTCTGGGGGGGCGGCGTGCCGCTGCCATCGCTGGGCATGGTGCGCCACGAGGGCAGGCCGACCCGGATCGCCGTGCCCCGGCGGGCGTGGCTGGTGACGGTGACCCGGCCGCCATGCAGTTCGGCCAGCACCCGCACCAGGGCGAGACCGATGCCGGTGCCGGCCGGCTTGCGGGCGCGATGGCGGTCGCCGGCCTGGACGAAGGGGTCGAGCACCCGGTTGAGGTAATCCTCGGGCATGCCGATGCCGGTGTCCTGGACCTCAAGGGCGATGCCGCCGGTGGCCAGGACCAGGGCGCGGCAGGTGACCATGCCGCCGGCGGGCGTGAACTTGAAGGAGTTGGAGAGCAGGTTGAGCAGCATCTGGCGGATCGCCCGCTCGTCGGCCTGGACCGGCAGCCGCCGCGCCGCCACTTCCTGCATCAGCCGGACCCCGGCGCGTTCGGCCTGCCCGGTTTCGGCGAGGCAGACGCTCTGGAGTACGGCGGCGAGATCGATCACCTGCTCCTCCAGCACATAATGTCCGGCCTCGACTTTGGAAATGTCGAGGACGTTGCGGATCACCGAGAGCAGGCTCTCGCCCGAGGTCTGGATGTTGCGGATGTATTCCTTGTACTTGGCCGACCCCAGTGCGCCAAACAGCTCGGCGCGCATGATCTCGGCGAAGCCGATGATGGTGTTGAGCGGCGTGCGCAGCTCGTGGCTCATGTGGGCCAGGAACTCGGTCTTGGCCCGCGACGCGATCACCGCCTGTTCGCGGGCCGAGCGCAGCGCCGCCTCGACCCGGTGGGGCCGGGTGACGTCCTCGAACACCCAGGCGGCGTAGCTGCGCTCGCCCTCCTGGGTCAGGCGCAGCAACGGCCGCTGGCTGATCCGGATGTTGCGCTCGCCGAAGCCGGCGGTGATCACCGTCGCGTCGATGGTGCCGCCCGGCGCCAGTGCCGCAATCGCCGGGTCGCCGAGGCCGATCGCGGCCAGCACTTCGGTCACCGGCTGGCCGATCAGGATATCGGGCACGACGCCGAACAGCTGACGGAAATCGCGGTTGGCCACCAGCACCTCGGGCGGGTCCGAAGGCGCGTTCTGGCCGACCACCAGCATGCCCGCGACCGCGTTGAGCAGGGCGCGCAGGAACGGCTCGTCGAAGCGGGACGGCGGCATCAGCACCGACAAATCCTCGACCAGCCGCAGCGCCGCGGCGCCATGGCTGCCAAAGGCGGTGCCCAGCCAGGCGGGCAGGCCCTGCCACGCCACCACCGCCTCGGGCTCCCAGGGCCGGCAGTGGCCGACCACCGTTTCCCGCCAGTGGGCGAAGGCGGCGCCCGGGGCGGCCGCGGCCTCGGCGGTCGCGGCGACGGTCGCCGTGGCGGCGGCCGGGCCGGGATCGCCGCCCCAGATCACCTCGTGCACCAGTTCGCGCCGGAAGGCGGCGATCACCACCGGCGGGTCGACGGTCAGCGCCACCGCCAGCATGCCGGCCGCCGCCGCCCGGCAGGCCGCGGCCTCGGGCAGCAGGCCGGCGAGATGATCGACCGCCAGCACCTGATCGGGTCGCTCGGCGACCCGGGCGGCCAGCCGTCGGATCAGCGCGGTGTCGGGCGTCTGACCAAAACTGGCGACGCCGTCGCCGGCCACCACCGCCAGCCCGTCGGCGGTGGCAAGGTCGAGCAGACCGGGGTCGGAGGCCAGCAACTGGCGCACGGTATTGTCCGAATGCAGCATCGCCTGTTCGACCACCGCCAGCCGGCGTGCCACCTGCCGCTCGGCCTCGATGCGTTCGGCGGTGACGACGCGGGTCAGGGCGGCGATCGCCTGGCCGGCGATCCCGGCCAGCACCGCGCGCAACGCCGGTTCGACCAGCCGCGGCGTCTCGTGATGACAGGCCAGCATGCCCCAGAGCCGACCCTCGACCACCAGCGCGAGGGTCAGCGCGGTGGCGACGCCCCGGGCCCGCAGCAGCCGCAGCGCCGCCGGCGGCGCCGGGCGCAGCACGGCACCGGCGAGATCGGCGGCCCGCCCGGTCCGCTGGTTGAGGGGCGGCACCAGCGGCACCGGCTCGCCCGAGACATCGGCGATCACGCGGAGGGGTTCGGTCAGGGCGGCGGCGCGCTCGGCGGCCGGGAGTTCGCTGGAGGGAAAGCGCAGGCCGAGAAAGGCGGTGGCGGTCGACCGTTTGACCTCGGCGATCACCTCGCCGCTGCCGTCGGTCAGAAAACGGCTGATCAGGGTGCGGTCGAAACGGGCGATCTCGGACACCGCCTCGACGGTGGCGCGGGCGATATCGTAAAGGTGGCCGGCGGCCTCAAGCTCGACCGCCAGCGTCGCCTCGATCACCGCGAAGCCTTCGGCCGGGCGGTCGGCCAGACCATCGACGACGCAGTCGGCCGGCGCGGCCGGCTCCAGTTCGACCACCAGCCCGCCATCCCGGCGCCGGGTCCAGGCAAAGAGCTGCTGGCCGCCGCGGCCATTCAGTCGCACCGGTTCGGAGGCGGTGCCGAGGGTGATCGCCGCTTCGGGGGAGAGCAGTCCGGCCAGCGGCCGGCCGAGCGCGGCTTCCGCGGTGACACCGAGAAAGGCGGCCAGATTGGCGCTGGCCTGTTCGAGCACCGGCTCGGGGCCGTCGGCCAGCACCATGAGGGCGCCATGGCCCTGGATGAAATGGTCGGGCTCGGGGTCCGACCCGGAGCACGGCTCCGCCGTTGCCGCCGCCCCTCGCTCTGCCTGTCGGACCCGAGACATCATCCTGTCAACCCTGGGTTAAGACTTCGCCCGGATGTTATATCAGAGTCTGGATGGCCGGGGCCAGAGCAACTCCCGACTGCTGCCCCGGGTCAGACCGGCGGTTCGGTAAAGCGGATCGACTGGATCTTGCGCCCGAGAATCTCGCTGCGCAGGCGGAGCAGCACCACGGTAATGAAATAGGCGGTGAAACCGACTCCCATCACCAGCAGCGGCAGCAGCATCGAGCCGTCGACGGTGGGCGCGCCGAGCCGGCTGACGCTGGAGGGTTGATGCAGGGTATTCCACCAGTCGACGGAAAACTTGATGATCGGAATATTCACCGCTCCGACCAGCAGCAGCACATTGCCGGCCGCGGTGCCGCGATTGGCGTCGTCAAAGGCGTTCACCAGCGCGATATAGCCGAGATAGAGGAAGAACAGGATCAAGACGCTGGTCAGCCGTGCGTCCCACACCCACCACGTTCCCCACATCGGCGCCCCCCAGAGGCTGCCCGAAATCAGGCAGACGGCGGTGAAGCCGGCCCCGACCGGCGCCGCCGCCTGACAAAAAAGGTCGGCCAGCGGATGCTTCCACACCAGCCCGACGGCGGCGGCGATGGCCATGTTGGCGTAGACGAACATCGACATCCAGGCCGCCGGGACATGGACATACATGATGCGCACCGCCTCGCCCTGCTGGTAGTCGGGCGGTGACACCGCGAGCGCCAGCACGAATCCGGCGCCGAGCGTCAGCACGGTGACCGCGGCGCTCCAGGGCAGCACGGCGCCGGCCAGACGCAGGAATCGGGTGGGGTTGGCGAAGCGGTTCATCGGTCGTCCTCGGGGGCTGGTGCCCGGTCAAAGATCAGAGGCCGGCCGGGGGCGGTGCCGGGGCCGGGCGGCAATTCTTGACCAGATTGGCGAGGACGGTCAACAGTTCGACGATGTCGAGCGGTTTGCTCAGCCATTTGTGGAAGCCGGCGCCGAGGCCGCGGGCGACGTCGGCGGGCAGGGCCGAGGCGCTGATGGCCACCACCGGCGTCGTCCGGGTCTGCGGGTCGGCGCGCAGGCGGGCGAGCACCTCAAAGCCGTTGAAGCCGGGCAGGAAAATGTCCATCAGGATGATGTCGGGCCGCTGCTCCCAGGCCAACCGCACGCCTTCCTCACCGTTGCGCGCCGTGACCAGGCGGACGGTGGCGATGGCCTGGAACAGCGCCTCGACCAGCCGCAGGTCCACGGGATTGTCCTCGATATAGAGCAGGGTCAGAGGCGGCAGCGCCGGCAGCGCCGTTCCGCTCTCCTCCTCGCCGGGCTCGTCGGCCACGGCGGCGGCCGAGGCCGCGCTCGGCATATCGATCCAGAAGGTCGAGCCTTCGCCGGGCCGGCTGCGAAAGCCGATCGCCCCGCCCATCAGTTCGGCAAGCTTGCGCGAGAGGGCCAGGCCCAGCCCCGCGCCCTCGATGGCGCCAAACTCGGCGCCAAGGCGGTTGAAGCTCTGGAACAGTTCGCCCTGGCGCTCCAGCGGAATGCCGGGGCCGGTGTCGGCGACCGCAATCCGCACCCAGCCCGGCAGCGGCACCGCCACTCCGACCGTGACCCGGCCGTTCGCGCGGTTGTATTTGATCGCGTTGGCCAGGAGGTTCATCAGGATCTGGGCCAGCCGGGTGCGGTCGGCCCGGATGCTGAGGTCGGGCCGCTCGCCCGCGGCGTACTCGATCGCGATGCCGCGGGTGTGGGACAGCCCGCCCACGCCCTTGATGGCGTCGTGGATGAAGCGGTCGACCTCGATCTCGCCGATCTCCAGGGTCAGGCGCTTGGCCTCGATCTTGGAGAGGTCGAGGATGTCGGTGATCATCTTGAGCAGATGGTCGCCGGCCTTGTGGATGTAGGTGACGAACTCGTGCTGCTCGTCCGACAGCGGCCCGGCCTGATCCATCTCCAGCAGTTGGGAAAAGCCGATGATGGCGTTGAGCGGCGAGCGCAACTCGTGGCTCATGTCGGTGAGGAATTCCGACTTGGCGATGTTGGCCCGGGTCGCGAGGTCCTTGGCCGCCTGCAAATCCTCGACCGCGCGCGACAGCTCGGTGGTCTGGCGGCGCAGAAAGCGCTCGCGCCGGGTCGCCTGCGAGACGTCGGTGATCTGGATCAGGCAGAACCGTGCCCCGGCGACGCCGGGCACCGGCTTGAGAGTGACGCTCTGGTCGATGCCCTCGCCCCGCTCGGCAAACTCGCCGGGCATAGTCAGGGGAAACGGCTGGCGGTTGAGGGAGGGCGAAAGGATATGGGAGCGGCTGTGGTCGAGGCAGTTCCGCACCGCTGCCATCACCCGTGCCGACAGTGCCGGGCCGAACAGCTCGGGCAGCGCCCGTCCCGCCACCTGTTCGGCGCTCAGCCCGGTGTGGCGGACCATCCAGGCGTTCCAGCACACCACCAGACCGCCGCGATCAAGCACCAGAATGCCGTTGTCTGCGAGATCAATGGCGCCGAAGAGGACGCATGCCGCCGCCTCGCACCCGGCGGTGCCGGCCAGAGGTACCAGCGGTGTCATGGGCCGGACTCGAAATGATCCACCAGCTTTTCCACCGCGGCGCCGAAGGCGGTGACAGCCGGCACGTCGAGCACGAAAAGAATGTTGCCGCGCATGTTCTGGCGTTTGACCGTGAAATCGATCCGCAAAAAGATCACGTACCAGTCGGGGTCGGTGATCAGCGCCTTGACCAGAGTGGCGGGATCCGATTCGAGGTAGAGCGGCAGGGCGTTGGTGATTTCCTGCTCCAGGAGATCGGCGATGCAGGAGAGGCAGGCGTTGAGAATGATGTTGCCGACCTCCAGCAGCGCCTCCCGCTCCAGTTCGCTCATGGTTTCGAGCGGCGACGGCTCGGCCAGCAGCGCCCGCACCAGTTCCAGGCTTTCCCGGGCCGGGAAGATCAGCAGGGCGTCGCCCCGGAATGGCCCCTGAAAGCTCTGGCGCACGATGCTTGCCGGTTCGGTCCACAGCGCGCCGGCGGTGGCGACGAAGTCCGCCCGCGGCGTCACCCCCAGTTCGGGCACGGTGAGCAGAATTTCGTCGTTGACCAGTTCGCTGAGCACGCCGGCGGCATGGCCGATGCCGATATTGAAAATCTCGGTCAGGGCATCCCGAACTTCGGGCCGGAGATCGAGGGTGCTGATCATGACACGGCGCCGGCCTGGGTGACGAACGCGGCGATCTTGGTCTCGTTGATCGGCTTGTCGATGAAGCCGATGCCAAGCTCGGCCGCCCGCTTGCGCAGGGCCGCCTGGACATTGGCGGTCAGCAGCGCGATCCGGGCATCGGGGCAGCGCTGCTTGACCAGCGCGGCCAGATCGATGCCGTTCATCCCCGGCATGTTGTAGTCGATGGTGGCGTAGTGCAGGGTCTTGAGCCCCGCCAGTACCGTCAACGCCTCCTCACCCTCGGCCGCCTCGAAAATCACGAGATCGGGGCGGGCCTTGGCCACGAATGACCGCACCATCTTGCGCGCCAGCCGCGCGTCATCGACGATCAGAAACGTCTCGCCGGCGGTCATGTTCCAGCCCCCAGACACAGTACCCCGGGGCGAAGCCGCGGCCCCTGAGGAAAATAATATCGAATTAACATCTTAGTGAGCGCATTCCGGATGTCAAGCCGGGCGTCAGCAGCCTGTCGGCCGTAAAACCTTTGGGACGCCCGGCTCCCGGACCCGCTCAGTCCCGGCGCGGCATCAGCACCCAATAGTCGAGGTCGAGCACCACCGCCGGGTGGTATTTGCCGCCCTCGAGGGCGCCGGGGAAGTCGGCGCAGGGCTGGTCCTTGGTCGCGAAGGTGCGCAGGCGCAGGGCGCCGACATCCAGGCGGCCGGCCAGCGGCTTGCTGTCCAGCACTTCGGTCCAGGCATAGATGGTGTCGCCGGCGAAGGTCGGGGCGACGTGGCGGCCGCCGTTGATCGCGGCGATGCGGATGGCGTTGGCGAGGCCGTTGAAGCTGAGGGCGCGGGCGAGGCTGATGATGTGGCCGCCATAGATCAGGCGCTTGCCGAACCGGCCCTGGCTCTCGGTGTGCTGGTTGAAGTGAACCTTGGCCGTGTTCTGGTAGAGGCGGGTGGCCAGGGCGTGCTCGGCCTCCTCGATGGTCATGCCATCGACGTGATCGATGCGCTCGCCGGGCTGGTAATCCTGCCAGAGATGGGGTGAGCCGGCCGGCACGGTGTCGTACTCGTCGAGCCGGAGGTGGGTCGGGACGACGAAATCGGCGACCCGCACCGATTCGGGCAACTCGGGCACCGTGGCGGCGGCGACCGGGGCCGCGGCGTCGCGCTTTCGGACCATCACCCAGCGGCAATAGTCGAGCACCACCTCGCCGCGCTGGTTGCTGCCGATCGAACGGACGTAGACCGTCCCGGTCTGGCGGTTGGAGTTCTCTTTCAGCCCGATCACGGTCGATCGGGTGGCCAGGGTGTCGCCGACATAGACCGGGGCGACAAAGCGGCCGCCGGCATAGCCGAGATTGGCCACCGCGTTGAGCGAGACATCGGGCACGGTCTTGCCGAAGACGATGTGGAAGACCAGGAGGTCATCGACCGGCGCCATCTCCAGCCCGAGCGTGCGTGCGAAGGCGTCGGCGGACTGGAGCGCGAAGCGCGAACCGGTGAGCGCGGTATAGAGCGCGACGTCGCCGGCGGTCACGGTGCGCGGGGTGGCGTGGCGAATCTCCTGGCCGAGCTGGAAATCCTCGAAGAAGTTGCCGGGGTTGGTCTTGGTCATGGCGGGGCTCCTCACTGGGCCGCGATGGCGTCGGCCAGCGCCACCAGCCGGCGCGCCGCCTCGACATGGAGATTCTCGACCAGCCGGCCGTCGACCACCACCACGCCCTTGCCTTCGGCGGCGGCGGCGGCGTGGGCGTCGATGATCCGGCGCGCGTGGCTGATCTCGGCCGGGCTGGGCGAAAAGGTCCGGTTGGCGGCCTCGATGGTCTTGGGGTGAATCAGGGTCTTGCCGTCGAAGCCCAGTTCCACGCCCTGTTTGCAGGAATAATAGAAGCCGTCCTCGTCGTTGAGGTCGAGGAAGACGCCGTCGAGAATGGCCAGCCCATAGGCCCGCGCCGCCAGCAGCGAGAGGCCGAGACCGGTGATCATCGGCAGCCGGTCGCGGGTGTGGTGGCAATGGAGGTCCTTGGCGAGGTCGGAGGTGCCCATCACGAAGCCGCCCAGGCGCGGGCTGGCCGCCGCGATCTCGCGGACATTGAGGACCCCGAGCGGCGTCTCGATCATGCACCAGATCGCCAGACGTTCGGGCGCCCCGGCACCGGCCAGAATCGCCTCGACCTGACGCACGGTATCGGCCGACTCGACCTTGGGCAGCAGCACGGCATCGGCGCCCGAGGTGGCAGCGGCCAGCACGTCTTCGTGGCCCCAGGCGGTGTTGAGGCCGTTGGTGCGGACAAAGAGTTCGCGCCGGCCATAACCGCCGCCGCGTACGGCCTCGACCACCAGCTGGCGCGCGGTCAGTTTGGCGTCGGGGGCGACCGCGTCTTCAAGATCGAGGATCAGGCCGTCGGCGGCCAGCCCCTTGCCCTTCTCCATGGCCCGGGCGTTGGAGCCCGGCATATACAAGACACTGCGGCGGGGACGAACGGTCTGGACCATGACGGGGGCACTCTCTCCGGAAAGGGGCATGACGTCCGTCACCATACCCGCTGGCCCCCGGACCGCGCAATCGTCGCAAGAGTGTGTCGGAAACGTGGGGAACGCCGCAAGATTGCGCTGGACCGGGCGCGGTCAGGCCGAGCGCACCCGGCGCATGAAGCCGTCGACCTCGGTGCGCAAGCTTTCCGACTGTTTGGAGAGGTCGCGGGCCTCGCTCAGCACCTGCTCGGCGGCCCGGCCGGCTTCGCTGGCCGCCTGGGTGACGCCCGAGATGTTGCGCGCCACCTCATCGGTGCCGATGGCGGCCTGTTCGACATTGCGGGCGATCTCGCCGGTTGCCGCCTGCTGCTGTCCGACCGCGGCGGCGATGGCGGTGCTGGTGGTGCTGACCTCGTCGATGATGGTCATGATCTCCTGGATCGCCTGGACCGCCTGACCGGTGGCGGTCTGGACGGCGCCGATCTGGGCCGAGATGTCGCCGGTGGCCTTCGCGGTCTGGTTGGCCAGATTCTTGACCTCCGAGGCGACCACCGCGAAGCCTTTGCCCGCCTCGCCGGCCCGCGCCGCCTCGATGGTGGCGTTGAGCGCCAGGAGATTGGTCTGGCCGGCGATGCTGTTGATCAGGTTGACCACCTCGCCGATCTTCTGGGCGGCGTCGGAGAGGCTGGCCACGATCTGGTTGGTTTGCCGGGCCTTGTCCACCGCAGTCCGGGTGGTCCGGGTCGACTCGCTGACCTGACGGCCGATCTCGATGATCGAGGTCGCCAGCTGTTCGGCCGCCGAGGCCACGGTCTGAACATTGCCGGAGGCCTGGGTTGCCGCCGAGGAGACCGCCGAGGCCTGACGCATCGCCTGATCCGAGACCGCCGACATCGACTGGGCAGTGGCGTTCATCTCGGTCGAGGCCGAGGCAACATGATCGACGACACTGTTGATGTGGGCCTCGAAGTCATCGGCCAGCTTATTGAGGGCGGCGCGCTTCTCGCGCTCGGCCTGAAGCCGGCTGGTCTCCTCCCGGACCTGAAAGTGCTGGATGCGCTCGCCGTTGGTCTTGAACACCGCCACCGACTGCGCCATCTCGCCGACCTCGCTGGTATTGTCGAGGTAGGGCACGGCGACGGCGAAGTCGCCCTCGGCCAAACGGGCCATGCAGCGCCTGAGCGCGCCGAGCGGGCGGTTGATGCCGAGGGTGATCACGAGCGCGATGCCGAGGCCCGCCAGCGCGATCACCGCCATCAGGCCATAAAGGGTGACAATCGCCCGGTCGCGCTCGGCGGTTGCCATGGCGTCGAACTTCGCCGCCTTGTCGAGGGAAAAGGCGACCAGATCGCCGATCTCCTTGGTGATCCGAGCCACCTGACCGGCGCCCTGCTCGCGGGTGATCGCGATCGCTTCCGCCCGCTTGCCCTCGCGCAACCGGGCGATCACCGCCTCGCGGATCGGCTTCCAGGCCCGGAAGGCCTCGGTCGCCTCGTTGACCATGGTCTTGTCGCCGAGAAAGCGCTGCTCGACCATCGCCAGATGGGCCAAAACATCGGCTTCACCCGCGGCCACCGCGGCCACCGCCCTGTCGAGCCCGGCGGCGTCGGTCGAGAGCACGACATCCTTCATGCTGCGGTGCATGGCGATGATATCGGACTCCGCCTGCAGGGCCGCGGTGCTGACCAGGAACGGATGCTGATAGAGCCGGCTGGTCAGTGCGGTGAGCCCGGTGATGGTGGTGAGGGAAAACAGGCCGAGCCCGGCCATGAGAGCGAGAACGGCACCGAAGCCGATCAGCAACATGGCCTTGATACCGAGATTGGCGAGAGACATCTCTTACCCTCTTTGCGCGGGACCGGGCTGCCGCAGGCACTCTCGCGGCGCCCGCCCGATGCAGCTTGCTCTGGTTGATAAACGGCGGAGCCCCGGCTCTGCCCGGGGTCCGGGGGCTTCCCGCTCCCGGTCCTTTTCCGCCAAGATCCGATCCAGATTTGTCCGCGAAGACGGCGACCGACAATAGTCATTACTGATTAGCCCGAAGTTTGCACTTTCCGTTACATGAAACCCTAGGCAATCCGCCAGTCACCCG